>CACZVN010000002.1 GCA_902784615.1 uncultured Prevotellaceae bacterium | reverse complement strand
CATTCCGAACAGAGAAGTTAAGCCCGCCTGCGCCGATGGTACTGCAATGCAATGCGGGAGAGTAGGAAGCCGCCGTCTTTTTTCAAGGTGAGGCCCTGAAGATACAATATCTTCGGGGCTTTTTCGTTTATATAGTTGTATGCAATGGACAGATAGGATAAGGCAAGTAAAGATTTTTTTGGTTTTGGCGGCAATCGTTATCGCCGTGACCTCTTTATTGGTTTCCCATTATCTCGTCAAGGACCTCTCTAATGAGGAGCGGAAGAAGATGGAGGTGTGGGCGCAGGCTCTTCATGCCCTCAACCATGCTGATGAAAATACAGATCTCTCATTGGTACTCGATGTTATCCAAGGCAATAATACTATCCCTGTTATTGTGCTTGACAAAATGGGACATGTGGATGACTATAGGAATATTGCGATGGATGAAAAAACAGCCGCAGATTCTGACTCCTATGTGGCAAGATATGGCAAAAAGCTTTATGAAGATGGGAAATATATTAAAATCCATCTGGGCGACTCCACTCAGACAAACGATTATCAATTGGTCTGCTACGACGAATCGACGCTCTTAAAGCGTCTTGCCTCTTATCCATATTGGCAGTTGGGAATTGTAATGATTTTTGTTGTGGTGGCTATTTTTGCATTGCTCTCTTCGAAGAGGGCAGAACAGAATAAGGTATGGGTGGGCTTATCGAAAGAGACGGCTCATCAGCTTGGCACACCGATTTCCAGTCTGATGGCCTGGGTAGAGATCTTAAAGGAAAATCATCCCGAAGATGATTTGATTCCTGAGATGGACAAGGACGTGAAGCGTCTGGAACGTATTGCAGAGCGCTTTTCGAAGATAGGTTCTTTACCAGAACCGAAAGAAGGCTCCATGAACGAAGTCCTGGATCATGTGATAGACTACATGGACCGTCGTACGTCGAATAAGGTTGAAATTATTCGTCATGTTCCTGATTATGAGGTTTTTGTCAGCATGAATGCCTCCTTGTTTGAGTGGGTTATTGAGAACCTCTGTAAGAATGCTGTTGATGCGATGGAAGGAAGTGGTAGGATTGAAATCACTCTGACGGAAGAAGGTAATCGTGTGGTCATAGAGGTGTCTGATAATGGAAAAGGCATTCGGAAGAAAGACCTCGGAAATATCTTCACACCAGGTTTTACGACCAAACAGCGTGGATGGGGCCTTGGTCTCTCTCTCGCCCGTCGTATTGTTGGAGAGTATCATAAGGGACGTATTTTCGTCAAATCATCGGAAATCGGTAAGGGCACAACGTTCAGGATTGAATTGCCCAAAAGAGGCTGATTATTGCACAAGGACCCCTGTTTTTGTGTAATATAACCCGCTGATAGTGACGGATTTTGCGGGAAAATGATAAAAAAAGTAAATGAGAGTCTAATAAATGAAAAAAAGTTTGTAACTTTGCAACCCGTTATGATGAATAGTCTGGAGTTTCTGAAGATTGACCTGAAAGGTCTGACGGAAGAGGAGACATCCTTGGAACTCAGTCTTGATGATGGTTTCTTCGAGGCTTTGGACGGTGCCGAGGTGAAGCAGGGTTCTTTGCATGTGTCGGTGTCTATACGCAAGGCTACCGGTTTTTTTGAACTCTTGTTTCATACCCAAGGCCATGTCGTCATACCCTGCGACCGTTGTCTGGACGATATGGAGCAGCCGGTGGAGACCGACAACCGCCTCATCGTCAAGTTCGGGAGCAACTACTCAGAGGAAGATGATATCATCGTGGTGCCTGAGGACGAAGGAATACTCGACATCTCTTGGTTCATCTATGAGTTCGCCATACTGGTCATACCCATCAGGCATGTGCATGCACCTGGCAAGTGCAACCCTGCCATGACACAAGCTCTGGAAGAGCTGTCAGCTGACCGAAGCAGCGATGAGGAGTCCAACCAGTCTGCCGACCCCCGATGGGAAAAACTGAAGAATTTAAATGTTTAAGAATTAAAGTATTTCAATAATTATGGCACATCCTAAAAGAAGACAATCAAGCACTCGTCAGGCCAAGCGTCGTACTCACGACAAGGCTGTAGCTCCTACACTCGCAGTATGCCCTAACTGTGGCGCATATTACGTTTATCACACAGTATGCCCGACATGTGGCTACTATCGTGGTAAGGTGGCTATCAAGAAAGAGGACGTAGCAGCTGAGTAATGAATAGAATCAACGCGATAATCACCGGCATTGGTGGCTTTGTTCCCGACTATGTCCTCACGAATGAGGAACTGTCGAGGATGGTAGATACCAATGATGAGTGGATTATGACGCGTGTCGGCATCAAGGAGCGCCGCATCCTCACAGAGGAAGGTCTTGGTACCAGCTATATGGCCCGTAAGGCTGCCAAGCAACTGGTGCAGAAGACTGGCGTGGATCCTGATACCATCGACGCGCTGATCGTAGCCACTTCCACGGCGGATTATAAATTCCCATCCACAGCCAGCATCGTAGTTGGTAAACTCGGACTGAAGAACGCGTTCGCGTTTGACTTCTGGGGTGCTTGCTGTGGATTCCTCTATGCGCTCGACGTAGCGGCATCGATGATTCAGAGTGGACGCTGTAAGCGCATCATCATTATCGGTGCCGATAAGATGTCGTCAGTGACGGACTATAAAGACCGTCAGACCTGTCCGCTCTTCGGAGATGGTGCGGCTGCAGTCATGCTGGAAGCTACGGAGGAACAGAATATCGGTGTGATGGACTCCTTCCTGCGTACGGATGGCAAGGGACTGCCCTTCCTCCATATGAAGGCTGGGGGCTCTGTCTGTCCGCCGTCGCATTTCACTGTTGATCACCGACTGCACTACCTGTATCAGGAGGGACGTACGGTGTTCCGCTATGCAGTGACGAACATGAGCAATGACTGCGTATTGATAGCTGAGCGCAACGGACTGAATAAGGACAATATCCAGTGGGTGGTTCCCCATCAGGCAAACATGCGTATCATCGAGGCTGTGGCCAAGCGGCTGGAACTGCCGATGGAGCAGGTGATGGTGAACATCGAGCACTATGGTAATACGAGTGCCGCCACGATTCCGCTGGCCCTCTGGGATTACGAGAGTAAACTCAGAAAAGGTGATAACATGATACTTACTGCCTTTGGCGCGGGATTCGTACACGGAGCGTCCTATCTGAAATGGGCATACGATGGAAACGAAAAGTGAAGTGACAAGTGACAAGTGTGCATAAGGCCGGATTCGTCAACATCGTTGGAAACCCCAACGTAGGTAAAAGTACGCTCATGAACCAGTTGGTTGGTGAGCGTATTTCAATTGCAACCTTCAAGGCACAGACTACCCGTCACCGTATCATGGGTATTGTGAATACCCCGGAGATGCAGATCGTCTTTTCTGATACGCCAGGTGTGTTGAAGCCGAATTATAAGTTGCAGGAATCTATGTTGGCCTTCTCCGAGTCGGCGCTGCAGGATGCAGATATCCTCCTCTATGTCACTGACGTGGTGGAGAATCCCGAGAAGAATATGGACTTCTTGGAGAAAGTGCAGCGGATGGAGATTCCTGTACTTCTGCTGATTAATAAAATTGATGAGTTAGGCTCTGGTAAAACAGAAAAATCCAGTCAGGAGGCACTTGCAGAGATCGTTGAGCATTGGCATGCCCTCTTGCCAAAGGCAGAGATCCTGCCCATCTCAGCGAAAAACAAGTTCGGAGTGGACATACTCCTGAAGCGTATTCAGGAACTGCTCCCTGAGAGCCCTGCCTATTTCGATAAGGATCAGTTGACAGATAAGCCGGCCCGCTTCTTCGTCTCGGAGATAGTACGTGAGAAGATTCTGCTCTACTATGATAAAGAAATCCCCTATAGTGTGGAGGTCGCGGTGGAGCGCTTTAAGGAAACGGAGAAGAATATCCATATCAATGTGATTATCTATGTGGAGCGCGAGTCTCAGAAGGGTATCATCATCGGCCATCAGGGTGTGGCCCTGAAGAAAGTCTCGACAGAGGCCCGCAAGGCCTTGGAGAAGTTCTTCGACAAGCCCATCTATCTGGAGACCTTCGTAAAGGTGGATAAGGACTGGCGCAGTTCCGAGCGTGAATTGAATCATTTCGGTTATAATCCTGAGTAATTAAGTATGGCAAATTTAGTAGCGATAGTAGGACGCCCGAACGTGGGGAAATCGACCTTGTTCAACCGTTTGACGAAAAGTCGTCAGGCGATTGTCAGTAATGAGGCCGGTACCACGCGTGACCGTCAATATGGCAAATGCGAATGGAACGGACAGGAATTCTCTGTCGTTGATACTGGCGGCTGGGTGGTGAACTCCGACGATATTTTTGAAGGGGAGATTCGTAAGCAGGTTGTTATTGCTACGGAGGAGGCAGACCTTGTGCTCTTCCTCTGTGATATCTCCAACGGTGTGACCGATTTGGATATGGACGTGGCGCAGATCCTGCGTCGCGCCAAACTACCAGTTCTGCTCGTTGTCAATAAGGCAGATGACGGTAAAGACCTCTATGACCAGTACGAGTTCTACAAACTTGGACTGGGTGATCCCATTCCCATTAGCGCTGCCACTGGCAGTGGTACGGGTGATCTGCTCGACAAGGTGCTGGAGATGTTGCCAGAGAAAAAGACTGATGAGACAGAGGATGGTATTCCCCGCTTTGCCGTGGTGGGCCGTCCGAATGCAGGTAAGTCGAGTCTTATCAATGCATTTATCGGTGAGGATCGTCATATCGTGACGGATATCGCCGGTACGACGCGTGATAGCATCTATACCCGCTACGATAAGTTCGGCTTTGATTTCTATCTAGTCGATACGGCAGGCATCCGTCGTAAGAACAAGGTAACGGAGGATCTGGAGTTCTACTCTGTGATGCGCTCTATCCGGGCCATCGAGAACAGTGATGTCTGTATTCTGATGATCGATGCCACGCGTGGTATCGAGGCTCAGGATATGAACATCTTCCAGTTGATACAAAAGAACAATAAGTCGTTGGTGGTTGTCGTCAACAAGTGGGATCTGGTAGAAGACAAGTCGCAGATCGTGATCGATACCTTCACCAATGCCATCCGTGAGCGTATGGCGCCGTTCGTGGATTTCCCGATTATTTTCGGCTCCGCACTCACAAAACAGCGCATCTTCAAAGTCTTGGAGACTGCCAAGGATGTCTATCTGCACCGTAAGGCGAAGATCGGCACGTCGAAACTCAATGAGGTGATGCTTCCACTGATAGAGGCTTATCCGCCTCCCTCGGTGAAAGGAAAGTATATTAAGATCAAGTATGTGGCACAGGTGCCCGACACGCAGATTCCCACCTTCGTGTTCTACGCTAACCTGCCGCAATATGTGAAAGAGCCGTATAAGCGTTTCCTGGAGAATAAGATCCGGGAGAACTGGACGCTGACGGGCTCGCCCATTAACGTGTTTGTTCGCCAGAAGTAATGGGGAAAAGTGTTGGTCATCAGTTAGTCAGGTTAGAACGGCTGGGTTTGCTCGTCTTCCTTGCTCTTCTTGGCTGCTCGCAGCCTACTCCGGAAGAACTGGCCTCTCTGGCTGCCAAGGGCTACTATGACCATCTGATACATGGCGAGTATGAGTCGTTCCTGGAAGGACTCGATTTGCCGGATGATCCTGAGTACCGCTCGCAGTTGCTTGACAACTACCAGCAGTTCATGGCGACTCAACAGTCGTCCCACGGTGGCATCCGCGAGGTGCGTATCGTACGTGCCAAGACGGATAGCATACAGTTACAGCCATACACGAATGTGTTTTTGACGCTCTGTTTCGGTGATTCCACCAACGAAGAAATCGTGGTGCCTATGGTAGAGAGAGACGGACGTTGGCGCATGAGATAAATTGAAAGAATAGATATGAATGGATTAGGAATAAAAAGATGTCTGGCTCTCGTGGCCGTTGCCCTGGTAGCTCACGCTGTCAGTGCACAGTATGTTCCATCCGTGAAGCTTGGTAAGAAGGAGAAAGTACCGGTAAAAGCAGGTTACTGGCATCGTGGTAATACGTTTGAGCATCTGGATCTGTCGCTTTCGCTTGGCACCTCTGGTATTGGTGTTGATCTCGCCATGCCGGTTTGTGAATTTGCACAGGTACGAGTGGGGTATGAACTGATGCCCCATTTCAAGCGGCATATTTCTGCTGATGTCATGATCGGCAATGAGAAATCCATTCAATATGATGAGAACCGTGATCGCATAGAAACCAATTACGATCGCGTGCGTGAACTGATATATAAGACATATGGTTATGACATGATGCCGACTATTGACATGACAAGCAGTATCACCATGAATAATTTTAAGTTCCTGGTAGATATCTTCCCCTTGTCTGACAATAAGAAGTTGCATGCGACAATTGGTTTCTATTGGGGACCGTCTCAGTTTGCGAAGATTGAGAGCGACGGTAGTTCTACAGCCACACTTCAGGCAGTTAGCGCCTATAATAAGTTGTATAAGGCTGCAGTAGAAGGCACCGGCGATCCCAATCTAAATTATTTGAAGGATTATGGCCCTGCTGGATTCCCAATGGGAAAGAGGGGCGATCAGGATTACAAGATGACCCCAGGAAACCAAGGTGTCATATCCATTCCAGTGAAGACCAATTCCTTTAAGCCTTATCTGGGCATTGGCTATGAGGCTGTTTTCTCCAAGAAGCACGATGATCTGAAGTTTGCCGTTACGGGCGGTCTGATGTTTTGGGGTGGCAAGCCCTCGATGGTATCCCCTGACGGTGTGAATCTGACGGATGATGTCAGCGATATCCCAGGCGATATGGGCTCTTATGTGAATTTTATCTCGAAGTTGAAGGCTTTTCCGGTAATCAACTTCAGGTTTATCAAGAATATATTTTGAACATACTCTTTAATAGGATAACGTTATGAAGAAAATTATTTGTCTGGCATTTATAGTCTCTCTGACATTGTCTGCCAAGGCGCAGTCTCAGGATTCGTTGAAGCTGAAGATTTTGAATGAGAATGAGCAATCGGGGTATATCCCTGTTTTCCAGTACTGGAAGGAACATAACATTTTTCAGCATCTGGATGCTTCGTTGACTGTCGGAACATCGGGTATAGGTTTTGATGTTGCATCACCTGTTGGTAAATATGTACAGGTACGCGCAGGCTATGAATTTATGCCTCATTTCAATAAGACTTTGACATTTAATCTGACCGTTGGCGGTGAGCCTGCCCGCCAGTATGATGAGGATGGTAACCGTGTCATCACGAAATTCGATAAGATGAAGGAGTTCCTGTATCAGTTCACGGGTTATGATGTGGATGATCATGTCGATATGGTAGGAACGCCGACCATGAACAATTTCAAGTTGCTCGTGGATGTGTTCCCCATCAAGAATAACAAACACTGGCATGTTACCGCTGGTTTCTATTGGGGACCTTCTCAGTTTGCCCGTGCCGAGAACTCTACTGAAGCTATGGTGTCGCTGCTCTCTGTGGGCATGTATAATACCATGTATCAAAAGGCTGTGAATGACGAACCCTTTATTGATTTGGGTGCTATAGATGAGAAATATGCAGGATTGAGTTTTGGTGGTGAAGAAATTGATGTCATTTATAATAAATTTAAGAGCTTTGGCCGCTTAGGTTTTTCGCTTGGTACCTTCAAGCATGATGTTGTTGATAATAAGGGCGTTCTTCACCAAGCTGGTGAGCGTTATACTCTTGAGCCTGATAAGGATGGAATGGTACGTGTCAAAGCAAAGTCAAATGCCTTTAAGCCTTATCTGGGCTTTGGCTACGGTGGCCGCCTGTTTAAGAAATCTGACGATTGGAAGGTGTCCTTCGATGCTGGTGCTATGTTCTGGGGCGGCACCCCAGATCTTTATACACACGAAGGTATTAATCTGACGAAGGATGTGGAGAATATCGGTGGCCAGGTTGGTGATTATGTGGATATCTTCAAGGCTTTTAAGGTATATCCTGTAGTGACCTTCCGATTGACAAAAACAATTTTCTAATAATAAAAAACCCCGCCAACTGGCGGGGTTTCTTGTTTATTTATTTAACAACGAGCTTTCTGCCGTTGTTGATATAGATACCCTTTGTGGTGGGCTGTCCTTGCAGCTCCCTTCCATCAAGAGAATACCAACGGTCATTGCCTGTCGCCTCGCTCTTGATCTCTTGGATGTCTGTACCTCCCACTACCATCACGTCTGCAGCATTTCCGGGTTCTACATACAAGTAAGCCTTGTTAGCTTTCAGGTATGCACCTTCCGTCAGATCTGCGGCCACGGCCTTCCTGAAGGCGAGTTTACCGCCCGATGTGCCGATGGTACGGAAATAGTTCGGATCATAGATTTGATTATTGTTGTATCTATTTGACACGCGGTCGCAATAGACACCGTAGAGACAATTTTTAACTGTTAAGGTGGGATCCGAATGTACAGGCAGAATCTTGTTGTTAGCAGGATCTTTCGAGCTACACTCGATGATGACTGGCTCAGCTGCCGGAATGTCTCCAGTAATCTCCTGAACTGTGAAGCCGCTTCCTCCTCTCTCGGTCACCACGTAGGCCTTCATGCCGCTGGATGCCAGTTTAAACGGGAAGGATGCTTTGATGGTGCCATAGTATTTACCACCAGCCTCTACGTCAGGCAGGATACCAAGATACTCCTTGTCAGTATCAACCGGATGTGCCCACCAGTTCATAGCCTTTTCACTCTTGCTGTTAGGTTTGAGTTCGGCTACTTCTTTATCAGGGTCAGAGTCGTCTTTCAGATACAGTTTGACCTTGGCATAGGTTCCGTATGCCTGATAACTGCCATCGCTTTGTACGGCTAGCGTGACGTACGTTTTTCCTCCTGTGAGAGCGTGGATGCTGGTGCCCTGTCCCTCCATATCGTACTGATTACCACTAACATTAGATACAAAAATGATAGTTGAGGGACTGGTTGATACCTTTGTTCCTGGCTTATAGGTCTTAATACCCGACATGGTTACCGAGCCGGAATTGCTGACAGGGTAGTTCTTGACATCGTTATCCTCGATACTGATGTATCTGTTCGTATATGTGTTTTGAACTCTGTAGAAACCGCTGGCTAACTGTGCCTGGGCATTGAAGGCAAAGCAGACAGACAGTAATAACAGACTGAGTGTTTTCTTCATTTTCTTTTTCTTTTTATTTTATGGAAAAAAGCCCAGCCCCATTTTGGGACCGGGCTTTTATTGTGTCATGATCTGTGAGTCAGATTATTTCTGAATCTCAGCGATACAGATAGATACACGGTTACTGTCGTTATCAGCGAACGGCTGTACGCGAGCACCCTTGCTGTCGTAGCTGATACGGTCAGCAGGAATACCATACTTCTCAGTCAGCATCTTCACAACAGCGTCAGCACGCTGAGCAGCGAGACGGTCGTTGATACGGTCGTTACCTGTACCAGCGTCAGCATAACCAGTTACCATTACCCTTGCGGTCTGGTTAGCACGCATGTAGTCAACGATATCCTTAACCTTCTGCTCCTCGCTCTCACGGATGTTGTATTTGTTGATCAGGAAGAATACATCACGACGGATCGGCTCGATGACGGGCTCCGGAGCGGGAACCTCAACGATCTTCTCAACGATCTTCTCAACATACTCGATCTGGGGCTCCGGATCGGGGATGAACTTCGTGGTGTAGGTAGGACCGAAAGCATACTTCAGACCCAGCATAGCGTTGAAGTAAGAGTCGGGGTTACCGGCCTTCTTGTAGTTGAACTTGTCGCTCAGGATGTTACCATTCACCTCAAGACCGATAGCAAACTGATCGGTAATCTTGTAATCAGCGAAGATACCACCACGGCCAGTTACGAATACGCCACTCTCCAGATAGTCACTAGGCATGAAAGCCCATGTTGCTTCGGGAATATTATAATCTCTTTCGATCTTAGCCTTAATATCCTTCACTTCATCGCTGGCAGCAGAACGGATGTTTGCACCAACACCGATGAATACACCGAAGTCAAACTTCTTAGGACCAACGCCGAAGAACAGGTTGGAGAGATTCAAAGTCAGATCAAGGGCAGGAGCGATGCTCGTGAACTTGTAATCTACTTTGTATGCAGCGATACCTGCTGTAGCGGGAATGTCATAACCACCCTTGCTCTGCCAAGCGTTCACACCCAGACGAGCACCCAGTGCCTTATTGAAGTTGTAACCAATAGCACCCTGGATTGTGGGCGAAATGAGCTTACCGAAATCCGTCTCACCAGTGGTGTAACGGGCACCACCCTGAAGCTGGATGTAGAAGTTCGGCTCGAAGATATATTCTGTCGTGCCCTTCTGCTCCTGTGCAGATACTGACAGACCAGCCATCAGCATCAGGCAAGACAATATTGCTTTCTTCATTTTCATATCTGTTACTTAAATTGATTTAATACGCAAATGTTAATTACTTACTCAACTGTGATGGTGTACTTGTTGTTGCATACGAAGCCGTAGTAGTCAACAGCGCTGACAACGAGCTCGTACTCACCTGCCTTGCTCAGATCCAGGTCAACCAGCTGTACGGCACCAGGATAAACAGTAGCCGAAACCTTCTTGCCATCCTTGAACAGGGCAACGTACTTACCAAGTGCGGGAACCAACAGCTCCTCAGTCAGAGAAGTAATGTTGATATGCATGATACCAGTGCCAACTTTCTCACCATCATTCAGGAGCTTAATACCGTCGTTAGCAGAATTGTACAGTACGATAGGAGTAACGCACTTTGTCAACTTGTGGTTCTTCAGAGCGTTGACGAGCTTGTTACCGTAGTTCACAATGAAACTAGCGAAACGGTCAGCACTTGTAGATCCGCCGAGCTCTTCTTTTGTCTTCTCAGCAGCTGGCTCGACCACTTCCTCAGTTGTCTCAGCCAGAGACTCTTCCATCTTCCAGAATGAGTTGTATGACAGAGGAGCAACAGAACTTACAGCCAGTGTGTAGTCATCCTCAGACTTCTTGATGGTTATGCCGTCAACTTCCTTGCTGAGAACGAGCTTCTGAGCAGACCAAGACGGGTTCTTCAGGTCGTAGTTGTCACCACTCATGTTGCCACTGTAGATGTTAACCAGCAGTTTAGCAATAGTGTTCACAAGAGCCTTAGCCTTTGCGTCCTTACCATCAGTACCCTTTACAGCCTCAACGAGCTCCTTGAAATCGTCTGCAATATCCTGGAAATCGATGAACTTCTCAATATCGAACTGAGTAGCCTCGAGATACTTCCAATCGATGTGAGCACGAGCCTGGAAGAAGGTGGGATCACCATTCTGGTCAGGATCGGTATCAACACATGTGCTCTTATAGATACCCCACTGGATCTGATAGCTAGAGGGCTTAACATCGCTGAAAGTGATAGGAGCGGTTCTGCCAACGCTGTTCTGAACGCTCAGAGTCCACTCGTTGATGTCGAACTGGGCGGGATCCTCACTGTTTACGGTGAAGAACATCATACCAGCATTGTCGTGATTCTGTGACAGGAGGTTGTCAGCATCGAAGTGGTAGTACTGACCATTAGCGGCAGCAACTTCCTCAGCAGTCAGAGCCTCACCGAGAACAACAGCGTCCTCGTCAGTGTTCGGGAACTGGGTCATACCAGTCTCGTTAGAACCGAAGAAAGCAGCCAAAGACAGCATCTTGGACATGCCGCCAGGAAGATTCCATGTACCAGTTACGTTGTTGTAGGTGTTGTTGATCTTGATGCCGGTGATCATCTTGTTGATCTGATCCTGCAGATTCTCGATCTCCAACTGCAGGGCAAGAACAGCCTCTGCGAGTGCGTCGATGTCATCCTCAATGTCTGCCAACTCGTTCCTAATCTCGTCAATGTCACCAGACAGGTTCTGGATCTGAGTGTTGATCGTATCCAGCTTAGACTGCAGGAGATCGAGCTCATTCTGAAGATTCTGGATAGCCGTCTTGTTAGCGTCAATATCAGTCTTCAGACCCTGAAGTTCGTTGATCTGAGTCTGAATCTCAGTGATTCGAGTCTCAAGACCACTCTTTACGTTAGCAAGTTGAGCATAGACGGGGATTAACTCGTCGTCCACGTTGTCCTTGCAAGAAACAAATGATGTTGTGGCAGCAAACATCAGAGCTACCATCAAAATACCATTAATAATTTTCTTTTTCATTTGAACTTAAAAATTATAATTAAACAATTAAACTATATATATACTACACGAAATTTACATAAATCGGTGACAAAAGTAGGGAATATTTTTCAATTATGCAAGAAAAATTTAGTTTTTTTTATAAAAATCATCATTTTTTTGTCATTTTCCCCTATTTTGGGGCTTTTTGGGACGTTTTTTGCACATTTTACCCCTATCTGTGCGCCTGACAGGACTCGAACCTGCACGTCGCGGGACACTAGATCCTAAGTCTAGCGCGTCTACCAATTCCGCCACAGGCGCCTCTTTCTCGTTTTTTGCCGCGTCTCTCGCTCAAAACGGTTGCAAAGATACTCATTTTTTTTTATTCCACCAAAAGTTTGCGCGCAAATTCTATGATGGTGTCTAATCCTTGACGGAAATCGTCATCCGTGAGACTGACCTCATAGTCGGGGGCGATGCCGAACTCCACCTGTTGGCGGTTATGGTCGTAGGTCGGACAGGCAGAGAAACGTACGGTCCACCCGTTGGGCAGCGTGGAGGTGAAGGGGAGTCCTGAGCCGCCGCCCGTCTGGTCGCCCACGGTCTTCACCTGGGGGAAGCACTTCATGATCATTACGAAGTCGTTGGCGGCGGAGAAAACTTCGCGGTTGGTGAGTATGGCGACGGGCTTCTGCCAGCGGAAGCGCGACGAGGGCTCCATATACTGGGGCTCCATCTCCGAGAAGTCATTGTGTCCCTTGCCTGTCTTATGCTGGATATAGCCTGTGAGGGTCTTCTCTTGGCAGAACCGTGCGGCGAGGGTCTCGGCGGAGGTGAGGTTGCCCCCACCGTTACCGCGGATGTCGATGATCATGCCGTTGCAGAAGGCGAAGTACTTGATGATCTCGTCGAGGGTGCTTTCGCCGATGGTATTGGCGAAACTGCCTACATACAGGTAGCCGATGTTATCATCGAGGATGCGGTACTGCATGCCTGAGGCGAGTCGGTAGTCGGTGCCGAGGTAGCGGCGCTGCAGGGTGTCGCTGAAGTTGGCGGGGTAGTCCTCGTGCCACTTCCAGTAACGGCCATTGTCGAACGAGGTATAGAGGTTCACATGACCGTCGCGCAGTTCGGAGAGCATCCCCGTGAGTACCTCGAAAAGCTGGTAACTGCTGAGATCGCCTCTCGCGCGTACATTATATATATTATATACCTGCTGCCAGTCGAGACCGTAGGCCTGATGCTTATAGTCGAGGAAGCAGTAGTGCTCGTCGATGATCTTCCACAGGGCTTCGAAGTTGCCCTGCGGGGTGTTCTCATACTCTTGTGTATCTACACAGGAGGTGAAGAGTGAACAGTGAAAAGTGAAAAGTGTGGCAACGAAGAGGAGTTTCTTCGCTGTTACCCATCCGGGCCTCTGGTCGTGTCTGTATCTCGTTCTCATCTTATTTTTGTTCGCTTTTCACTTCTTTATTACTATGCCGATCAGGAATCGGTTTGCATAGACGTGCTGCTTCAGGTTGTTGACGGCTGCCTGCTGGTAGTTGCCCAGATAGCCGATGCGGATGGCGATCCTGTCACCAGTCTGCCAGTCGAGCGTCAGCTGCTGACGGAAGGTGGGAGCACTGACGAAGGTGGTCGGCACGACATTATGGTCGTAGTTGCCCAGAGAGAAGATCTCGTAGTACGACTGGCCGTAGTTCGGACTGAACATCACGCCCAGGAGGGGCACGTTCAACTCATAGCGTGCTGTGAAATGCTGCTTCCAGAGGCGGAAGTCGTAGGTGGCGATGCCCGATGGCATGAGGTTGAGGGCTACTCTGGCCTGGACGGGGTTGTTCGCACTGCTCGTGTGGTAGATGATGCCGAGGGTACCGTTGATGAGACCGCCGGCCTGCAGGCGCAGGTGGTCGTCAAGGAGACGCCACTGACGGTAACGGCCCCAATAGAGGTTATAGCCGGCCTCCAGTTCCGTGGTGGTCTTACTGCGATCCTCTGTCGTGGAGAAGTCGAGCTCGTGCTCGATGACGTTGTTCCAGCGCTTCTCGGGGGTTGCGCCCTCGCGTATATATAAATAGGTGAAGCCGTCGCCCTTGTATTTCTCCTGGGAGAGATAGGTATCGAGGATATTCGTGTTGCCGACACCGAGAAGATGGACGCTCCTCGTTCCCTCCTGTGCGGAGGCGGAGAGGGCTAGAAGGGCAACGACGGCCAGAATCTTACTCCTCATCGTCGAAAAGTCTTAGTTGCCCTGTGAGTTCGTCACGCACCTGCTGTTCGCTCTTGCCAGCATCGGGGTCGAGGTCTTCTTCTGTGTCTTCTGCGTCCTGGGGCTCATTACTTACTGGCTCCTCGGGGACACGGGTGGGCTCGAGTTCCGTGAGCGATTCAAGGGTGTAGGTGGTGAGGCGCTTGCCCTTGGCCTTATAGCCCTTGACGGCTATAAACTGCTCGGCGTCGATCTCCTCCGAGCCACGGAAGGCGTCGGCACCGCCGTAGGTCATCAGCAGGCGTGGGAAGGGTGTGTCCGTCAGTAGGATAAGCAGTGAGGCGGGATTGTCCGAGAGCCAGTTCTGTTTCTTCCTCGTGGCGTCCATCACGAAACGCTTCAGATAGGGATAGCCCTGGTTATCGGCGTCGTAGAGCACGGCCGTCCACACCTTGTCGGCATCGTATTTCTCGATGCGGAGGATGTTTTCCTCGTAGTGGTTGTTCAGGTCGAAGTTCGAGAGGTAGTAGTCGCCATTCTTCAGGATGACGAGGATCTGGTCTTCGTCGAAGAACTCGCCGAGTAACTGACCGTGGTCGTCGTAGTTCAGGCGGTTCACGTCGGGATCGTACCACACATGGCGTCCGCCCAGCGTCGAATGGCCGCGGCTCTTCAGGCCGATGCGGTGTACACTGTTCTTTGTCAGGAGGTTACCCTTCGAGGCACGCCCCTTGATCATCACCTCCGAGAAGTCCTGGTCTATGAAGATCTTCTTCAGCTTGGGGTTGGGGTCGAGGGTCACCTTGATGACCTCTGCCTCACCGTTGGGGTTGGCCGAGAAGTACATCACCTTCGAGCCCGGGGTACCCTGCGTGAGGTCGTACTCCTTGTCGCGCGTCATCGACGTCACGTTGAAGCGTTTCATAAAGTACCAGCCCTTCTTGCCGTCGCGATAGACTACATTATAGATCGTGCGCGAGTCGTTCTTCTTGAACACAGCCACGTAGAGGATGTTCTTGCCTACGAAGATCTTTTCCGCCACGCGGATCACCTTGTATTTACCATCCTTGTAGAAGATGATGATATCGTCGAGGTCGGAGCAGTTGCACACGAACTCGTCCTTCTTCAGACCTGTGCCGATGAAGCCGTCGGTACGGTTGATGTAGAGCTTCTGGTTGGCCTCGGCCACCTTCGAGGCCTCGATGGTGTCGAAGTTGCGGATCTCCGTCAGACGCGGGTGGTCCTTGCCGTACTTGTCCTTGAGGAACTGGAACCAGTTGGCCGTCACCTCCGTGAGGTTTGCCAAGTCGCGGTCTATCTCCTCGATCTCAGCCTTGATACGGGCCATGAGTTCGTCTGCCTTGTCCTTGTTGAACTTCAGGATGCGCTGCATCTTGATCTCCAGCAGTTTCAGGATATCATCCTTCGTCACCTCACGCACGAGGGTAGGGTAGTAGGGCGTCAGGCGTTCGTCGATATGTTCGCAGACGGCATCCACCGTGGGCGCCTGCTCGAATTTCTTATCCTTATAGATGCGCTCCTCGATGAAGATCTTCTCCAACGACTGGAAATGGTACTGCTCCAGGAGTTCGTTCTTGCGGATCTCCAGTTCCTGGCGGATAAGGTCCTTCGTACGGTCTGTCGAATGGCGGAGCACGTCGCTGATGGTGAGGAACTGCGGCTTGTTGTCCTCGATGACACAACAGTTGGGCGAGATGCTGATCTCACAGTCGGTGAAGGCATAGAGGGCGTCGATGGTCTTGTCGCTCGACACGCCAGGGGCGAGATGCACCTGGATCTCCACGCTGGCAGCCGTGAGGTCCTCCACCTTACGGGCCTTGATCTTACCCTTCTCGATGGCCTTGACGATCGAGTCCTGCAGGGTCTCGGAGGTCTTCGAGAACGGGATCTCACGGATCACGAGCGTCTTCTGGTCGATCTTCTCGATCTTCGCGCGTACCTTAATGACGCCACCGCGCTGGCCGTCGTTGTACTTGCTGACGTCGATAGAACCCGAGGTGAGGAAGTCGGGATAGAGCTGGAAGGGCTGGTCGTGGAGGTAGGCAATGGCGGCGTCGCAGATCTCGCAGAAATTATGGGGCAGGATCTTCGAGGAGAGGCCTACGGCGATGCCCTCGGCTCCCTGTGCCAGCAGCAACGGGAACTTCACGGGCAGCGTGATCGGCTCCTTGTTACGGCCGTCGTACGACATCTTCCACTCCGTGGTCTTGGGGTTGAACACGGTGTCGAGGGCGAACTTCGACAGACGGGCCTCGATGTATCGCGGGGCAGCGGCAGAGGAGCCCGTGAGGATGTTACCCCAGTTACCCTGCGTGTCGATGAGCAGGTCCTTCTGTCCCATCTGCACGAGGGCGTCGCCGATACTGGCATCGCCGTGGGGGTGGAACTGCATGGTATGGCCGACGATGTTAGCCACCTTGTTATAGCGACCGTCGTCCATCCGCTTCATCGAGTGGAGGATGCGGCGCTGCACGGGTTTCAGACCGTCGCCCAGGTGGGGAACGGCGCGCTCGAGGATCACGTAACTGGCATAATCCAGAAACCAGTTCTGGTACATGCCGCTGAGGTGGTGCACGGCTGCGGCGTCGAAACGGTTCACGGGTTTATAGTCGGAGTGCCCTTCTTGCGTCCCTTCGGTAGCAAGCGAGTCAAACTCGAGCGCCTGCGGGCTCTCCGACTCCTGCTGTTCCAAGATCTCGTCGTTTTTTATTTCGTCGTCCATATGATGATTGGTCTTTAGTTTCTGTGTGCAAAGATAGCCATTTTTCTTCAATCAGCCAAAAGATTATTCATTTATTCAATTATTCAAAATGTGTTTTTAATTTCACGTAAATAGATTCATGGATTCAAGGATTCAAGGATTCATTTAATGTTATGGGTTAGCATAAAGACAAGGTATTTAACATTAAATATATTATATATTATAATATATAATATATTTAAAAATATATTTGATTAATTCTGAATCATTTTATTCTCAAAATGAATCCTTGAATCCATGAATCCATTTTGAATAATTGAATAATTGAATAATTGAATGCCTTTCCCTGAATCGCATTGACTCTGTTAGAGCGGTTGTTTAATGACTTTTTGTTAATTACTGTTTATTGTACTGAATTCGTTTACTTCTTCACCTGAGTTGTTTGTCTCGTTTCCTGACTATGTTGTCTCAAATTCGTGGCCCCGCAGAAAAATTTAAAGGCCCCGTAGGAAAATTTCGTGGCCCTTATTGTGTAATACTCGGCCCTTATTTGAAATTTCGTGGCACTTATTTGGCAATAACCTTTGGTTATTTCCGAAAAAATAAGTACCTTTGCACCATCATTATAAATAAGGTAAGAAATACAACGCATAGAAATGACAGCTAAAGAAATTCGCGACTCTTTTAAAAATTTCTTCGAGTCGAAGCAGCACGCCATCGTGCCCTCAGCCCCGATGGTCATCAAGGACGACCCCACACTGATGTTCACCAACGCCGGTATGAACCAGTGGAAAGATATTATCCTGGGTACCCGTGACCCGGAACCGCGTCGTCGTGCCGATACGCAGAAATGCCTGCGCGTGAGCGGTAAGCACAACGACCTGGAAGAGGTGGGTCATGACACCTACCACCACACGATGTTCGAGATGCTCGGCAACTGGTCGTTTGGCGACTACTTCAAGGAGGGTGCCATCGACATGGCTTGGGAGTATCTGGTGGATGTGCTGAAACTGAATCCCGAGGACCTCTACGTGACGGTGTTCGAGGGCTCGCCCGAGGAGAATATCCCCCGCGACGACGAGGCCGCCAGTTATTGGGCCAAGCACGTGCCCGCTGATCATATCATCAACGGTAACAAGCACGATAACTTCTGGGAGATGGGCGACACGGGTCCCTGCGGTCCATGTTCAGAGATCCACGTGGATAGTCGTACCCCCGAGCAGCGCAAGGCTTCAGGCATCAATGGCCGCGACCTCGTAAATAAGGACGATCCCCAGGTGATTGAGATCTGGAACCTCGTGTTCATGCAATTCAACCGCAAGGCCGACGGTAGTCTGGAGAAACTTTCGATGAACGTGATCGACACGGGTATGGGCTTTGAGCGCCTGGTGCGTATGCTGCAAGGTAAGCACTCGAACTATGACACTGATATCTTCCAGCCGATCATCAAGGCTGAGGAGGAGATCACGGGCTTGAAATATACGACCTTCGAGGAAGGTGAGGTGAGCAAGCAGCAGGATGATATCAACGTGGCCATGCGCGTCTGCGCCGACCATCTGCGTGCCGTGAGTTTCTCGATCGCCGACGGTCAGTTGCCCTCGAATGCGAAGGCTGGCTATGTGATCCGCCGTATCCTGCGCCGTGCCGTGCGCTACGCCTATACGTTCCTGAATCAGAAGGAGTCGTTCCTCTATAAGCTCGTGCCCACGCTCGTCATCGAGATGGGCGACGCCTTCCCCGAACTGAAGGCCCAGCAGCAGTTGATCATGAAGGTGATGAAGGAAGAGGAAGATGCTTTCCTGCGTACGCTCGATAAGGGTATCTCCCTGCTCGACAAGGCTATGGAACAGTTGAAGGCAGAGGGTAAGACCGAACTCGACGGTGTGCAGGCCTTCCGTCTCTTCGACACCTACGGTTTCCCCCTCGATCTGACGGAACTGATCTGCCGTGAGAACGGTTTCACGGTGAACGAGGCCGAGTTCGACGTGGAGATGCAGAAGCAGAAGGAGCGTGCCCGTAACGCCGCTGCCGTGGAGAACTCAGATTGGACGGAGCTCCAGGCTGGTGAACAGCAGTTTGTGGGCTATGACTATACGGAATACGAGTGTCACATTCTCCGCTATAGGAAGGTGACACAGAAGAAGAATGAGTTCTATGAGCTCGTGCTCGACTACACACCGTTCTACGGTGAGATGGGTGGACAGGTCGGTGACGCAGGTGTGATCTGCAACGAGGCCGAGACCATCGAGATCATCGACTCCAAGCGCGAGAACAATCAGACGGTGCATATCGTGAAGCAGTTGCCGAAGGATCCCACGGCCCAGTTCATGGCCTGTGTGGATACCGACAAGCGCGACGCCTCTGCCGCCAACCATACTGCTACCCACCTGCTCGACTACGCCCTGAAACAGGTGTTGGGCGACCATGTGGAGCAGAAAGGATCGTTTGTCAGCGCTGACACCCTGCGCTTCGACTTCTCGCACTTCGAGAAGGTCAGCGATGAGCAGATCCGTGAGGTGGAGCGCATGGTGAACGAGATGATCCGTCAGGATATCCCCCTCGACGAGCACCGTGACGTGCCCTTCGACGAGGCCAAGAAACTCGGTGCCATCGCCCTCTTCGGCGAGAAGTACGGCGACAAGGTGCGTGTGGTGCGCTTCGGACCGTCGTGTGAGTTCTGCGGTGGTATCCACGCCAAGGCAACGGGTAAGATCGGCTTCTTCAAGATTATCAGCGAGAGCAGTGTGGCCGCCGGTATCCGCCGTATTGAGGCCAAGACGGGTAAGGAATGCGAGGAGTTGCTCTACAAGACCGAGGATATTCTGAAAGCTGTGAAGGCGTTTTTCAACAATGCGAAGGACCTGCAGGGCGTGATAGCCAAGTATATCGAGGAGCACGACTCCATGAAGAAGGATATCGAGCAGTTCCAGGCCCAGCGGGTACAGGCTCTGGCACAGGAACTGACGACGAAGGCCCGTACCGTCAACGGTGTGACAGTTATCACGGGACAGTTCAATATGATGGCGAACGCTGCCAAGGACCTTGTGTTCAAGGTGCGTGAACTCGTGCCCGAGAACCTGCTCTGTGTAGTGGGTACTGTGTTCGACGGCAAACCCCTGCTGAACGTGATGCTGAGCGACGATATGGTGAAGGATCATGGCCTGAACGCTGGTCAGCTCGTGCGCGAGGCCGCCAAACTGATGCAGGGCGGCGGTGGTGGACAGCCCCACTTCGCCAGTGCCGGTGGTAAGAACCCCGACGGTCTCTCGGCTGCTATCGACAAAGTGGTAGAATTGGCAAACCTTTAACCCCCGAATGATATGGCACTGAACCTGAACAAGAACCTGAAACTCTACTACTCCATCAAGGAGGTGGCGGAGATGTTTGAACTCAACGAGAGTACGTTACGCTACTGGGAGCAGGAGTTCCCGTTCCTGAAGCCTAAGACGACTGGTCCTGCTAAGGTGCGCCAGTATCAGGAGAAGGATATTGAGCAGATCCGTCTGATCCATAACCTCGTGAAGGTGCGCGGTTTCAAACTGGCGGCAGCCCGTAAGATCCTGACGCAGAATCGCAAAGGGGCCGATAAGAAGGCGGATGTGCTGGAGTCGCTGATGAGTATCAGGACAGAACTCCAGACTTTGAAGAAACAGTTGGACTACTTGCAATAAGCAAAAGAAAAAGCCTCTCGGATTCGGGAGGCTTTTTTGTGTTACATAATCTCTGATATTTCCTTGAGATCGGCGATCTTCTTCAGGTTGGCGATGATCTGCTTGACATCCTCACGGTCGTGGACGCGCAGGTCGATGCTGCCATCGAAGATGCCGTCTTCGCAGGTGATCATGATCTTGTGGATATTGACGTTCATCTGCGAGGAGACGATCTGTGTGATCTCGTTGAGCAGTCCCACACGGTCGATGCCGCCCAGACGGATCGTGGCATTGAAGAAGAGAATCTTGTGCATGTCCCACTTCACATCGAGGATGCGGTTGCCGAAGCTTGACTTCAGTTTGGCAGCCACAGGACAGGCGCGCTTGTGGATCTCAATCTGGTTCTTGTTGTTGATATAGCCAAGGGCATCGTCACCGGGAATCGGGTGACAGCAGCCCTGGAACTTATACTGGTTGTAGTTCTCCTCGGAGAGATAGATGGGTTTCTTGCGGTTGAACTTCTCAGGTACGATAAACAGTTCCTGCTTGGGACTCTCCTCCTTTTTCTTCTTGCTGACAAAGGGTACGTATTTGAGCCAGCCAGACTGACTGTCGGCGTCTTTGTCCTTGCCGTTGAGCTTGTCGAGGTCTTTCTCCCCTAAGAGCACGATCTTCTCGCCGATGGCGAGGAAGAACTCGCTGCGCTTGCTGTAGTCGTGGAAGTCGGCCAACTGGTCTGCCAACGAGATGCTGGGTTCGAAGCCGTTCTTCTGGAGGAAGGCATTGAAGATCTCTTCTCCCTGCCGCTGTACCTCACGGTTGTCACGACGGAGGATGGCCTGGATCTTCGCCTTGGCCTTGGCCGTGGAGACGAAGTTGATCCATGACGGACTGACGTGCTGTGATTTAGAGGTGAGGATCTCCACCTGGTCGCCGCTCTGCAGCTTATGGGAGAGGGGCACGAGTTTGTGGTTTACCTTCGCACCGATGCAGTGGCTGCCGAGGAAGGTGTGGATGGTGAAGGCGAAGTCGAGGGCGGTACAGCCTGCTGGCATCGTACGGATCTCGCCTTTCGGGGTGAAGACGAAAATCTCGCTGGCGAAGAGGTTCAGCTTGATGGTGTCGAGGAAGTCCATGGCGTCGGGCTGCGGGTCGTCGAGGATCTCCTTGATGGTACGGAGCCAGTCGTTGAGTTCGTTCTCGTCCTCCGTGTATTCCTCCTCCACACCGTCCTTATACTTCCAGTGGGCGGCGAAACCCTGCTCGGCGATCTCGTCCATACGGTCTGAACGGATCTGTACCTCTATCCAGCGGCCTTGTTTCGACATCAGCGTCACGTGGAGCGCCTGGTAGCCGTTGGCCTTCGGCTGCGAGAGCCAGTCGCGCAGACGATCCGGGTGAGACTTATAGATCTTAGAGATGGCGACGTAGATATTGAAGCACTCGTTGACCTCCTCCTCGCGGACCTTTGGCGTGAAGATGATACGCACGGCCAGGATATCGTAGATCTCCTCGAAGGTGACGTGCTTGTTCTGCATCTTGTTCCAAATGGAGTAGGGGCTCTTCACGCGTTCCTTGATCTCATACTGGATGCCCATATGTTTCAGGGCGTCTTCAATGGGGTTGGTGAACTGTGTGAACAGTTCGTCACGGGAGACACGCGTCGATTCCAGTTTCTTCTCGATGGCCGCATATTCGTCGGGGTGCTCGAACTTGAAACTAAGGTTCTCCAGTTCCGACTTGATCTTGTTCAGTCCGAGGCGGTTAGCCAGTGGGGCGTAGATATAAAGCGTCTCACCAGCGATCTTGTATTGTTTATTGGCAGGCTGCGACTCCAGCGTGCGCATGTTGTGCAGACGGTCGCAGATCTTGATGAGGATCACGCGGATATCGTCGCTCATCGTGAGCAGCAACTTCTTGAAGTTCTCCGCCTGTGCGGAGGCCTGTTCACCGAAGATGCCACCGCTGATCTTCGTCAGACCGTCAACGATCTGTGCGATCTTTGGCCCGAAGATGTTCTCGATGTCCTCGACGGTGTAGTCGGTATCTTCTACCACGTCGTGGAGCAGGGCGGAGCAGATACTCGTAGAACCGAGTCCGATCTCCGAACAGGCGATCTGGGCTACGGCGATGGGGTGCATGATGTAGGGCTCTCCCGACAGACGGCGCACGCCTTTGTGGGCCTGACGGGCGAAGTTGAAGGCTTTTGTGATGAGATCGACCTTTTTCCTGTGGCGCGAAGCGATATAATCGTTCAACAGCTTCTGAAACGCCGCATTGATTAGTTGGTCGTCAGCCTCTTCTATGGTTTTCTGCTCATCTACATCCATACCATTCCCTCCTTATAGTATTACTATTTCACTCTCAGTTTCTTGCCAGCCTGGATATTGTTGCCCTTGATGCCGTTCAACTTCTTGAGTTTAGCCACGGTGGTACCGTTGCGCTTGGCGATCTCTGAAAGGGTCTGACCTTTCTTGATGGTCACAGAGGTACCGGAGGCAGTGCTTCGTGAACCGCGTGAGCCACGGGCATTCCTGGCACTACGTGCGCTGCGACGGCCGCTGCGGTTATAGGCACTGCGGCGGCTACGCGAGAAAGTGGGCACATCATCGTTTACATCCGCCACAGCCCGTTTGGTCAGGAACTCGCTGGCGCGGTAGTTATAGACGGAATCTTCGTGGTCGAGGAAGTTGCTGACGTCGCTGATGGTCATCTTGATGGCCGAGGGCTTCGTCAGACCAGGCACCACGTCATGACGGTATTCCGGGTTCAGGGCGCGCAACTGCTCAATGTCGATGCCGAGGGCACCGGCGATCTGTCCCAGATGTACGTTCTTGTTCACGACGACAGTATCTGTCTGCATGGGCAGTCTCGTGTTCATCGGACAGATATTGTGTTCGCAGTAGTAGGTCATAATATAGTTGGCGGCGATGAATGCCGGCACATAGCCACGGGTCTCAGCGGGCAGGTAGGGATACAACTGCCAGTAGTCCTTGTCCTCAGCGGTGATGGGGTCTTCTTCCGTGCGCCCTTTGGCAGCGCGATGGCGCTGGATGGCCTTCTTGATATTCTGCGGGCCACAGTTATAGGCAGCAATCACCAGATTCCAGTCACCGAAGATACGATAGAGATCGCTCAACAGATGGGCGGCGGCGTATGATGCTTTCACGGGGTCGCGGCGCTCATCCACCAGTGAGTTGATGGTCAACCCGTATTGCTTGGCGGTGGCAGGCATGAACTGCCAGAGACCTCCCGCTCCTACGCGCGATACGGCCTTCGGGTTCAGCGCCGACTCAATGATGGGGAGGTATTTCAGTTCCAGCGGAATCTGATAGGCCTCCAAGGCTTCCTCGAAGATGGGCACATAGAAATTGAAGGCGCCCAGCATATAACTCACGGAGTAGCGCAGGCGTCCGGCATATCGGTCGATGAAGCGCTGTACGATGTCGTTATATGCCAGTTCCATGACGGAGGGGATGCGCTGCAGACGTTCAATATAGACTTCTCTGGGGAAGGTGGGGTTCTCGTTCTTCATCTCGCAGTCACCCGGTGTGCCCAAATAGGTCTTCGACATATAGAGGTTCAACAGACTGTCGAGGTCGTAGGTCATGGCCTCAGGGAACTCGATGACCTCCTCGTTGCCGTCCTTGTCAGTGACGGCGATCTCGTCTTCCACCCTTACATCAGTCGTTTCTTCCTCTTCTTCGCTTTCGACGTCAACGTCGTCGATTTCCACCTGGGCATGCATGGCTCCGGTGAATAGCATCGCGGCGAGGATAAGCATTAATTTTTTCATTCTCTTTTTAGTCTATTTGTTAATTGTTAGTTCTCAGAAGTTCAGGCTGCACTGCAGACCGACGGACGAGTTGTCCAGCATATTCCCGGAGGAATGGTTGTTGATGATCGTCGGCTCCACCTTCAGACTCAGGTCCTTGGAGATGTCGAACACCGAGAGCTCTGCATCGACATAGGCGTCGATTACCGAGAGCGCATAGACACCGATCAGACAAAAGAAACTCAGATCGCGCCAGCGGCGGTATTTATCCTTGCGTTTCTTGAAGATGTCCTTGTATCGATCGGCATTGGCTGGCGTGATCTGCATGCCGAGGTGCAGGAATTGGTTGTAACTCTGCGTATTAGGGTCATCGTCCATCAGGTCCAGATAAGCCTGGGAGTAGTCCATATACATGGAGTTGTTCCAACTCATGGCATAGATGCAACCCATGAATCCGCCATAGACCAGCGGCAGTTTCCAGTATTTGCGGTTGTAGATCTGTCCTCCGCCGGGGATGACCAGTGCCAGCCATAGGGCACGCTTGGGATCAGGTGTCCAGGTGGACCAGTCTTTGGCGAGTTTCAGTTTCTTTGTCGCTTTGCTGATGATTACCGACGCACTGTCTTCCTGGAATTGTGAGATCCTCTTATCAACCTCCTTCATCAGACTATCGGTGGCCAGTGTGAAGGTACTGTCAACGGTCAGCGTGAAGGTGCTGTCAACGACGATCTCCGTTTGAGCTACACTCTGGCTGATGCCTGTCAAGAACAGAAGGCTGACAGTCAGAGATGTCCGTAACCATGTGAATCTATCGTGCCTCAACGCTTAGCCTTTCAACTTGTCAATGACGTTCATGACCCATTCCAACTCTTCTTCGTTGGCGAAGGGGATGCTGATCTTGCCCTTTCCCTGCGGGGAACATGTCATCTGTACCTTCACCTTGAAAAGGTCAGACAGACGGTCTCTCAGGATGGAATACTCCAGCGGCAGTTGTGAACTGGGAGCCACCGTTCTCTTGACGGCTTGCAAGTTCTCGCCGTTCTTGACCATCTGCACCATCTCCTCCACCTTTCGCACGGAGTAGCCGTTGCGCTGCACCTCCTTGAAGAGTTTCAGCTGTGCAGAGGGACTGTCGAGTGATAACAGGGCACGGGCATGCCCCATGTCCATCTCCTTGTTCTTCAGAGCCATTTGTATCTGAGCAGGCAACTTCAGCAGACGGAGGTAGTTGGTGATGGAGGTGCGGCTCTTGCCCACACGCTCGGAGATACGCTCCTGCGTCATACCCGTCGATTCCGACAGGTGCTGGTAGGCAAGGGCGATTTCTATGGCGTTCAAATCCTCACGCTGGATATTCTCCACGAGCGCCATCTCCATGATGTTGTCATCTTCAGCGGTCCTGATGTAGGCCGGAATAGATTTGAGACCCGCCATCTGCGACGCTCTCCAACGACGTTCACCAGCGATGATCTGGTATTTGCCGTCGGTGGTCTGTCGCAGGGTGATGGGGGTGATAATGCCAATCTCACGGATGCTGGCGGCAAGTTCCTTGAGGGCGCTCTCGTCAAACTCCCGTCGCGGCTGATTCGGATTAGACTCTATCAGACTGATGGCAATCTCATTCAGGTTTGACGTGCCTTGCGTCTGGATATCGCCCGTATCAATCAGCGCATCCAGTCCCCGTCCTTTTCCGGTTCCTATGTTGTCCAGGCCTCTGCCCAGGACATTACGGTCATATTTCTTTTTTACAGCCATGTTTAGTTAAGCTTAAGATTCTTGTATATGATTTCCTTGGCGAGTGCCAGATGGTTTTTGCTACCTGTCGAGTCTGCATCGTAGAGAATAACGGGCAGACCATGGCTGGGCGCTTCAGAAAGTTTGACGTTACGCTGGATGACGGTCTTGAACACCAACTCCTGGAAGTGGCGCTTCACCTCGTCATAGATCTGGTTAGCCAGACGCAGGCGACTGTCGAACATCGTCAGCAGGAATCCTTCGATCTCCAAGTGAGAGTTCAGTTTGTTCTTGATGATCTTAATCGTATTGAGCAACTTACTGATGCCTTCGAGGGCGAAGTATTCGCACTGCACGGGGATGATCACGGAGTCGGCTGCCGTCAGGGCATTGACGGTGATGAGGCCCAGCGACGGAGAACAGTCGATAAGGATGTAGTCGTACTCATCGCGAATCGGATCCAACAGATTCTTGATGATCTTTTCACGGTCGTTCAGGTTCAGCATCTCTATCTCTGCGCCCACTAAGTCAATATGACTGGGGATGATATCCAGACCTTCGATATCTGTCGTATAGATGGCTTCATGTACATCCGTCTGATTGATAATGCATTCGTATAGCGAACACTCTACTTCCGTGATGTCAACGCCCAGACCGCTGGAGGCATTGGCCTGCGGATCGGCATCCACCACTAATACTGTTTTTTCTAAGGTGGCGAGTGAAGCGGCCAGGTTGATCGTCGTCGTGGTTTTTCCTACACCGCCTTTTTGGTTTGCTAAAGCAATAATCTTAGCCATTTGAATCTAACTAATCTTAATAAAATTGAGAAATTTGTGCGCAAAGTTACATATTTTCGATGAGAAAGCCATTCATTTAAACCTTTTTTCGTACTTTTGCAGTCAAAACAATCATATTTTATGGAAATTAAACGACCATTACTACTCATTTCTAATGATGACGGCTTTCAGGCAAAGGGTATCAACTGCCTCATAGAGATGCTGGTGGACTATGGCGACATCATCGTCTGTGCGCCGGAATCAGCCTGTAGTGGTATGGCATGTGCCTTTTCCGCCACCACACCTCTACGGCTCCGCCTGCGGGAGAAGCGGGAAGGTGTGGAGATATGGTCGTGTAGTGGTACGCCCGTCGATTGCGTGAAGATGGCGCTGGCAGAGATCGTTCCCAGAAAACCGGATATGGTGATCGGAGGTATTAATCATGGTGATAATGCGTCAGTGAACATGCACTATAGCGGTACGATGGGTGTGACGCTGGAGGGGTGTATGAAGTATATCCCCTCAGTGGCGTTCTCGCTCTGTGATCATCGTGAGGATGCCGACTTCGAGCCGCTGCGCCCGTTGATTCGTCAGATTACGGAAAGGGTTCTTGAGGATGGGTTGCCTCTGGGTGTCTGTCTCAATGTGAACTTCCCGTTGGTGCCAATCTACAAGGGTGTGAAGATATGTCGGATGGCGAAGGGAACATGGGGTCATGAGGTTGTCAAGTGTCATCATCTGCGTGGTTATGACTATTGGTGGATGGTTGGGAGTTATACCAATGACGAGCCCGATGCCGAAGATACCGATAACTGGGCCCTGACACATGGCTATGTGGCTATCACACCGACACAGATAGATGTGACAGCCTATTCGGCTTTGGAGAAAATCAGATCCTGGAACCTATGAAATATTATCTGATAGCTGGTGAAGCCTCGGGCGACCTCCATGCATCACGTCTGATGCATTCGCTGAAAGAAATTGACAAGGAAGCAGAGTTTCGTTTCTTTGGCGGAGACCTGATGACGGCAGAGGGTGGTACGCGTGTGCGCCACTATAAGGAACTGGCCTATATGGGTTTTATTCCTGTGTTACTGCACTTGCCGACCATCCTCAAGAATATGAAGATGTGTAAGCAGGATATCACCCAATGGCAGCCTGACTGTGTGATCCTTGTCGATTATCCGGGTTTTAATCTGAGTATTGCTAAATATGTAAAATCCCATACAAAGATACCCGTCTATTATTACATCTCTCCGAAGATTTGGGCGTGGAAGGAGTATCGCATCAAGAACATCAAACGCGACGTTGATGAACTCTTCTCTATTCTTCCCTTCGAAGTGGATTTCTTCGAGAAGAAGCACCACTATCCCATCCATTATGTCGGTAATCCGACGGCTGACGAGGTGCGTGAATACCTTTCTTCTTCACCCCGTGAGGAGGATGGACAGGTGATAGCCCTGCTTGCAGGTAGCAGGAAGCAGGAGATCAAGGATAACCTGCCTGCAATGATCGAGGCTGTGAAGCCGATGATGCAAGACTATAGGATCGTACTCGCAGGGGCCCCTGGCATCGAGCCAGACTATTATACCCAATTTATAGAAGGTACGGGCGTGGAGATCGTCTATAACCAGACCTATCCATTGTTGGCGAAAGCCCATGCCGCCCTCGTGACTAGTGGTACGGCGACATTGGAAACCTGTCTGTTCAATGTACCGCAGGTGGTGTGTTACGAGACACCCATCCCCAAGATCGTGGCCTTCTTCCGCAAACATATCATCCACGTGAAGTATGTCTCGCTGGTGAACCTCATTGCCGACAGAGAGGTGGTGACGGAACTCGTGGCCGACACCTTTTCTGTGGAGAACATCCGTCACGAACTGGAGAATATCCTCCAGGGGCCTGCCCGTGAGAAGATGCTTCATGGCTATGCTGAGGTGCACCGTAGGCTGGGGGAGGAAAAGGCGCCTGACAATGCTGCGGGAATCATATTTAAACTCATCAATAATCAATAAACAATACCATTATGAAAAGATTACTTTCTATTGCACTGTTAGCGGTAGCAGCTCTTTCCGCACAGGCACAGAACATCCAGTTGCACTATGACTTCGGCCGTAATATCTATCCTGACGAGGAAGCCGGACGTCAGAAAGTAACCGTCACTGTTGAGCAGTTCAAAGCCGACAAGTGGGGCTCCTGGTACTATTTCGTCGATCTCGACCTAAGTCGTAAGTTCTTCAAGGGAGCCTATACGGAGATCTCCCGTGAGTTTAACCTGGGCAAACAGGGGTTCGCCGCTCATGTGGAGTATGATGGCGGTCTGAACCTCGGTGGAAGTTTCCAACAGGCAGCCCTCATTGGCCCTGCATTTAACGGCCATAATGCTGACTTCTCAAAGACCTGGTCAGTGCAGATGCTCTACAAACGCTTCTTCAAAAGTTACGAATATACCTCAGCATATCATAGTGTTCAACTGACAGGTGTTTGGGGCTTGAATTTCGGAAAGTCGTTCACCTGCTCTGGCTTTATTGATTTCTGGCGTGGTGAGAAGGCTGATGGTCACGGACAACTCGTGATCCTAAGTGAGCCGCAGTTCTGGTATAACGTGACGCCGAACATCAGCCTGGGCTCTGAAATTGAGATTAGCAATAACTTTATTTATAACACTTACAACGACAAGTCGTTCTTTGTGAATCCGACGCTGGCGCTGAAGTGGAACTTCTAAGATGATGGCAACAGAAAAAAGAGGCTGAGCAATAGGTTCAGCCTCTTTTTGATTCTATTTTCAGACCGTTGTCGATAACAATCTGCCGCATATTCTTCAACAGGTCACTGGCGAAGATGAAGTCTGTGAGTTTTTGGTTGTCAGATCCCATGATCTGACTACTCTCACCCTGCCAGGCTTTCTCTCCTTCGTAAATGAAGATGATGTTCTCACCGATACCCATCACGGAGTTCATGTCGTGGGTGTTGATGATAGTTGTCATATTGAACTCCTTGGTGATGCTCTGTAACAGCCCGTCGATGACGAGCGAGGTTTTCGGGTCGAGACCGGAGTTAGGCTCGTCACAGAACAGGTATTTGGGGTTGAGGGCAATGGCGCGGGCGATGGCTACACGTTTCTGCATACCACCGGAGATCTCGCCGGGGAATTTCTCGTCAGCCTCCTTCAGGTTTACGCGGTCCAGACACTCCTGTGCTCTATGAATACGCTCCCTGAGGTTCATCGAAGAAAACATATCCAGTGGGAACATGACGTTCTCCAGCACCGTCATGGAGTCGAAAAGGGCCGCACTCTGGAAGATCATACCCATCTCACGGCGCATCATCACCTTCTCGTTCTTCGACATATTGACGAAATCGCGTCCGTCGTAGAGTACTTGTCCGCTGGTGGGATCCAACAAACCTACAAGGTTCTTCATCAGCACCGTCTTGCCTGAGCCGCTCTGACCGATGATCAAGTTGGTCTTTCCGTCCTCAAAAGTCGTGCTGATATCTTTCAGCACTTCTTTGTCTTCAAAGCTCTTGTATAAATTCTTGACTTCAATCATGACAATAGCTGGGTTAGGAAGACATCACTGAACAGGATGAGGGCACTCGACGAGACGACGGCATCAGTACTGGCTTTGCCGACATTGACGGAGCCGCCCTCCACCGTGTAGCCGAAGTAGGCAGGTACGCTGGAGATGATGAAAGCGAAGAAAAGACTTTTGATGATACTCATCCAGACGAACCATGCTCTGAAATCGTGCTGCAGTCCCAGCGTCAAGTCGTCGGGAGGCAGCACATGACCGATGTAAGCCGTACCGTAGGCACCCACAATACCCATCGCCGAGGAGAATATCACCAAGAACGGCATGATGGTGATCATACCCGCAATCTTCGGTAATATCAGATAACTGGCGGAGTTGACACCCATGATCTCCAGGGCATCAATCTGCTGTGTCACCCGCATCGTACCAATCTCCGAGGCGATATTGGAGCCTACCTTTCCTGCCAGGATCAGGCACATAATTGAACTGGAGAACTCCAGCAGCATAATTTCACGGGTGGTGTAGCCGCTGACCCAACGGGGCATCCACGGACTTTGGATATTCAACTTCATCTGAATACAGATGACCGCACCGATGAAGAAGGATATCAGTAGTACAATACCTATGGAGTTGACGCCTAACTGTGCCATCTCCTTGACATACTGCTTGAAGAACATTCTCATCCGCTCAGGTCGCGAGAACGTGCGCCCCATCAGCATCAGATATCGACCGAAGGTGGTCAGCCATTTTTGTATCAACATTCTTGTTTATACGTAATTTGGTTGCAAAATTACAAAATCTTTTCTAATATTTGCATATTATCGAATGAGTTTTCAAATAATTTTGTATCTTTGCCACCCAAATGAAGAATTCTGACGATGAACGAAGAGATCAATAATATCGAGGTAACGGAACAGCAGCCGCTTCCAGAGGGTGAGCAGAAGTTAGTGCTCCGTACGGAAGGATTGGTGAAGCGCTACGGCAAACGAACCGTGGTGAATGACGTGAGTTTCGATGTGAAGCAGGGTGAGATTGTTGGTCTGTTAGGACCGAATGGTGCAGGTAAGACCACTTCTTTCTATATGACCACAGGATTGATCGTACCTAATGGTGGACATATCTGGCTAGGAGACCAGGAAGTAACGAAATTCCCTGTCTATAAACGTGCCCGTGCAGGTATCGGCTATCTGGCACAAGAGGCGAGTGTGTTCCGTAAGATGAGTGTGGAGGATAATATCCTCTCTGTTTTGGAGATGACGGGTAAGCCCCGTGACTATCAGTTGGAAAAACTGGAGAGCCTGATTTCCGAATTCCGTCTGAATAAAGTCCGCAAGAACAAGGGTGACCAACTCTCTGGTGGTGAGCGCCGTCGTACGGAGATTGCCCGCTGCCTGGCCATTGAACCGAAGTTTATTATGCTTGACGAGCCGTTTGCGGGTGTCGATCCTATTGCGGTAGAAGATATCCAGCAGATCGTTTATCATCTGAAGTACCGTAATATTGGTATTTTGATCACAGACCATAACGTGGATGAGACTCTGGCCATTACCGACCGTGCTTATCTCTTGTTTGAAGGAAGAATTCTGTTCCAGGGTACACCGGAAGAACTGGCCGCCAATAAGATCGTGAGGGAGAAATACCTTACAGAATCCTTCGAACTTCGAAAGAAAGACTTCCAGCAGTTGGATGCTGAGCGTAAGGCTAAAGAGACTGAGGAATGTTAATTAATCCAAATCGTTAGGTGCTTTCGGTTTTTATGCGTACTTTTGCACCCCAAAATTTGATTGTATATATTTAATAAGGTATAAAAGAAGATGAAAATTACATTTGATTGCCCTGATAAGATCAACGGTTTGTTGACGATGACCGTTGAGCCAGCAGACTATCAGGAACAGGTCGAGAAGACCCTGAAGAACTACCGTAAGAAGGCCCAGGTACCTGGCTTCCGTCCAGGTATGGTGCCCATGGGAATGATTAAGAAACAGTATGGCACGGCCGTGAAGGTTGACGAAGTCAACAAACTCATGGGTGAGAAACTATATGAATACATTCACGAGAATAAGATTCAGATGCTGGGCGAGCCTCTTCCCAATCAGGAGAAGCAGGTGCCGCAGGATTTTGAAAAGGACGGTGAACTGACTTTCGTGTTCGATATCGCCGTAGCTCCTGAATTCAAGGCTGAGTTGAGTGCCAAAGACAAGATCACCTATTATGCCATCAAGGCCGATGACAAACTCATCGACGACCAGGTGCAGATGTATGCCTCCCAGGCTGGTGAGTTTGTAAAGGCTGACGTGTTCAGTGGCAACGATACCATCACTGGTGATATGCGTGAGCTCGACAAGAAGGGTAACACGAAGGAAGGTGGTATCACAACGGAGGGTGCCATGGTGATGCCTGCCTATATCAAGGCTGATGACCAGAAGAAACTCTTCGACGGTGCAAAGCCCGGTGACATCATTACCTTCAACCCGAAGAAGGCTTATCCTGATAATGATGCTGAGGTGGCTGCCCTGCTGAAGGTGCAGAAGGATGACGTGAAAGATCTGGACTCTGATTTCAGCTATCAGATCACGGAGATCCGTCACTTCGAGCCCGCCGCAGTTGATCAGAAATTGTTCGACCGTGTGTTTGGCGAGGGTACGGTGAAGGACGAGAAGGCTTTCCGCGAGAAGATTGCCGAGACCATCGCTCCCCAGTTGCAGCAGAACAGTGACTATAAGTTCCTGCTCGACGTGCGTGCCTATCTGGAGAAGAAGGTCGGTGACCTGCAGTTCCCCGAGGCTCTGCTGAAGCGCGTAATGTTGCAGAACAACCAGGACAAGGGTGCTGACTATGTGGAGAAGAACTTCGAGGGCAGTATCAAGGAACTGAAGTGGCATCTCATCAAAGAGCAGATCGTGGCTGCCAATGATATCAAGGTGGAGGACGCAGACCTGAAGGCTGTTGCCAAGGAGGCTATCCGCGCCCAGTTTGCCCAGTATGGTATGAGCAACGTGCCTGACGATGTCCTTGAGAACTATGCTGCTGAGCAGTTGAAGAAGCGTGAGAACGTGGAGAACTTCGTGGATCGTGCTATCGACATGAAATTGACAGATACGCTCAAAAACGTGGTGAAACTGACTCAAAAAGAAGTCACTTTGGATGACTTCAACAAGCTCATGCAAGAAAAATAAGGATTTTTAGGAAAAAATAACCCCTATTTTTGAGAGGTTATCGACTTTTTTGATTATCTTTGTGTCCCAATCACAAGATAAAAAGGTCGATGACCTCTTTTCTTGTCTAATAATAAAAAGGTAGAAAGATATGAAGAATGACTTTAGAAAATATGCTACTCAGCATTTAGGTATGGAAGGTCTGACGCTTGATGATGTCATGAAGGCGCAGGCGCAGTATCTGAATCCGTATATCCTTGAAGAGCGTCAGTTGAACGTGACGCAGATGGATGTGTTTTCGCGCCTGATGATGGACCGCATCATCTTCCTTGGTACGCAGATCGACGACTATACGGCTAACACGTTGCAGGCCCAGTTGCTTTACCTCGATTCGGTGGATAGTGGTAAGGACATCTCCATCTATATCAATAGTCCTGGCGGCAGTGTGACGGCTGGACTGGGTATTTATGATACGATGCAGTTTATCTCCAGTGATGTGGCAACGATCTGTACGGGCATGGCAGCCTCGATGGGTGCCGTGCTGCTCGTGGCTGGTACGGAGGGTAAACGCTCTGCACTGCCCCACAGCCGTGTGATGATCCACCAGCCGCTTGGTGGCGTACAGGGACAAGCCTCCGATATCGAGATCGAGGCTAAGGAGATCCTGAAATTTAAGAAGGAACTCTATACCATCATCTCCGATCACTCCCATACCCCGTATGAGAAAGTATATGCCGACTCCGACCGTAATTACTGGATGACGGCTGAGGAGGCGAAGGAATATGGTATGATCGACGAAGTACTGACCCGGAAGAAGTAGAAACGGATGAAGAAAGAATGCTGTTTCTGCGGAAGGAGTGAACAGGAGGTGCGCCTGCTGATAACGGGCATCAACGGATATATCTGTGAGGACTGTGCCGAGCAGGCCTATCGGATTGTGCAGGAGAACCTGACAGATGGGAAAAAACCAGCTGCCAGTGGGAAGTACCAGCAGAAGAAAGTGCCCAAACCCAAGGAAATCAAGGAATTCCTCGATCAGTACGTGATTGGTCAGGACGAGGCAAAGCGCTATCTCTCCGTGGCTGTCTATAACCACTATAAGCGTCTGCAGCAGGCTGTCAGCGACGATGGCGTGGAAATAGAGAAGAGCAACATCATCATGGTGGGTTCTACGGGAACGGGTAAGACACTCTTGGCTCGTACGATCGCCAGACTCCTTGATGTGCCTTTTACCATTGTCGATGCGACGGTGTTCACGGAAGCAGGTTACGTGGGAGAGGATGTCGAAAGTATCCTTACCCGTCTGTTGCAGGTCGCCGACTATGATGTGGAAGCCGCACAACGGGGTATCGTCTTCATTGACGAGATCGACAAGATTGCCCGTAAGAGCGACAACCCCTCCATCACCCGTGACGTGAGCGGTGAGGGCGTGCAACAGGGACTGTTGAAACTCTTGGAGGGTACGACGGTAAATGTACCGCCAAAGGGAGGACGTAAGCATCCGGATCAGGATTATATCCATGTTGATACGCGGAATATCCTGTTTATCTGCGGTGGTGCGTTCGACGGTATAGAACGGAAGATCGCCCAGCGCCTGAATACCCATGTGGTAGGTTATAATTCCGTACAGAACGTCAGGAAAATTGATAAAAAAGACCTGATGAAATATGTGCAGCCACAGGACCTGAAGTCGTTCGGCCTGATCCCGGAGATTATCGGCCGTATGCCCGTACTGACTTATCTGAACCCGCTCGACAGGGCTGCCTTGGAACGTATCCTGACAGAGCCCAAGAACTCGATAGTCCGTCAATATCAGAAGTTGTTTGAGATGGATGGTGTTGAACTGACCTTCACCAAGGAAGCGCTTGACGCGATGGTCGATAAGGCCGTGGAGTTCAAACTGGGAGCCCGTGGATTGCGTTCCATCGTGGAGAATGTGATGATGGATTCCATGTTCGATATGCCTTCAAGGAAAGTTAAGAAATTTGAGGTGACGGGTGACTACGTACGCGAGCAGATGGAGAAGTCCTACTTACAACAATATGAAGCCTAATAACTAAAATATATGAGCGAAAAGATCAATTTGACCGAAGCCCTTAAGAAGTACTTTGGATTTGACAAGTTCAAAGGCGATCAGGAACGGATTATCAGGAACCTGTTGGATGGCAACGATACTTTCGTGCTAATGCCTACGGGTGGTGGCAAGTCCCTGTGCTATCAACTGCCTTCATTACTGATGGAGGGTACGGCGATTGTCATCTCCCCCCTGATTGCGTTGATGAAGAACCAAGTGGATGTCATCTCCAATCTTAGCGAGCATGAAGGGACGGCCCACTATCTGAACTCGTCACTGAACAAGGCGGCCATTGATCAGGTAAAGGCCGATATCCTGGCAGGTCATACGAAACTTTTGTATGTCGCTCCGGAGTCGCTGACCAAGGAGGATAATGTGGAATTCCTGAAGTCCGTCAAGATATCGTTCTATGCCATTGACGAGGCACATTGTATCTCGGAGTGGGGACACGACTTCCGACCGGAGTATCGTCGTATCCGTCCGATTATCAATGAGATAGGTGATGCACCAGTGATAGCCCTGACAGCCACTGCGACGGATAAGGTGCGCAGTGATATCAAGAAGAACCTGGGCATTGTGGATGCCGTGGAGTTCAAGAGTTCGTTCAACCGTCCGAACCTCTATTATGAGGTGCGTCCCAAGACGAAGGATGTGGATAAGGACATCATCAAGTTCATCAAACAGCATCCTGGGAAGAGTGGCATTATCTATTGTCTGTCGAGGAAAAAGGTAGAAGAGTTGGCGGCTATCCTGCAGGCTAACGATATCAAGGCTTCTGCCTATCATGCAGGACTGGATTCCGCGACGCGTACGCAGACCCAGGATGATTTCCTGATGGAGAATATTGATGTCATCGTGGCCACTATCGCTTTCGGCATGGGCATTGATAAGCCTGACGTGCGCTTCGTGATCCATTATGATATTCCGAAATCGTTGGAAGGCTATTATCAGGAGACAGGCCGTGCTGGTCGTGATGGCGGTGAGGGATTGTGCGTCGCTTTCTATTCCAATAAGGATCTTCAGAAACTGGATAAGTTCATGGAGGGCAAGCCCGTGGCGGAACAGGATATCGGGCGCCAGTTGCTGGTGGAGACAGCTGCCTATGCGGAGACGAGTGTCTGTCGTCGTAAGATGCTGCTTCACTACTTCGGAGAGGTATATCCCAAGGATAACTGTGGCAACTGTGACAACTGCCTGCATCCCAAGACGAAGATTGAGGCCAGCGAGCAGTTGGTGATTGTCCTTAATTCCATCCTCGCCATCAAGGAGAATTTCCGTTCCGATTATGTCATAGACTTTATCACGGGAAAGGAAACAGATGAGATTCTGGCCCACCACCATGATGAACAGGAGATGTTCGGGGCTGGCGCCGATGAGGATGAGAAGATCTGGAACCCCGTGATCCGTCAGGCGCTTATTGCGGGATACCTGAAGAAGGAGGTCGAGAACTATGGTCTGCTGAAAGTGACATCGGCAGGCAAGAAGTTCCTGAAATCACCTCAGTCGTTCATGATTGTGAAGGATGCGGAGTTCTCAGAGGAAGATGAGGCGATAGAGCATGAGGGTGGCATCAGTGCCCTGGATCCCACGCTGAGCGGTATGCTCAGGGATCTGCGGAAGAAGGTGTCTAAGCGGATGGAACGCCCACCATACGTTATCTTCCAGGACGTGTCTCTCGAACAGATGGCAACAGACTACCCTGTCACACTGGATGAACTGAAGAATATCCAGGGTGTCGGCGAGGGTAAGGTCAAGCAACCGTATGCCAAGGAGTTTGTCGATCTGATCAAGAAATACTGTGACGAGAATGGTATCGAACGACAGGCTGACATGCGCGTCCGGACGGTGGCCAAGAAGTCGATGCTGAAGGTGAAGATCATCCAGAGTATCGACCGTCAGGTGGCCCTTGACGATATAGCGACTGCACAGGGTATTGACTTTGATGAGTTGTTGGACGAGGTGGAGGCCATTGTGTATAGTGGAACGAAACTGAACATCGACTATTTCCTGGACGAGGTGATGGACGAGGATCATGTCGATGATATCTATGACTATTTCTGTGAGTCGGATACCGACAAACTAAGCGTCGCCCAGAAGGAATTAGGCGAGGAGTATTCTGAGGACGAGATTCGACTGGTGCGCATCAAGTTCCTGTCGGAAATGGCAAACTAAAGGAAGTGAAAAGTGAAGGGTGAAAAGTGAAGAGGCGAGCGTGAAGCGTTAAAAAATAACAAGGTATCGCAACTTTTCACTTTTCACTTTTCACTATTCACTTCTTTTTTGTACCTTTGCACGCAATATTTAAAGAAAGGTATATTTATGGCTTCATTTATTGCAGACAAAATCGTGATGGACGGCCTTACTTTTGATGACGTCCTACTCATTCCCGCTTATTCTGAGGTACTCCCTAAGACTGTTGAGTTGAAAACCCTTTTCTCAAGGAATATCCAGTTGAATGTCCCCTTTGTGACGGCAGCCATGGATACGGTCACAGAGTCGCAGATGGCTATTGCTATCGCCCGTGAGGGAGGTATTGGCGTGATCCATAAGAACATGTCTATTGAGGACCAGGCACGTCAGGTGGCTATCGTCAAGCGTGCCGAGAACGGAATGATCTATGATCCCGTGACGATTCCTCAGGGCTCTACGGTGGCGCAGGCACTTGATATCATGTCGGAATACCATATCGGAGGTATCCCCGTTGTTGACGACGAGAAGCACCTTGTGGGTATTGTGACCAACCGTGACCTGCGTTTTGAGCGTCGTCTGGACCGTCCCGTTGAGGAGATCATGTCGAAGGAAAACCTCGTAACGACACATCAGCAGACGGATCTGACGGCTGCCGCCGAGATCCTGCAGAGAAACAAGATCGAGAAACTGCCTGTGGTGGATAAGGATAACCGTCTGATCGGTCTGATTACTTATAAGGATATCACCAAGGCCAAGGATAAGCCGATGGCCTGCAAGGATGAGAAAGGCCGCCTCCGCGTGGCTGCTGGTGTCGGTGTGACCAATGATACACTTGACCGTATGCAGGCTCTTGTGGATGCTGGTGCCGATGCGATTGTCATTGACACGGCTCACGGTCATTCGAAGTCTGTCATAGAGAAACTGGTGGAGGCCAAGAAATCATTCCCCAATATCGATATCGTTGTAGGTAACGTGGCAACAGGTGAGGCTGCCAAGATGCTTGTCAAGAACGGCGCTGATGCCGTGAAGGTAGGTATTGGCCCAGGTTCTATCTGTACTACCCGTGTGGTAGCAGGTGTGGGCGTACCTCAGTTGAGTGCCGTCTATGACGTCTATAGCGCCCTGAAGGGAACGGGTGTCCCCCTGATTGCCGATGGTGGCCTGCGCTATTCTGGAGATATTGTGAAGGCTCTCGCTGCCGGTGGTAGTTGTGTGATGATTGGCTCACTCGTGGCCGGTACAGAGGAGAGTCCTGGTGACACGATCATCTATAATGGCCGTAAGTTCAAGAGCTACCGTGGTATGGGTTCTCTGGAGGCTATGGAACAGAAGCACGGCTCGAAGGACCGTTATTTCCAGGGCGATACTCAGGAGGTGAAAAAACTCGTGCCCGAAGGTATCGCAGGACGTGTGCCCTACAAGGGAACTGTTCAGGAGGTGATCTATCAGATGGTTGGTGGCCTTCGTTCTGGTATGGGCTACTGCGGTGCAGCAACAATAGAGAAGTTGCATGATGCCAAGTTTACCCGTATCACCAATGCCGGTGTCAATGAAAGTCATCCTCACGACATTACCATTACCAGTGAGGCTCCAAACTATTCAAGACCCAACGACTGATGAAACATTTTCTTCTGATTTCTGTCTTCGGACTCGTCGCTGCCGTTGCCTTTGCACAGGGTGATCCTGTGGTGATGACGGTTAATGGAGTACCAGTAACCCGTTCTGAGTTCGAGTATTCTTATAATAAGAATAACAACGAGGTTGTGATCGACAGAAAGACCGTTGCGGAATATGCCGAACTATATGCGAACTACAAGCTGAAAGTACAGGCTGCCCTTGACGAACACTTGGATACGCTTTCTTCCTTTAAACAGGAATTTGCACTCTATCGGGACCAACAGGTGCGGCCTACCTTGGTGTCTGATGCCGAGGTGCTGGCAGAGGCCAAAAAGGCATACGATCGTGCCAAGGAGGCTATTGGACCTCGGGGCCTGATCCAACCTGCTCATATTTTCTTCCGTCTCTCCACAAAGGCAACGCCCCAGGAACAGGAACGTGTCAAACAGCGGGCCGACTCAGTGTATAACGTCCTGAGGAATGGGGCCGACTTCGCAGAACTGGCAAAGAAAGTCTCTGAGAATCCGCGCACAGCAGAGCGTGGTGGTCTGATGGGATGGATGCAGCCTAATCAGGCCTATCCAGAGTTTGAGGATGTCGCCTATTCGCTGCAGCCAGGTGAATACAGTCGTCCGTTCCTGGCTCCGGATGGTTATCATATTGTCCTGATGAAGGCCAGAAAACAGTTGGAGCCTTTTGAAGAACTGAAAGACCAGATTGTCCGCTCTTTCGAGCAGCAGGGAATACGTGACGCCATCGCCCAACAGAAACTGAATGATCAGGCAGCCGCTGGCAACAACTCCCTGACAGTGGATCAGTTGATGGAGAAGCGAGCCGATTCTTTGGCTGCTGTCGATCCTGAGATGAAGTATCTGATTCAGGAGTACCATGATGGTCTGCTGCTCTATGAGATCAGCAACCGTGAGGTATGGGATCGTGCTGCGAAGGACGAGATTGGACAGCGTGCCTGGTTTGATGTTCATAAGAAAGACTATGCATGGTCGGAGCCCCGTTATAAGGGCATCGCCTATCATGTGAAGGACAAGGCCGATGTGAAGGCTGTCAAGAATTGCGTGAAGCGGTTGCCGTTTGAGCAGTGGGCAGAAGCCTTGCGAACGACTTTCAATCCGGACTCCATCATCCGGATCCGTGTGGAGAAAGGTCTTTTCAAACAGGGTGACAACCCCACGATCGACCGTATGGTGTTCAAGGTGGCCAACGCAGATGCCAAGGTGAACCTGGACTATCCCATTGACGCGGTTTATGGCAAGAAGCTGAAGAAATATCCTGAAGACTATACGGACGTCCGTGCTCAGGTGATTGCTGACTATCAGGAGATGCTGGAGCAGGAGTGGATTGCTTCTCTGCGCCGTCGTTATCCGGTCAAGATAAATCAAGATGTATTGAAAACTGTCAACCAACATTAATGAGAGTTCTACAGAAAATTATCCCAATTGCGATTCTGGCGGTTCCCTTGATGGGAGTCGCTTCTTCTAGTTATCCTGGCCATCCTGGCATTACTGGTTCTGCTAGTTCTAGTGACTCAGACTCCGTCTCTATAGGAACGGTCATCGATGAGGTGATCTGGGTGGTTGGTGATGAGGCTATCCTGAAGTCCGATGTCGAGGTGATGCGTATGCAGGCTGCGATGGAGGGCGTGAAGTGGAGTGGGGATCCCGATTGTACGATCCCGGAGCAGATCGCCGTCCAGAAACTGTTCAAGCACCAGGCCATCATCGACAGTATTGAGGTGACGGATGCCGATGTCGCCCAGGAGGTGGAACAGCAGATCAACTATTGGCTGGAGATGGTTGACGGTTCCCGTGAGCGTCTGGAAGAATATAAGCACCAGAGTCTCTCGCAGATCCGTAACGATCTGCGTGAGGAGATGAAGGACCGTCAGATGGTGCAGCAGATGAAGCGTAAACTGGTGGAAGACATCTCTGTCACGCCAGCGGAGGTGCGTCGCTATTTCAAGGACATGCCGCAGGACAGTATTCCCTTCGTACCTACGGAGGTGGAGGTGCAGATTATCCAGCAGACTCCGCATGTTACGACTGAGGAACTCAACCGCGTGAAAGAAGAATTGCGTGACTATACAGACCGCGTGAACAAGGGTGATGCCTCCTTCCAGACATTGGCCCGACTCTATTCTGAGGATCCGGGAACAGCCCGTCGTGGTGGAGAACTGGGACTAACGGGTCGTGGTACCCTTGATCCCGCCTTTGCTACGGTGGCCTTTAACCTGACCGATCCTAAGAAAGTCTCGAAGATCGTAGAGTCCGAGTTCGGTTTCCATATTATCCAGTTGATTGAGAAGCGTGGCGATAAGGTGAACGTGCGCCATATCCTCCGTAAACCTGTGGTCTCTGACGAGGAGATTGATAAGACAATCGTACGTCTGGACTCCATCGCCGACGATATCCGTGCAGGGAAGTTTACGTTCGAGGATGCTGCGCCCATGCTTTCTGACGATAAAGATACGCGTCTCAGTAAGGGACTGATGTCCACTAGTCTGTCGCAGACAGGATATACCTCGTCGAAGTTCCGTATGCAGGATCTGCCTCCTGAGATTGCCAAGGCAGTCGATACCCTGCAGGTCGGAGAGATCTCCCGTGCCTTCAAGATGATTAACCAGCGTGGCAAGACCGTCTGTGTCATTGCCAAGTTGAAGAACCGCATTGACGGTCACAAGGCTACGGTGACGGATGACTTCCAGGTGCTGAAGGAAGTGGTGCTTCAGAAACGGCAGAATGATTGTATCCATCAGTGGGTTGTCGATAAGATCAAGAACACCTATACCCGCCTGAACGACAATTACAGGGACTGTGAGTTTGAATACGAAGGCTGGTTCAAGTAGGACGTATGCTAAAGAGGGCATTCTATTTTCTGTTGGCAGTGGCTCTGGTGGCCGGATTGGGTTCTGCAGGGGCACAGAAGGGCAAAGGTAAGCGTCCTGCTCGTAGGTCACAGGTGAAGGATACCCGCATCTATCTGGTTCATGCCGACGTACTCCATTTTGACGACAGGATAAATCCTGACGCAACGATCCTCAACGGTAAGGTCCATTTCACCCATCAGGGAGCCAGACTTTACTGTGACAGTGCCTATTTCTATGAGGCCAGCAATTCCTTCGAGGCTTTCGGACATGTGAAGATGTATCAGGGCGACACGCTCTCACTCGTCAGCGACTATGCCTATTACGACGGTAACGAGCAGATGGCACGTGCCCGTTATAATGTCGTACTGAAGCACAAGAAGACCACACTCTATACTGACAGTCTCGACTACGACCGTCTTTACGACAATGCCTATTTCTTCGAAGGCGGTAAGATGGTTGACGGTAAAACGACACTCACCTCCGACTGGGGCGAATACAATACGAAGTCGAAGATGTCGGTCTTCAACTACGACGTGAAGATGCAGAGTCCGAAGTTCTATCTGACCACGGACACGCTCTATTACGATACCCGAACTTCCGTCGCCCATATCGTCGGTCCTTCCAACATCACATCCGGTGAGAGTCATATCTACTCCGAGCAGGGCTATTATGACACAAAGCTCGATCGTGCGCGGCTCATGAACCGTTCCGTACTCTCCAATAACGGAAAGATGCTGGTGGGCGATAGTGTCTATTACGACAGTCAGCAGGGTTTCAGTCAGGCCTTTAGGAATGTGGTCTATGTCGATTCAGTAAATAAGAACAAACTGACGGGTAACTATGGCGAGTATTATGATAATACGGGCTATGCCATGTGTACGGACAGTGCCGTAGCCATCGACTACTCTCAGGGCGACTCCCTGTTTATGCATGCGGATACGTTTAAGGTGGTCACCTTCAATATCGAGACCGATTCTGTCTATCGTAAGATCCATGCTTTCCATAAGGTACGGGCTTACCGCACGGATGTGCAGGCCGTGTGCGACTCGCTGGTATATAACTCCCTCGATTCCTGTATGACGATGTACTATGATCCCATCATCTGGAACAACAACCAGCAGTTGGTGGGCGACATCGTACATGTGTTCCTGCGTGATTCTGTCATTGATCATGCCCATATCATCGACAACTGTTTCTCGATTCAACAACTGCGTACTGACACAGCCTGTTATAATCAGGTGTCGTCGAAGGAGATGTTCGCCTATTTCATTGATGGCAATATCCGCGAGGCGCAGGCGAAGGGAAATGTGTTTATCGGCTACTATTTCGAAGAAGGCGACAGTATTCCTATCATCTACAACTACCAGGAGACTTCAGAACTTCGTATGTTCCTGAAGGATCGTAAGTTGGAGAGCGTTTGGACGCCGAAGACCACTGGTACGATGTATCCGTTGAACCAGATCCCCGAGGATCGCAGACGTCTCCAGGGCTTTATGTGGTATGATTATATCCGTCCGCTCAATCGTGACGACATCTTTAATTGGCGTAGCAAGAAATGACAGACGTGATCCATCTCCTCCCTGACAGTGTCGCCAACCAGATCGCCGCTGGTGAGGTGATCCAGCGCCCGGCATCCGTGATCAAGGAACTGGTGGAGAATGCTGTCGATGCGGGAGCCACGACGATTCATGTGCTCGTGGTGGATGCAGGCCGTACATCCATTCAGGTGATCGACGATGGCAAAGGCATGTCTGAGACGGACGCCCGTCTGTCGTTTGAGCGTCATGCCACTTCCAAGATCCTCAAGGCCGATGACCTCTTTGCCCTCCACACGATGGGCTTCCGTGGTGAGGCTCTGGCCTCTATCGCTGCAGTGGCCCAGGTGGAGTTATTGACGCGCCGTGAGGAGGATGAGATCGGTACGCACCTGATGATTGCTGGCTCTAAGGTGACATCCCAGGAACCTACCGCCTGTCCTGTGGGCAGTAACTTCAAGGTGGAGAACCTCTTCTTCAACGTCCCTGCCCGCAGAAAGTTCCTGAAGTCGAACGCCACCGAACTCAGTAATATCCTGGCAGCCTTCGAACGTATTGTCCTCGTCTATCCAGATATCCATTTCACCCTGCATCATAATGGCGCAGAACTGCTGAATCTCAAGCGTGGCTCCCTGCGCCAGCGCATCACCGATGTGTTTGGTAAGCAGTACAGTCAGGACTTGTTGCCTGTCGAGGTGCATACGGCCCTGTGTAGCATTACGGGTTTCGTTGGTAAGCCTGAGGGGGCACGGAAGAAAGGCGGCCATGATTATTTCTTTGTCAATGGCCGTTATATGCGCCATCCCTATTTCCACAAGGCCGTGCAGAGTGCCTACGACCGTCTCGTGCCCGAGGGGATGCAGGTGCCATATTTCCTCTATTTCGAGGTGGAGCCTGCGGAGATCGACGTGAATATCCACCCTACGAAGACGGAGATCAAATTCCAGAACGAACAGGCCATCTGGCAGATTCTTTTAGCCGCTGTCCGCGATGCCCTGGGTAAGTTCTGTGAGGTGCCGGCCATTGACTTCGATATGCAGGGTAGCCCTGATATTCCGGTCTTCGATCCTACTCGTCAGGTGGCCCCTCCCCAGCCTAAGTATAATGCTGACTATAATCCCTTCAGGAAGCCGTCTGTTCCAGAGGGGTGGTCGAAACTCTATGAAGCCGCCGTTCCTACTGTCAGCCAGACGGACGACTCCAGCAGTCTCTTTGATACCCCTGATGATACCCCTCTCGATGTGGCGCCTCAGGCACCACTTGTCGAGAAGTCACCTTCTCATTATCAGTATAAGGGTCGTTACCTGATGACTGCCGTCAAGTCGGGTCTGATGATCATCGACCAGTATCGGGCTGATGTCCGTGTGCGATACGAACGGTATATGGAGCAGTTCCGTCAGCATACTGCCAGTACCCAACGGCTTCTCTTCCCTGAGGCCGTACAGTTCGCGCCCTCCGAGGCCGTGGTGTTGGAGAAGATCCTGCCAGAACTTGCTGGGATAGGTTTCGAAGTGAGTAGTCTGGGTGGGAATAGTTTTGCTGTCAACGGTATGCCCGCTGGTCTTGACGGTCTGGATCCTGTCAGTCTGCTTCGTCAGTTGGTGACCGAAGCCGCCTCGGATGTCCAGTTGTCCGATCTGCATGCACGGTTGGCATTAGGTCTGGCTCGTAGTGCGGCGATTCCCTACGGACAGGTGCTTACCAACGACGAGATGGAGAGTCTGATCAACGACCTCTTCAGTTGTTCCAATGTGAACTACACACCAGACGGGAAAGCCATTCTCAGCATCCTTCCTCAGACGGATATTGAGCACCTTTTAGGGTGATATAAGTTAAAAAGTGTCAACGGAACGCAAATTATCAATTATCAATTGTCAATTATCAATTTATTGTAGTACCTTTGCACCCGCTTAAGAAAAAGGGCGCTTAGCTCAGCTGGTTTAGAGCATCTGCCTTACAAGCAGAGGGTCGGCGGTTCGAATCCGTCAGCGCCCACTAAAGTGAGAGCATGTCATTCACGACATGCTCTTTTTTTGTGGACGCAGATCCCGGCGTGTTTGGTTAGAGGATTGCTCCCAAGCCCTGGGACAAAAATCTAGAGGCTCCGTAGGAAAAACAGGAGCCACTTTAGCGAAAAGAAGTACTGCTTATTATCCAAAAAGCAGTACTTTACGGATAAATTCTCGAGAGAATTCAATCAAAAGTAACCACTTCTTATCGCCCAAAGACCATACAAAATACATAGAAAGACGGTCACGGTCACAGTTGTGACCATGTGACCGCTGAAGTAAACCAGAGAATATGGCTGTTAAGTAACATATTGAATGTTAAATATTTATGAATCGTTCTTGTGTGACGTTAACGCTTATTGGTCACATGGTCACAGCTGTGACCATGTGACCTTTTTTCTGAATAAAAAACATCTGATCCTAGCGGATAATTCAGCATTTTTTATTATCTTTGCAAATTGAAACGAATATTACTATCAACAGATATGACTGCAGAAGAAATTAAGAGAATCGTCGATGATGGGCGCGCTGAGCAACTGACTGCCCAGCTTTGCCGTCATTGGGAAGTGGCCACAGAACGACTGGCAGGTCTGGTTCAGGAATTGGAGGCTGGTATGGATACCTGTGTCGAGGCAGAGATCTATGCTGCCTTGATGCGTATGCAGAGCAGTGTGATGGCCCTGATGGAACTGAACAAGATACCTAGTGCCTATCTGTTCTCAGAGTATCTCGACCGCATCGCCAAGATCGTTTCAGACGTCAGTATCCGCCAGGCGGTGATAGCCATTGCAGAGCACCTGCTGAGCGAGCAGCCTGCCAAACAGCGGGACTCCTTATTCGATCTCGTCACCCAAATGATGGCACAGCATTTCGCACTCCCCAAAGAGAAGCAGAACGCCATCGAACAGAAGGTGGCACCCATGCCACAAATCATCGCCTCATGCGCCAGTCTCCTGAAACCTGAAGACCTGATGACGGTGCTCTCAGTCGTTCAAAGCATGGGCGCTGACAGCGACACCATGACTCAGGAAGAGATGACCAACCACCTGAATAATGCGCGTCAGGCGATGGATGATCTCTCGGGCAAGATGGGCGAAAATCAGAAGATGATGCTGATCAGCCTGATAGTTCTTATGCTGTTGCCAGAACTGATGGTAAAGATGATTCAGCAGAGCCGGACCAACAGCAAGGCGATGGCCCTATTATTTAATAAGGTACTGGTACGCGTGCGCGAGAGTAATGAGTGGTGGAACTACTGGAAGGATCGCCGCGATACACTCCGCGTGGTGAGCGACAGCAGTTCGTGGAACGACATCATGACGGCAGAACGCAGCAAGGAGCGCGAAGAACTGGGCAAGGTGCCTGGAGGTTTGTTTGCCAAGTGGACCACAGACCGCGAGGCCTTCGAAGCAGAATTCCTCGATGCTTATCTCAGCGACGATGACCTGCGCCACTTCATCTTCCATTTGGCGGCCCTCTCCGAAATTGCCCGCGAACTTGATCCCATGACGAAGTTTGGCGAGGAGCAACTGGTGAACAACGATCTGCAACGCATTGGCGAGGCCGTCATGGAGGCGGCCCTCAAGCTCAATAATCTGGTGACCGAGGCTTGGTTCCCTCATTATGAGCCCATGTGGCAGGAACTGATTCAGAACGAAAATATCTTCAACCACCTCAAAGTGACGCGCAAAAGTCCTCACAACAACCTGTTTACTGCACGTTTTTTCTGCCACTTGGTGGGAGAAATGAAAAAACGTGCAGTCTTTGGTGCCCATTCCGACAACGATCTGGCCGAAAAACTCACTGAGAAACGCTATGTGGGCACCTTCCGCAAGAACATCCAAGAAGGAATGGGTGATGAATCAGCAGACCTGCAAAAAATCCTCAACTCTATCTATCAGAAATATAATGCCTTAGCACATCCGAAGCTGTAGTTGTACTCTTAGGGAAAATATCCCACTTTTTAGGTGCAACCTCCCTAGCGACCTTTGCCGCCGTCATGATTCAACTGATGAACTCATTTAGCGGCAAGCCTCGCAAGGCGAGCATGGCTGCTTACCGTCAACTGCTGGCGGAGAATCACGTAGAGGATATCCTCACAGACGTGAAGCAGAACAAAAATTTGGATCGCAAGAAGTCGCTGCCCGTGTGGCTGCCTCTTGCGGAGTGTTTCACTAATGGTGTGCGTAAGGCCGAAGATGCTGTAGCCTCAGGACTCTACTTCCTCGACATCGACGAGAAGGGTCTGACTGAGCAACTTTGGAATAAGGTACGCGAGGAGAACCTCATCGAGGAGTTCCGAATCGTCTATTTCGCTGAGAGTGCTGGTGGGGGAACCCACATCTGGGCTTGGCGCACACCTGGACTTTCTATCGAGGAGGACATCCAGAAGCTGGCGAGTCGCTTGGGTGTCAGTTATGACTCGCATGTAACGGACTTGGCCCGTTGTTGTTTCATGGTCAGTGAGCAGTATGTGAAGCTCTTGGATCCTGTGGTCTTCGAGCCTCTCACAGAGGAGCAGAAGAAGCTGTATGCTCAGCCTATTATTAATAAGGTGGAGCAGACGGAGGTTGAGCAGGTTCAAGCTTCAGAGCCCTCTGACAACCCCAACTACAAGGGAATAGCCTATGAGAAGATCGTTCAGGCCTTGCTTTGGAAGTTGGGTTATGGCGATGCTCCTGCCGAGGGTGAGCGCAATATGGCGCTCTATACCATGAGCCGCTATCTGCGTTTCATCTGCGACTTCGATGAGCAGAAGCTGTTTGCGATTCTGCCCCACTGGGGACTCTCAGACCATGAGGTGATGTCAACCATCAAGAGTGCTGTAGGCAGTGTCCGTCCTACGGAGATGCCCTCGCTGATGAAGGAAGTGCTCTCGTCGTTGGGTGCAGCGATGGAAGTGGCTCCTGAGGATGCTGACGAGTCGCTCGCAGCCCCTGTCGATAACGAACTTCCTGGCATCCTTCAGGATTTGGCGGACCACGCTCCTGAGGAGTTCAAGGAGGCCACGCTGATGGCAGCGATGCCCATGTTGGGAACGTTGGCCACAGGCATCCGAGCCAAGTATCGCGACGGCAAGCTGAACTCTGCCAGTTTCATCGTCGATATCGAGGCACCTCAGGCCACTGGTAAGTCGTTCGTCGATAATGAGTACGAGTTGCTGATGGATCCCATCATCAAACAGGACGAGGTGGAATGGCAGAAGGAGATTGAATACTCGTTGGCCAAGAAGAATGGTGACGAGGTGGATAATCCCTGTGCTAATATCCGTATTCTTGAGCCCAACATCGGTGTATCGGCCTTTTTGGAGCGCGCCCTCTATGCCAAAGGCAAGCATCTGTTTACTTATGCCCCTGAGATTGAGACGGTGCTGAAGAACAACAAGGGCGGTGCCTGGACGGAGAAGAACGACCTCTTCCGACTGGCCTACGACAACAAGCCTTGGGGCCAGCATCGCATCTCGAAGGACTCATTTTCTGGCAAGGTCACCCTCTACTACAATATGGTGATGTGTGGCACGCCCAATAAGTGCCGGGCTTTCTTCGCTGATGCGGAAAGTGGATTGGTGAGCCGAGTGACGCCTGTCATCCTGCCTGATATGACGGGTGCCAAGATGCCTAAGTTCAAGGCGTGGACAAAGGAAGAGGAAGAGAAGGTGAAGCGTCAGTGCCTCTGTCTGATGGACGAGGAGGGCGAGGTAGATCTGCCTCTCATCAACCAGGCCATCGAGGAATGGGACGAATCGAAGCGTCAGGAGTATCTGCAGACCTTGCGCTACTCGCTCGATGTACTCCGTCGTCGAGCAGCCCTCAACGGCTTCCGAGCCGGCATCATTGCCTATCTGCTCGAAGGTCGTCAGGAAACGGAGCGAGCTATCAAGTTTGCAGTATGGTATGCCGAGCGTTGTCTCCATTATCAGCTTCAGATCTATGGCGACAAGATCGACGCACTCCACAATGGAATGCTGACCACTCAGGCCTCAAAGGGCAACATCCGCTATCTCGACGCCCTGCCTAAGGAGTTCACGAAGGAGGACTTGGTAACCCTACGCCTCTCCAACAATGAGTCGTCCGTGGTAAAAACCGTCATCTATCGTTGGGTGAAGGAGGGTCAGATCAAGAAGATCGGCACCAACCTCTGGCAGAAGTGCTACTAACAATTGTAAAGCCGGATGCGATGCATCCGGCTTTTTTCTCAAAAACGGCATCCCAAGACCTTTCTACTTCAGGATGAGAAGGATGCCTGCCAGCCTCCGGCAATAATGCTATCTACAACTGGTTCTTGTTTTTGTTCAGTCTTTATCGCAGATGGCTTGTAGTATAGCCTGACGAACCCACCAGACGGCATAGGCGTTGAAGCTGAAGTCCTTTTTCTCGTCGTAAAGTTTACGAGCTTTTGCGATACCATCATGTCCTGCCTCCAACAGCTCTTCCTTCGAGAGCCCCTTGTCAGCATATTCCTCAGCAACGATGCCTACCAACTCTTCATCACTCTTCGCCTCCAGATACTTTCTCAGATGATTAGCATTGTTACTCATTTTCTATCGTTCACTGATTATTGATAACAAATCCTTCTTCATGGCATCAATGAGTTCACCTATTGATATGGTCGCTTCAACCTTCTGCCATTTATAAATGAAGCTTTCTTTATAATGACATAGTTTGGCATCAGTCTTTATCTCACCTCCTTTTAATCCACTATTTTTGAAATCGATAAATTGTTTCTTTTTCTTTGTTAACTTTGCAGAACGAATACCATATCTCTCTATTCCATGACAATAGCGATTACCTTGTAACTGAATAACAAAACAGCAGTCATCAGACACTTTAATCTTCGCTTCCACCAATCCTACACCATGTAGCAAGTTTGAACTAATGAATATATGCAGAAAGGGGGTTAGCTCGTCATTGTCGAAATACAATTGTTGTATCTCCCCATCCTTCTTCTTACCGATGATCACCTCAAAATTGCTCATACCCAAGATCACTTCAGCAACTTTCTCTGCCTCCAGTAACTTAGCAAGTTGAGTTGCCATTTGCGAATAGCGCAGTTTCTGATAGACATCGTTTAGTTTCAACTCCTGCAATTCTGGATAATTTAGTAGATGTGGTTGGTTCAATTCTATTTTCCACGACTCAGCTTGTTGGCTAAGAGTTTTGATAAAATGACAATAGTCATTGATATATACACGATGCGATTCTGACATTTTTTCAGAAGAAGCATACGACGACAATATCTGCGATAGTTCATCGAAATGATGAATCTGCCACACAGCAGATTCTTGTATCTCCCGTTGTCCAGCGAAATCTTTTATCAATGAAAGTAGAACATAACTACATCCTGTATTTTTATAGATTCCTTCGTACCGCCTCAACTGAATTCTGTCAGGCAGACTTTTCACTTTATTTTCAACGACAATAAAAGCACACTTGTCCTTCTGATCCGTCACACAAAGATCCAAATGGCGATGCTCCCGTCTGACCATCCAGTCTGCAGGCCAAGCTGCATTGATATGACATAGTTTTGTCATCACCTTCTCGAACAATTGACGATGGCAAAATCCCAGCCAATAGAGGAAATTACTATGAAACAACTCCTTTGATCCCGATGACAGATAAAGCATCGGCATCTGCTGCAAATCGGTATTCTTTGTTATGTCCATATACGTTCCTTATGCGTTGAAAATGATACTAATATAGTTATATTGCTAGGAAAAATCAATTATTTAGTATTAATTTACTGATCTTGAACTTATTTTCTTTCCGTCTTTATCCCAAGTAAGAATCCAACTACCACGACGGCTTGTGGTGGTATTGCCTGATACGCCGACTATCTCGCCGACATCAGATACATTCATGGCTTTCAGCACTTTGCCCTTAGCATCATAGATGCGATAAAACGAATAATACTTAGCCACAAAGAAGTCATTGCCCCAGCCTTTCAGATCTCCCACGCTACTACGCGAAAGCCCACCAATCTTCTTGCCTGCCTCATCATAGACATAGTACCAGTTCTTCGTTTCCTCAATATACGAAATTTGTTTCTGCGCCTGCATGGCCACCACCATGAACACGAACACCAATAAAGTCCAAATTCTTTTCATTATTAATCAATTACATATATAACCATCTTTTTCTGCCTTTGACCTCATCCGATTGATCCGTTCATCAAAATCCGGATGTGAAGAAAAAGCCTGAAGCAATTCCTCATATTTAGAACGGTCTTTCTGCTGAGATATTGCCTTCAGCTTTTTAAAAGCCAATCCCATCGCCCAAGGATTCTTGCCACTCTTTTTCAGAAACTCATATCCATAATCATCTGCCTCTGTTTCATGCCATCGAGAATGTTTGGCAGATAGCGCTGCACTGGTTATGTCTCCCAAGTAAGAATCAGACAACCCTGCCCATGTACTGCTTTTAGATGCAATCATGTCTGAGGCAGCACTCCTAAGCAGGGCATCTTGCCAAGCCTTTTTTGAATGACGAAGTGCCACATGTCCGATTTCGTGCCCAATGACGCCAAGCAGTTCGTTATCATCAAGGATATCCATCAAAGCGGAGAACACCCTTACGCTACCGTCAGGACACGCAAATGCATTGTAATCTGTTGTTTGATAGACCTTGAAATTCAATTTGATACCATTTGCATCTTTCATGCTTCCTGTCAGGCGTTTCAATCGCTGAGTATATTTGCTTTTATCCGCACAAACCTCGTTCTGACGATCCATTTCCTCAACCTGGCTTTTTACCATTTCAGCAAGTTGCTCATCAGTAATCATATAAGCCTTGCCAGCCTTAATCGCCCCAATAAGCAGGCGAGACCAGTCTGTCTGAGCACTCATCGACAGACTGGCCCCAAGCCATATTATGAAAATAAATCTTTTCAACAAACAAAAATACTATGCACACTGATTTGAAGAGAACAAAGCTCAATATTGTTTCATTTGATCTCCCAAATACTCTCCTACTATGCCGACAGGATCGCTCGCATTTACAGGCCCCCAATCGCCCTCTGGGTCATCTCCAGAGTCATATAGTTTCTTCCCAGCCTTATTAAAACACTGCACTTGGCGAACCATCACAAAGTTATATAAGTCATCATACGTAGCCTTTGTCTTTGTAGTGACAACAGGAACTCCACTACCTATTTGTTCTGCAAAATAGTTTTGCCATCTACGTGAATGATAGACGGCCTTCACCCAAACTATATGCCTCCCTCTTTTATCTGTCGTGATGTTTGAGTTATAGTATATTGTTACCGCTTCGTCATCATCATGCACTTTCACCCACTGTTCTGAGTTATTGGTCCTTGATGATTGAGCAAAAATAATTCCACAATCCAGCAGCAGACAGAAAAGCAACAACAGTCTAAATTCATTATTAATCATAGCAATTTCTATTTCAGAACAAGGCAATTATTCTTTGGATAAAAGTAAAAAGAGCCAAGCGTATAAATAATATACCTTGGCCCTTTACTTTATTAAATGTTATCGCATTTGCTGTGCAGCACTGGCCATCTTTTGTGTAATTTTAGTATAGCGCGACAACTGAGAAGAAGAAAGTTCACCTTTGGCATTTGACAATTTTGAACTCAATTCTTGAGCCTCTTCAGCAAGCTCAGCATATTCGGACATTGCGCTTGCATCTCCATTCGCTGCTTTCTTGGCAAGCGAGATATATTTATCTACATATTCCTCATATGAATCGAGTATGGAATCCCAATCCTCAGATCCTGAAGATGAACTGCTTTCTGTTTCGGCATCATCATCAAAAGATGAAGAATCAGAGTCGCTATAACCAGAATTACTTTCGGAGCTATTAACTTCTTCGTATGCAGAGGTTAAACGGAACTTCGCAGGCTTTTTTTCATCGTCAAAATGGAAACTCCATCGAACAGTTCCTGTTTCACCTGATTTAAGCTTGAGGGCTTCTTTCATATCATCGCTAGAATACATTCCACTAAGTCCACTGGCGGTTGCAGATGTCTTATCGATAACATTACCATTTTCATCCAATATTTCAATGCCAAATCCTGCGTTGCCAGTAACACTTCGTCCATAAGTACCATAAGGTGCAACACCTTCTAATTCAAAAGCATATGCAATGTCTGTACGCTTCACCTCAATGGAAACCATATCACCCCAATCGTCAGTTACGGTGTACTCTTTGTCCACAACTTCGAAGTAGTCACTGAGATCACCTTTTATATGTGTTGTTTCAGGCGTTAGAACAATGGCTTCCTTTTCCTCTGAATTTTTCTTGCTCCCGCAAGAAGCAAGTACTAACATTGCTGAAATCATCAGCACACTAAATAATACTTTATTCATAATTGTTAATAGTTAAGTTATTACAATATTTGTTTAATATAATTATCCCATACTTTTCACGTTGCCCTAAATACTACGAGAATTGCAAGTAAAGCAGCCAAGCTGCCTGTAGCAAGGCCAGCCATCCAAACCAACGAGTATAGGTGCCCTTTTTACGAAGATATGGAACACAGAATGTTACTATAAAGAATACAAATTCTGCTACAGCTCCAATTATGTATCCTTTAGACATAACAGCATAAACATCAATACCAATAGAAATGATCAGCCATACAAGCGTCACGATAAACCGGATAAGCCAGTTCTCTTTATTATCTTTATTTTCCATATTACATGTTTTTTAAATAGATAGAAACAAGGGAACAGATGCCATGCTAATATAGCATCCATTCCTTAATGTTCTATGTCTTACATATTTTGCATCGCTTTTGCCAGTTTGTTGACAACCTTTTGGTACTTGGCGAGTTGAGCTTCGGTCATCTGACCTTTAGCTTTTTCTATTTTATTCTGAAGGTCCTGAGCCTGTTTCAACAGACCTGCATATTCAGACATCGCCGTTGCGTCTCCTGCCTTTGCTTTTTTCATCGTTGCAATATACTTGTCAACGTACTTATCATAAGAACTAATCATCTCGTCAATGCTATTGGTTACAGCATTTACACTTACGCATGCACTCACCATTGTTGTGTTACTGGCAGCATATGAAATGCTGACGGTTAGCGCAAATAGAATTGTTACAAAAATCTTTTTCATAATTGTTAGTTTTTTAATTATTGATGCCTACTGCCTTTAAAGCGCCTCGGCTTTTTCTATATTTTCTTTTGTTCTAATACCAACTTATATACTACCCATAGATGGATAACCAAAAGCAAAGCAATGACGATAACATAATATGGCATAGACACACCAAAACCTACATAACAGAGATTTACAATCGTTAAGACCACAAATGCTACACCACTCCACGCTTTCACGTTAATATTCAATCGGCTGTCTTTTAATGACAAACTTAGTAAACAGCCCAACGTCATCAGGAGTAACCACTTATTCAATTATACATTTTAACTTATAATTGGGAAGGTACTAGAACCAAATCCGCAATGCAATACCACCACGAACCTTGTCAAAGAAGTCTTCTCCGTTAATCTGCTTATCATATGCGCTTTTGTCACATACTGTTTGAATGTTATTACCATTCTTTAACTTGTATTTTTTGATATAGTCCACATTAAATGGATTATCTACATCGTATGTACCAAACAACTCGATTTCAAGTCCAAAGAAGCGACCTCCCAATGCAATTCGAGGTGTAAAACTAATATTGTCATTAGCAAATTTTTTATCATCGATATCTTCCACATTTCGTAATTTGGCCGACAATGTGCTAATATTTAATTCTGTGCCCGCCGCAAAGTAGCTTGAGCCATTATAACCATGTTTAAAGTTAAAACGAAGCATGATAGGAATACTCAAATACTGACGATTAAAGTACGCACTACCCGATTCTTTGGGGGACTTAAACATTTGGGAACTACTAGTCAAATAATTATATTTAAGACCAACTGTTAAATTCAACAGATTAGCTGTATATCCAAATCTTGTAGTGACTTCTCCAGATGCTACTGTGTTCACTGAACCATAAGCAAATTCTCCTCCTATACCGATATGAAAGAAATTGCCGCGATTGTTTTTAAACATCCATTTTTTGTAGCGTTTACTTACTATTTTATGGGTTAACTCATCTGTTGGCAATGCATTTACCCTTTCTAGTTCCTCATTGGATGTTTCTCTATTAAATAGACTACTTGCATAGAGTGCTCTTTTATTTTGTATTTCTGGCACATGATCTGAAGCATTATATTCGTCAATGAAACTAACATAGTCGGATTCTTGAATGCTGTTTTCTGCTTCTTTAGATAGTATTATTCTATAACTGGATTCTTGACACAAATTTGCAGCCGTCTCGTTCTGTGGGTCAATTATTATAATGCCTTTGCTTGTAGCAAGAGCCTGTTGATATCTAGTACTTTCAAACTCTTGTTGAGCCTTATTTATCAGGAAATTAACAGAATCTGTTCTCAACTTTTCACTTTGCGTATCAATTTTATTCTGATAAATATCATTAAATACAATGACATTCTGACGGCGTAAAACTTTCATTTGTGAAACGCGCTTATAGTCACGTTCTGTCATCACATCATTATTGAATATCTGGTCACGAACGATGTCTAAAGCCTGTTCCTTTACTGTATCAAAAATAATGGCTTTTTCTGCCATACGACATAAAGTATCAAGATTGTTATTATATTTCTGAGCCACTTCTGCCATAATGTGTTCATTCCAATATTTTGAGGCTAAATCCTTGTATGTATTGGTAGTTATTGGATGAAGATAAAAAGCTTCTATTTTTCTCAAATCACCCTCCTTCTCAAGACGTTCCCAATAAAAATGGCTCCAAAAATCCGGGTCATAATTGATCGTTTGGTTTTGAGTCTGATAGTCTGTACCTTTTTGGTATGTTCTAGAAATCCAGTTACCAAAGTCATCAAATACGTAGTTGCTGTATGTATAGTCTGCCTTAACAGTCTTTTTTGTCTTCTTTGTGCGTGCATAAGTGTTCACACCGACTCCTTGTGCAGCCCTTTGAAGTCTCGCTACAGCATTATTATACCATTGCTGTGCCTGTTCCTGGGTCATTCCAGACATTAGCTTTCTTTGATATTCTTGAGAAATATTATTCAATTCTCTTTGATAGTTATCTACGCCATAAACCCCTCCACCATATTCAATACCTTCGTCTTTATAGTATACGAAAACTTCATTAACTTTTATCAAATTACCTTTTTTATCGTAGGAATACGTACACGTGTAGGTTGACGGATAATTGTTTTTTTTGCCTGAAATTTTTATTTTCGTAATATGATTGTTGGCAATTGTAGCGCTGAACTTTCCATATTTGCTTTCACCAGAAATAACATTTTTCGTTCTTTTATTAATTTCCACATCATAACATTGTTCTTCGGTACCATCCCACAAAAATATCTTATTAGTGACATATCCATCCTCACCAAAAGAGAAAGAACCGAATGCACCTGCGTTTATGCTAGCACCAGTGACTTTTCCTTTAAAACCAAACAACGACACGTCTGTTGTCTGTGAATTTACATATGATGTCGCAACAATCATACATAATAATAACATTAATTTTTTCATAATTCCCTAATAATATGTTTTTAATTATTGATGCCTACAGCCTTTAAAGCGCCTCGGCTTTTTCTTTATTTATTCTTTTGCTCTAATACTAACTTATATACGACCCATAGATGGATAACCAAAAGCAAACCTATAACAATGATATAATATGGCATGGACACTCCAAAACCTGCATAACAGAGATTTACTACTGCCATTACAACAAATGCTACGCTACTCCACGCTTTCATGTTAATATTCAATCGGCTGTCTTTTAACGACAAGCTAAGTAAACAGCCCAGCGTCATCAGGATAGATAACCCCGTGCCCACCCCAACAATTATCTCGTTAGGATCTGAATGGGTGTGGGCCATATCATGAGCAAGATAGCTTATGGCCGCCGTTGCTATTATTAATAATAAAGTGGGAAATATTGAAATCTTCATAAGCTAAGCGGTGGAGGAGTTAATGCAACGACTTTCAGAATGGCAGGTACTTGTTCTATGGGTTTCCATGCAGACATACCTGGAACCCAAGCCAATGTATCCTTGTTGATTCGCTTTTGAGAAATCAGTTGTGATAGTTCTCCGTCGTTCAGGGGGCCAACCTGTTGGCCATCAATGGCTACATAGTAGATACTGGGCATAGGCTTAGGCATGCTTTGAATTGAACCTGGTACATACATCTGGTGCATATACTGGTTCATCATCCCAACCATCTGTTGGGCGATACCCATGCCAAGTCCAAACTCTACAAGTCTGTCTATTGAAAAGAAACTGTTGTCGTCCATACTACACATAATTTATACTATACTGTTGGTGGAGGAGGGGGTGGAGGCATAGAGCCAGGAACTGGAGGGGCAAAAAGACTTGCCAATTCTGGCACATTGCCTGCAAACTCCCAATTCGCCATTCCTTGTTTCCAAACATAAGATTGTTTCGTCAACTGTCCGCTCTGAGCCATTTGTGCAAGTTGCTGCATATTAAATGGACCAGCCTGAGCGCCATTGACAGAAACATGATACTGAACGTTTGGCATAGGCGGAGGGGTATTCATAGCTTGCTGCATATTCTGCCCCATGTTGTTCATCATGCCTGCTATCTGCTGACCCATCGCTCCTCCCATCATCATACCTGTCATCATACCAGCGGGGTTCATACCTCCACCGCCATGAGAGCCCATTTCCATAGATCCCATCTGGCCAAGACTCTGTGCACCTGTTTTGAGCACCTCTGTCTGCTGATCCAGCGAATGGGCTCCCATAAAGTTTGTCTCTGTCTGCAAACGCTGTGCACGCTGAGCCTCCTCGCGCTGAATACGAAGGGTTTCTTCCATATTCTCTGCATTAATGCGCTGGGTATCTTTCAGGTTCTGGATATTTACGTCAGTCTGGGCGTTCATGGTCCGGGCTGTATTTCCAGCCGTCAGTTGACGTAATTCCCCATAGTATGGGCTCTCCTTGTCTATTTCTAAAGCAGAGATATCCAATCCCTTCATATTTACACCAAAATCATTTTCCAAACGAGGCTTCAAATACTCTTCCACCTTATTGTTAATGTTAAGAATCTGCCGCTCCATCTGAACGACAGGAATACCCATTTCCTGAGGGACATTCATGACAATACCCTTGACATATTTGGATAAGGCTGCCTTTATCTGTTTCAAGAATTGCTCGTGATCAAAATTAATGAGACGATTTAATTTGATAAAGCCCTTATAGTCTGAGATGTTGAACGTAATCGTTCCTCTTACTGACATTGGAACACCATGATCGGGCAATCGCGGATCAAAAACATCAAAATATGGTACTGCAAAACGCAACTGGTTATTGCCTGCCAAATTAATAAAATAGACTTCCGCCTGGAAAGGTGACTCACCACCAAAAGCAAGCCCGACAATACTACTCAGTACTGGGAAATTGGCCGTTTTAATAGTATCGTCATACGGACCCTCAACAAAGTCTTGAACAGCACCATTAGATTGCTTATATACGAATACCGCGACTTCACCGTCCTTCACACGGAGGCTGCTACCGTAGCGGATGCTGTTCTCACGAGACGTAGAGTTGACTTCCTGTCCTTCAGGTCGCCATTTCCACACCATATATTCTTCTTCATCGCAACGGATGACATTCATCATTCCGCCACTTTTCCCTTTTCCAAATAAACCCATACTATTACAGATAAAAGATGACTACTTAATATTTAATTCTTTTGCATATTCCTCAATTTGAGCCAGCGTTTTGGGGTCTGACTGCATCGAGAAACGGGCTTTCATAATGATCTGTTCACACTTTGACTTCCACGCAGGCACCAAGTCGTTATGATCTTTAATGTCTGGGAAGTTCGGATGGTTACGTGTAAAGAAGTTCCCCTTAGTCTTTGCCTGTGGTACAGCCAGTGTGAGGAATTCTATGATATCTTCCTTTGTGGTAGGAATTGGGAAGTTATTAATAATTGTCTTTTTCTTTTTGAGAGGACCTCTGTCAGGACCAAAACCATACATCTGCGATATAGCGGCTTTAGCAACATCAAATGAACTATTTATATTAACTTCACTAGGGCTTTTATCATCAACAGCCATAAGCATTCTCATCAGTGTTTGGACACTTGCATTCGATTCAACATTGTGGAATTCATAATCACAATCTGGGCAACGAGTTGTATATGATTCAACAATAGCGCCACATGAAGGACATTTTCTCACATCACCATATTTATCCGATTTTGGTGCAGAGGCATGCGCAGATACGTTTTCAGCTTGAAGGGCTTTCTGCTTTTCGAATAGACGAGCATCAAGTACCATCTCAAATTCATCGAGATCAATGCCGTGGGCTTCTGCTTTCTTAAAAAGTATCTGCTTTTCTTTTTCAGTCAACTCACCATCTGCTAACGCCATATCAATAAGATGCTCCAAATAATTGCCATAGATACCATCATTGTTTTCATTCTGCTGAGGGGCAGAAGGCTGAACAATGGTCTGAGGTTGTGAATTATTCACGGACTGAGCCTCTACTGGTGCTGGGGGAACAGGCGTTGCGGGTATAGGAGGAGGTGGCGCCTGTACGTTTGTTGGTTCAGATACATCTACTGGGGTTTCATCAATCTCATCACTAGCATCTGTTCCTGCCAGCTGTGATTGCAGGTTTGCAACTTGCTGCAAAGCTTGCTGTTTTAGTTTGTCAAATAGTCCCATTGTTCTAATTTTAAGTTATTGATAATAATACATCTTCGCACAATACACAAAGAGTGTGAGCCTTCTTGACATCCTTAGCAAGAAGGTTCTGGAATACCTGTGTACGTCAGAATGAAAATCAGCTCACACCTGCAGATATATATGCGAGCTGATCCCATGAAGGGAAAAGCAGTATATATGCTACTGCAGGAGAAGCAGCTTTCAGACTTCTCACCCGTACACATTGAATTTTCCAGATTCTCTTGCGGGTCAAAGCTTAATCGCTCTCCTCGATGTCGTGGATCATAACTGAACCACGGGACAAAGATAGGAAATAATTTTGAAAGTTGCAACATTGTGAGCTGAATTTTTTATTTTTAGGGCAAAATTAGTGGTTTTCGTGCATTTAAAATTGTTCCATTTCATTCCTTTTCGGGATTTATATGTATATTGCATGGAAGCAAAAGCAATATACCACAAAAAGCAAAAACAGAATACCACAAAAATCCGAAGTAAAATGCCACAAAAAACCAAAACAGTTTGGTGATTTCGTTTATTTATTGTAATTTTGCACCCAAAGAAAAATCTAATTTAATATGGGATATCTAAAGCGAACAGCAGATACCGTTCTTAAAGAGCGCCTCGAAGCTTTTGGGGCGGTATTGATAGAAGGTCCAAAATGGTGCGGAAAAACGACCACAGCCGAACAGGTGGCTAAGAGTGTTATCAAGTTGCAAGACCCAGATATGCGTGACGAGTATCTTGCAACAGCAGCTACGAAACCGTCACTTCTGTTAAGGGGTGATACACCACGCCTGATCGACGAATGGCAAGATGCTCCTGTTCTATGGGATGCTGTTAGGACGATGGTTGACAACCGATCTGTTACAGGTCAATTCATCCTGACGGGATCAAATGCTGTTGACAAGAAAAAGATACATCATTCAGGCACTGGCCGTATCTCCAAGTTGGAAATGCTTCCCATGAGTCTATGGGAGTCAGGCGAGTCAAATGGAAAAATTTCTCTGATAGACCTGTTTGATAATCCCGACTTAGATATCGACGGCATTGAGTCAGACTTGTCTGTTGAAGAATTGGTTTTCTGCGCATGTCGTGGTGGTTGGCCAGCAACAGCCAACATCAAGAGTGATAAGGCAAAACTTCTTGTAGCACGTAATTACGTGAAGACAGTATGTTCTGAGGATATTAGCCGTGTTGATGTTGTTTCACGCGATGAGTTACTTGCCCGTATGATTCTGCATGCATACGCCAGAAACATTTCCACGTTATCTAAGAAGACTACGTTGATAGAGGATGTTGCTGCTTCTGGCGAGATTTCATGTTCAGAGCCAACATTTGACGACTATGTGGGGGCATTACGAAAACTCTTTGTAATATGCGACCTCGATGCCTGGTGTCCTGCAATCCGTAGCAAGACAGCTATTCGAACTGGGCCAAAACGTGCATTTGTTGACCCATCAATTGCTGTGGCCGCACTGGGTCTTACTCCTGAGGTTCTACTGAATCAGTTGAAGACCTTTGGTTTTTTCTTTGAACAGATGTGCATTCGTGATTTCAAATCTTATACACTTGATTTCGAGCCACATCTGGGACACTACAGGGATCGTTACGGGTTGGAGTCAGACCTTGTACTACATCTTGGCGATGGACGCTATGCACTTATTGAGTGTAAGCTTGGTAGCAGAGAGATTGAAGATGGAGCCTCGCATCTTTTGGAATTAAAACGCCTTATCCACGAATATAATCAAAAAGAGAAGCAAGTGCCATTGCGCGAACCTGACCTGATGATTGTGGTGACAGGTGGCAAGATGGCCTATACCCGCCCCGACGGTGTAAAGATAATACCTTTAGCCTGTTTCAAGGATTAATTTTGTTCAGCATGATGAGCGATAACGATAGTTCGGCTTCTGGTTATATCACGGATTCGTTTGAGGGAATCGAAAAGGTGTTTACCGATGTGGAGATACTGCACACTTCGGAAGTGAACGTTGTGGCCAAGGCTAAACGCTATGGACGGTGGTGGCTGCTGAAAGGACTTAGTAAGGAGGTAGCAAGCAAAACTGCCTATCAGCAGCGACTGCGCAAGGAGCTCGAACTACTGATGGAACTGCAACATCCTGCTGTGGTTTCTGTGACTGGTCTGGAGACTGTTGAGCCTCTGGGCGAATGCATCGTGATGGAATATGTTGACGGTTGCACCTTGAAGGAGTGGCTGAAGAGTCATAAGAACAGACAGGACAGGAAGAGGATACTTCGTGAACTCATTGACGCCGTGGGCTATATACATGCCAAGGGTGTTGTACATCGAGACTTAAAGCCTGAGAACATTATCATTACGCATAATGGGGAAAATGTGAAGCTGATCGACTTCGGACTGGCCGATACAGATAGTTACTCGGTGCTGAAGCAGCCTGCCGGTACGCCACAATATATGTCGCCAGAACAGAAACAGACGTCCAAAGCTGATGTGCGCAACGACATCTACAGCCTGGGGGTTATCATGCAGCAAATGGATCTCGGTATCCTATACCATATTATTATAAAAAGGTGTATGGCACCCATAGAACGGCGATATCAGAACACGAAAGATCTGCTCGACGGCATAGCACGTATTGAAATGGGCAGAAAGATGGCTTGGATTATCGGCTGCTGTCTGATAGTCTTGATGGTGGGGACTTTACTGGCGAAAGGATTGGCCACGAGGTCTGTTGGGGAAGCCACAACAATGAAGCAAGAGGCGATAAAGGCAGAGGAGGTGAAAGAGTATCAACATGACAGCACAGCAATAGTGGATAAGGCCGTAGAGATTCAGTCTCAGCCATCGGATCGACGAAGGGTGACGGATGCCATCAAGAGAGGAAAACAATTCATTAGTGAGCGTGTCGCCCAGACAGACATGAACGAGCACATGGATACTCTGACGAGTGTGCTATATCTGCGACAGGACTTTGGAACCATTATCGGGACGAGCAATTCATGGGTGGAAGAATATATCCAGACATTGAAGGGGGACTATAGCCCTGAGGAGATATCGGAGATAGGAAATGCCTTGTATAATGAGACAGGCATTATCACAGAAAAGTGGGGAAGGAAATTCAAACAACTGAAAGATGAGTACGATTCACAATTTACGCCATGACATTGAGACAGCCTTAGGCAAGCCCATACAGACACCTAAGGATTTTGAATTCCTACGTGAACGAGTCTATGCCAGATTGCACATCCTTATCAGCCGCACAACGCTGATGAGAATCTGGGGGTATGTAGATGAAAAAGTTGAGCCTCGACGAAACACTCTTGACGTAATGACCCGATTTCTTGGCTATTCAGACTGGGAGGAATACGAGCGGAATGCCATGCTGCCAAAAGAGCAACAGAGCAGTCCCATCTTAAGCAGACGACTCAGCGTGTCTAATGGCCTGGTGCCAGGGGATCGTCTTTGCCTGACGTGGCAGCCTGAAAGGGTATGCGACATAGAATACCTGGGTGAACTGCGATTTGTTGTGACAGCCTCTAAGAATACGAGGCTGCATGAGGGTGATACCTTCGAATGCAGCCTCGTCGTAGAAGGGGAGCCCTTGTATCTTGACAACCTGATTCAGGGCAATCGTCCACCTATTGCCTACGTCTGTGGCAAGAAATCGGGCGTTAACTATGAATTTGTTAAAGCGTAGATGATAATCAGATCTTGTCCAGGGCCTGCTTGCGCCATGTCAGCAGTCAGTTTGGCTTCGCCAATCTTCTTGCCACCCTGAGAAGTCCAGGGACGATCCATCATTACTTTAATGGTGCCGTCGATACCTTCCACGACTCATTCAGATATCTCCTATAGGGGGAAAGGAGATATCTGAACGACCTAAAGATCCCCAGCCATAAATGTTTAATTAAAAAATATCACTGCCACTATGACCTGAACCCCCACATAGAATTAAGAAAAAATGGGGAAAAACAGGATCTTATCAAATTTTTAATGTGATTAGCGGATGTCTTTTGCAGGATTTTTATTATCTTTGCAGCAAATTAGGTGTTTTTTCAAACAGATGTACGATATGCATAAAACCACATGCGATAAAATGTCATGGTTCAAGAGAGGAATGATGCTACTGCTCTCTGTATATCTCTCATTGGTAGTAGCATTTGCCCAATCGGACACCACACGGGTCTTCTCAGTGAACAATCCGCTGATATATGAAGACGTATGGGACCTCTGGCCTTATTCGTTTCTGAACGACAACGGCGACCCCGACGGCTTCAACGTCGAACTGATTCGACTCATCATGAAGGAACTAGACATTCCCTACGAGATTAGGCTGAAACCGTCATCAGAAGCCTTCCGTGACCTGAAGGAAGGGAAATCGGACCTGATGCTGGCATTGGCAGTGGGATTCCATGACGAGTTCGGTCTGTATAGCAAGAATGCCGTGACGCTGTTCACGCAGAGTGTGGTGACGCCCAAGAGCAGACCGGTGGAGATCAAGGCATTTCGCGACTTGGGCAAGCCCGGACTGAAGGTCATCGTCAACGACAGCTCGCTATGCCACCACCTGATGATAGACTACGGATGGGGCGCCAATGCGCTACCCGACAAGGATATCGGCGAGGCTATCCAGCGCGTCAGTGCCACTGGTGAGGGGCAGATTGTGTGGAATACCCTTTCGCTGAAGTGGCTGATGAACCGCTACCATATCGACGACCTTGAACTGTCGCCTGTCAACATGCCTCACGGTGAGTACAAGTTCATGTCGAACAACCAGCAGCTGCTCGACAGACTCGACGAGACATATACCAAGCTCTATACCAACGAAAAGATACAACCCTTGCAGGACAAGTGGTTCTATCCCGAGCGGCAGCATAAGGAAGAGCCGAAGTGGTTGTGGTATCTGTTGGGCGGCGGCTTGCTGCTGTTGGTCTTCATGGCCGTCTATGGCATCAGCTACCGTATCCAAAACCGGAAGATAAGACTCGAGAACGTCAAGCGCAACAATCGTCTGGCGCTGATTCTGCAGACCAGTCAGGTACATATATGGACCTACGACATCAAGAAGAACCAGTTCTCTTGGCATAACGATAACGGACAAGTGGCTTACACGTATTCGATGGAGGAATTCTCGCAGCGATACAGCCGTGAGGATTTCATCAGTCTGAAGTCAGCCCTTGACAAGCTCGCTGAAACCAGAAAGACCGATGAGGAAGAGAAGGAGATTGAGTTGAATTTGCGTGCCAAAGACATGGAGAGGCTACGGGTAGGGGATCGCAGCTTGGGAATGGGTGGCGACACAAACGACCGCGACTACCACATTGTGCTGTCCGTATTGAGCCGCGACAAGAAGGGCAACCCCGCCGTCATCATCGGCACCAAGAAGGACGTGACGGAGGAACAGCAGCAGAAGCGGCTCGACGAAGAGCGTACGCTGCGCTACTGGTCCATCTTCTACACCCCGATTTTAGGCATCATCCTCTTCAACAAGGACGGTCGGCTCGTCAATATCAACCCCAAGGCCTGCGACATCTTTGGATGCAATGCTGAAGAAATCATTGAAGAGGGCGTTGATATCCATTCGATGTTCAACATTGACATACAGGATTTGGAAGACATGAACGGATACCAGGCCACCCAGACCGTCGGCCACGACATGATAACCGAGTTCCGCCTGATGACCATCCACGACGATGCCGGTGAGATGCTGGGTGTCTTCGCCTTCTGCCGCGACATCACCATGTTGGTCAGCAGCAAAGACCTGGAGCAGGAAGACCAAAAGAAGATTAACGCGTTGCGCGACGAGCAGCGACAATATTCCGAGATTCTCAACGCCGCCATCAGTGATACTGATATCCGCCAGGTCACCTACTCGCCCGACTCCCATACACTGACTATCTACCGGGGTACCGACACCATCCAGCATGCTTTGACGCAGACACGTTGTATGACACTGGTCGATGAGCAGTCGCAGCGACAGGCTTTGCGCCTATTGAGCGAGATGGACGACTATGCAGACAAGGTGATAGAGTGTAACATCAAAACCACCCTCCGTTCGGCAGGTGGAAGGCCCTTGATTCTGTATTTCCGCTTAGAGCCCTGCCACAACGACAAGGCGATGGAGTACTGCGGTATGCTGCGCGACATTAGCGAGATGGACTGGATTGAGCGTCAGATGGATCTGCAGACAGCGAAGGTGCAAGAGGTGGAGAAGACAAAGAACAGTTTCGTGAAGAACATGGTGCAGGAGATTCGCCATCCGATGAATGCTGTGGTCGAACACGTGGCGCAGATCAACAACAATAGTTCTTCTGCCAACGAGCCGGAGCTGTGCAAGGTCATCCAGCAGAATGCTGACTATTTGTTGCACATCGTAGACAACATCCTTTTCCTGTCGCGCCTGGAGGCACGGATGGTCGAAATCAACCGGCAGGCGCAGAACTTCGCTGAGCTGTTTGAGTCGCAGTGTGCTACGGGCTGGATGAAGTTTATGAATGCCGACACCCACTACATCGTGGAGAATCCTTACGAGCAGCTGACCGTTGACATCGATGCCGAGAACCTTGGCCACGTCATCGAACAGGTGACGTGCAACGCCGCGCAGCATACGAAGCGGGGCACCGTCAGGGCCCGCTACGACTACATCGGCCGCCGACTGATCATCTCGGTCGATGACACGGGCGAGGGTATCCCCGAGGCCGAGCTTATCCGTATCCAGGAGGAACTGGGCGGTGCCCACAACACCAAAGGTCTGGGCCTGGCCATCACCAAGGAGCTGGTCAGCCAGATGGGCGGCACCTTAGAAATCAGTTCGGAAGAGGGGTCGGGCACCACCATCTACATCATGATTCCGTGTCACGCCTCAGTCATTAAACGCAAGAAAACCGCTTAGCCCATGAAACGTCTATATACCTATATTATATTGTTGCTCAGTGCCACTGCCATCAGGTCAATGGCGCAGCAGCTCTCCGACACGTACACCAATCAGCGGCCCGTCATCATTGTCTGCGACTGGGACAAGGCGCCCTATGAGTTCCTAAACGACAAGGGGCAGCCCTCGGGCAGCAATATCGATGTGATGCAGGCCGTGATGAAAGAGCTGAACCTGCCCTGCCGGTTCGTGATGAAAGACTGGAGCATCGCCCTGAAGACCTTCGAGCGCGGTGATGCCGACATCATCCTGGCCAATGCCCGCCGCTACCGTCGCGAGCCCTACGTCCTCTCGGAGAATATCGTCAACTACAATCGCATCCGCGTGGCCACGCACTCCGATTCCGTCGGTATGGTGTCGCTCAGTCAGTTGGAGCGTGATGGTGCCGTCTTCAAGCCCGGCGATTACTCTGCCTTCTACTTCATGGACGGCGATACGATGCGCAACAGCCGTGGCACTTTTGGGCGTGCTCAACGGCGACTACAAATACTACGTGTGGGGCGAGGAGCCGTTGAAGTGGAAAATCAAGGAACTCAACCTCGAGGGCATCGCGCTTAACGACGTGGGCATCCCCATCTCCGAGATCCATATCATTGGCCGCGACCGGCAATTGATTGAACAGATAGACGACCAGTACTCGCGCCTGAAGCAGAGGGGCGAGATTGCTGCCATTCAGGATCGCTGGTTCCATCCCGAGCGCGTCCACGCCCACTCGTCGCCAATCGTCTATTACATCATCGCCGCCGTATTGCTACTGACGGCCCTTTGCTACTTTTTCGCGCGGCTGGCGAAGGCCCACGTGCGGAGCGCCGCCCGCAAATCGACGGAGTTGAATGGTATGATGTACAAGGCCCTGCACATGGGCAACTTCATCATTATGGTCTATGACATCAAGAACGACCGGATGACCAACAGGTACGGCCAGATACTGCCCAATGAAGGCCTGACATTAGAGGAATTCACCAACCACATCCATCCCAGCCAGCAACAAGAGTTCACCCAGAAGATGAAGCGCCTGACCGAAGGCCGTGAGCGCCAGTTCGTGCTGAACAAGCTGTTCAACAGCGCCACCGACGACGACCCCCATTGGCTCAGTTTCCATGGCCATGCCATCCTAGAGCTCGATAACGAGGGGCATCCCGCCTATGTCATCAACGCCATCCACGACGTCACCCACGACCTCGAGGAGAATAAGGCCGAGCGCGAACTCGTCAAGAAGTACGAGCAATTGTCGAACATCCCGTTCATCGCCATGTCGTTCTACGACAAAAACGGTTTTCTCATGGACCTCAACGATAACATGCGGGAACTCTGCAGCATGACCGATGAGAATCCCGAGAACAAGCGATTCTGGGAGACCGTCTGCATGTTCGATGTCCCGCTGTTCCGCAACATCTACTCGTCCGACAACCGCAATGACTTGCTCATCTGCCAGCACATGGAATACCCCGAGATGGGTATCAATCGCTACATAGAGTTCTATATCCTGCCGCTGTTCAACAGCGATGGCGAGATCTGCAACTACTTCATTACCGCGCTCGACATCACCGATGACCGCAACCGCGACCACGACCGCCATCTGCACGACAAGGAGGTGCAGGCCATCATGACCGATATTGAGCGTAAGAAGCAGACTCTGGCCTTCCTCTTGGAACATAGCGACCGCCACTTAGAGCAAGGCGACGACGGCAGGATGCGCATCATCGTCGATAACACCAGGATCGAGGAGGCCCGCCGACAGTTGCAGGCTGTCACCACGTTGGCCGACGAGAGTGTTAGGCTGAAGAGTGGCTTTATGGCGTCAATGACCCACGAGTTGCGCACGCCACTGAACGCCATCGCCGGATTTACCAGCGTCCTCGACACGCTGGGCGACAATCCTGAGCGTGGCGAGTACGTCCGAATCATCCGAAACTCCAGCGACATGCTGCAGCGACTCATCAACGACATCATCGAGGCCTCGTCCATCAGCGGCGGTACGCTCACCATCAAACCCGGGACCATCGACTTTGCCACTGCCTTTGACGACATCTGCCTGACCCTCCAGCAGCGCGTGCAAGGCAAGGAGCTGAAGTTCATCAAGGAGAATCCCTACGATACCTTCGTCACCACGCTCGATTTCGAGCGCATCCAGCAGGTGCTCACCAACTTCGTCACCAATGCCGTGAAGTTCACCGAACAGGGCTATGTCCGACTGGGCTACCGCTACGAGAAGCATGGCATGTACCTCTACTGCGAGGACACCGGCATAGGTATTCCTAAGGACAAACAAAAGATAGTATTCGACCGCTTCGTCAAGCTCAACGAGTTTGTACAGGGCACAGGCATGGGACTGGCCATTTGTAAGTCGATTGCTGATAGTTGTGGAGGCGACATCGGTGTCATTAGCGCCGGCGAAAACCGCGGCTCCACCTTCTGGCTATGGATTCCTTGTGAGAACCACGCCTAATTCTTAGTTCTCATCTCTATTTTATGCTGACGCAGAGCATGGTGAGGTCATCGCTCTGCTCGGCGCCATCGACGAAGGCGTCGAGGGCGCATTTCATTTCGTCTATGAGGAAGTGGGAGCGTGTCTTGGGGGTGCGCTCACCGAAGGGTTGTGTTGACTCGCGGAGTACGCGGAGCATGCGCTTCTCGCCGAACTGCTCTTGCAAGCGGTTCTCGGCCTCGTTGACGCCGTCGGTGTAAACGAAGAGCGAACTGCCACGGATGTCATCGAGGTGGCCTCCGACGAAGGTGTAGTTAGGCCAGAGTCCGATGGGGACGTTTGACTCGACGTCGAGGAAGCGGAAAACGGTCTGCGAGGTGTGCATGCGTCGCTCACCATAGACGGGCGAGTTGTGGCCGCAGTTGCAGTAGTCGAGGTTGCCGGTCTTGAGGTCGATGATGCCGATGAACATGGTGACGAAGACGGCATTTTCGTTGTTGGCTGACATCGTGTCGTTCAGCTTGGTGGCAATGACCTCGGGGGAGAAGCCCTCCTTGGCGACGGTGCGGAACAGGTTGACGGCGACGGCCATGGTGAGCGAAGCGGGGATGCCCTTGCCGCTGACGTCACCCACGCAGAAGCAGAGGCGGTCGTCCTGTAGGAAGAAGTCGTAGAGGTCGCCGCCCACTTCCTTGGCAGGCACAATGGCGGCATGAAGGTCGATGTCGCGGCGGTCGGGGAATGCGGGGAAGGTTTGGGGCACCATCGACATCTGGATGTTGCGTGCGATGCGCAGTTCGCTGTCTATGCGCTCCTTGGCGGTGGTCGTGTCGGCCAGTTGGTTGTAGGCATGGCGCAGTTCCTGCATTTGCTTGCGGCGGCGGAAGTAGTAGAAGATGAAGAAGGCGAGGGTGATGAGGAAGATGACCATGGCGGCCTGTATCTGCAGGTCCAGCTTGGAGAGACGCAGGTCTTTGGCCTCGTTTTCCGCCCGTGTCACGTCAATCTGTGTGGCATATTCGTAGGACATCTTCTGCACCTCGGCGGTGTTGACAGAGTCGCGATATTCCATGTGACGCATCCTGTAGAGGTAGGCCTGCCGGTAGTCACCGAGACTGGCATAGGCTTCGGATATGAATCCCAGACGGTCGGCGCCGCCCTGGATGTTGGTGGCGATGTCAAGGGCCTCGGCGTAGCGGCCGTTCTTCATGGCGTGGTAGAAGTTGACGACGGGGCCGAAGTTGTCGTCGTGCCCGATGTCGTGCTTTAGTTTCTCTCGCTCGGCATAGGCGCGGTTGAAGTCATCACGGCTGTACTTTTCGTCGTTGTACGCAATGCAGATATGACTCCACGCTGATAGCTTGTGCTGCATAATGACGTTGGGCTCGGCCAGTGCCTTGCGGGCGCAGTCGAGCACCTTCTCGGGTTTCTTCAGATTGACGTAGATTTTAGCAATTCCGAGGTAGGGGGCAGCGGCGCTCTCGTCGGGGAAGAAACGGTGTTGGTAGTTGATGGCCTCAGTGAACTCATGCTCGGCCTGGGCGAAGTGACGCAGGGTCGACGACATGGTGGCCAGAGCGTATGTGGACGTGTAGAGTCCGAACTTGCTATCGTGCTGGTAGGCGTAGTCGTGAATCTGTTGAGCCAGCTCCAGACCGCGCGTACGGTTCACCCTGTTGAAGCTGTAGATGGCCTGGTTCGACCACGCCTTGTAGAACAGCCGCTCCTGACTGGGTCCGGCCTTGCGACACGCCTCTATCAGCTGGTCGGTGATGAGCATGAAACTGTCAATCGCGCTTGAGCTGTAGTAGCGGTACATCTCCTTCTCCAGCTGCGCGATGTGGTCGTCGCCGTCGGCACCCGATGTCTGCGCCCCTGCGGCCAGCGTCGTCATGACGACCGTCAGTACGATGAATACCTTTTTCTTCATTTCTTTACGACAATGGCCACCGACCAGTGGGTGCGCTTCAGCGGGGTGTAATAGACACGCGACGGCACACCGTTCACCTCCAGTTCGGTCACGCCGCGTTGGTGATTCTTCAAGTTGTCGACAAATGCCTCGTCGCTCATGGTGACGATATGCCCGTCGGGGTGGGCGAAGCTGGTGCCATCGTCGTTCAGGATGACGATGAAGAAATCGTCGTTCCCAGCCAACCGATAGCTGTTCATCAGCTCATCGTTCCTCACCTCGTCCTCTATCTGCCGCAACTGGTCTATCATCCACTCCTGCGTCATGTCGGCTCCGCAGACGCATGCCAAGCGGCCCTGCGCGTCGAAAATGGGCGTGGCAAACGTCATATAGTAGCCGCTGGTCACGTTCAGGTTATCCTCGTAATAATACGGCTCCGACCAGAAACTCTCCTTCTCTTTTATGCCTTGCACGTACCATGTCGATGTGGTATAATCGTGGCGCGCCGAGCCCACGAGCGTCAGCACGAACTCCGTCGAGTCGCCTTGGTGCACGTAAGGCTGGAACCACCGGCCCTCCTGTGGGAAGTAGTTGGGCACGAAGGCTGCGAAGTAGCCGATGACGTCGGGGTTCAGGCTGGTCTTGCTGCCGAGGGCCTCGATGACAGCCTGCGGCGACTCCATATGCTTCCTCACCTCGTCGAACACGTTCTCCGCATTCATCTCCACGCCCCTGATGGTCTTCGACAGTTTCTCCTCCACCACGTTCATCATGCCGACGTAGCGCGCATTGCGCTCTGCTCGAACTGTGTAGTTCAGCGCCACCGCCAGTAGCACTACCGCCACCGCCAGCGCGGCGATGATCACTGGCCGCAGCCATTTCTTGGTATTTGTATCCATAGAATCAATGCTTTGTTTGACTTATTCTCGGCTGCAAATATACGAAAAAAGCTTGTAAAGAACAACGGATTTTGGAGAATTTAAATTTTAGCCAAAGCCTGTTTGATATCGTCAAGGATATCCTCCACGTCCTCAATACCTACGGAGAGGCGGATCAGGTCAGGAGCGACACCGGCTTCAAGAAGCTGTTCGTCGGAGAGCTGACGGTGGGTGTGGGATGCAGGATGCAGCACACAGGTACGGGCATCGGCCACGTGCGTTACGATGTTGATCATCTCCAAAGAGTCCATCCACTTGATAGCGGTCTCGCGGGTACCTTTCAGTCCGAAGGCAATCACACCACAACTGCCATTAGGCAGATATTTCTGTCCGAGGGCGTAGTTCTTATCGCTGGGCAGACCGCAGTAGTGCACCCATGCCACCTTGTCGTTGCTACTGAGGAACTCGGCCACCTTCTGGGCGTTCTTGCAGTGCTGGGCCATGCGCAGATGGAGCGTCTGCAGTCCGAGGTGCAGCAGGAAGGCATTCTGGGGGGCGGGGATGCTACCCAGGTCGCGCATCAGTTGGGCGACGAGTTTTGTGGTGAAGCCCATCTTGCCGAAGGCCTTTACGTAGGTCAGTCCGTGATAGGACTCATCGGGCGTACAGAGGCCGGGGAACTTCTCGGCATTTGCCAGCCAGTCGAAGTTGCCGCTATCCACGACGACACCGCCTACTTGTGTGGCCAGACCGTCCATATACTTTGTGGTGGAGTGGGTGACGATGTCGGCACCCCACTCAAACGGGCGGCAGTTCACGGGTGTGGCAAAGGTGTTATCCACGATGAGGGGCACTCCGTTCTTATGGGCGATCTTGGCGAAGCGCTCGATGTCGAACACTGCACAGCCGGGGTTCGAGATGGTCTCACCGAATACGGCCTTTGTGTTGGGGCGGAAGGCTGCCTGAATCTCCTCGTCGGAGGCCTCCTGAGAGATAAAGGTGCAGTCGATGCCGAGTTTCTTCAGCGTCACACCGAAGAGGTTATACGTACCACCGTAGATCTCGTTCGAGGTGATGAAGTGGTCGCCAGCCTGACAGATGTTGAAGATGGCGTAGAAGTTGGCAGCCTGTCCAGAGGATGTCAGCACAGCGCCTACACCGCCTTCGAGGGTAGCGATCTTCGCTGCCACAGCATCGTTCGTGGGATTCTGCAGACGGGTATAGAAATAGCCCTCCTTCTCTAAGTCAAACAACTTGGCCATCTCGTCAGAGTCGTCGTACTTGAACGTCGTACTCTGGATGATGGGCAACTCTATCGGTTCTCCGTTCTTGGCCTTATAGCCTGCCTGTACGCAGAGCGTGCCTTGTCTTAATTTCTTGTCCATTATTTTGTCGGTTATTTAATTGATTGCAAATGTGAAAACCAGGTCCTGGAGGGTGCAAAGCGACTTCTTCTTGGTGTCGGACTTGAAGACAAAGTAGATGGCGTGCTTGCCAGCGAGATCGTTCTTCCTGATCTCGCCATGTCAGCAGTCAGTTTGGCTTCGCCAATCTTCTTGCCACCCTGAGAAGTCCAGGGACGATCCATCATTACTTTAATGGTGCCGTCGATACCTTCAGGGATCAGGTTCACGCAGAGCATCAGGTTATCCTCATTTGCCAAACGCTCAGCATCGAAGTTGAAGTACTTATAGCCCACGATAGAGCCGTCGGTATTGTTCACCACGAGGTTGGTATTGTTCTTCAGGTCGTAGGGTTCGGCGAAGTTACTGTCTGTGCCATAACTTGAGGCTACATACGAGCCGTAGAAGGTATTGTTGGGCCAGTTGTGCTCAGCCACCTTCGGACCCGTGTACCAGCAGCAGATACCAGCAGAGTGAACCTCAAACGGGTCAAGACCATTCAGTGCGAAGCCCTGCGAGTTGTACTCGCCCTCAGAGATCTCCACCTTGCCGCCTTCACCTTCTTCCACCTTTACCTCGATGGGAGCCACCATGGCCTGACGGGCATACTCGTCAGTACCCGTCTGACGGTGGTAGAACACGTACCACTGACCGTTGATCTCGCAGATCGAACCGTGGGTATTGCCATCGGGCGTAGCCGAGGCGATGGTGTCGCCCTGTTCGTTGATCTCACGGGCACGTCCGTCGATGATCGTACCACCGTAGGTCCAGGGACCTAAAGGCTGGTCGCTGTAGCAGTAGGCGAGGGTATAGTTCGATACGGGCAGTCCGAACTCACCGTCTTTCGTAAAGCGGCTGTAGATAAACACGTACTTATCCTTGATCTTACGGATTGATGAGGCCTCGAAGAAACTGAAGATACCCGGCTCGTTTCTGCCAGATATCATACCGTCAATGATCTGGGTGCCAGGCTTCACCGTACACATCGTCGCGGGATCAATCTCTGCGGCATACGAGTGCTCAAAACCCCAGTAGCCATATACGCGGCCGTCGTCATCCACGAACACAGCGGGGTCGAAACCATAGATGCCATCTACCTGGTTAGCATCGTCATCTTTCCAGTTGCACACCTCGAAGGGACCGTCAGGACGGTCGCTCTTTGCAATCAGACCATTGCGGTAACCCGTCTGGTCGTTGGGGAACAGGTAGTAGGTCTTCTTACCTGTGCTGTCAACTGCCAGTGCCACATCAGGTGCGTAGAGCACATCTGCCGTTCCTGCGGAATCAAAGGGCTCGCCCTTAGCATTCTTATCTACCACGAGGATCACACCGTCATAGCGCCAGTTGTTCAGACTATCGACGGATGCTGACCATACCACCTGATCACGCCCGCAGTAGGCTGTTACCAGATCGTCGTGCGAACCATAGATATATACACGCTGCTTTCCGGGCTGGTCTGGATCCTCAAACACGTAAGGCTCTCCATCGGGGATATGTTCCCAGAGGGGGAGATAGGGGTTACCAACGGTGGTGAGTCCGGATTTCTCGCTCTGTGTCTGCTGGGCACAGGAGACGGCCATCATGGCGCAACAAACGGCGGCCACGGACCATGCAAGGGCTTTTGTTTTCATATCGGTTCTTATTGTGATTTGTCTATTTAATTGCTTTGATCGGTGTCTCTCCAAAGTCTATTTCCGGCTGAGGACGGAAACGGATGGTCTGCGTCTCCCAGTCCATCGACTCGATGATCGCGATAGACTCCAGACGATAGCCCTCCTCACGGAGTATGCGACCACCATTCTGTTGACCTTTCTCGATGGCAACACCGATACCGGCGACCTCTCCGCCTGCCTGAAGCACCAGGTCGATAAGTGCATGGATGGCCTGACCGTCTGCCAGGAAATCATCGACGATGAGTACCTTCTCAGAGGCATGGAGATAGGGACGGGAGATGAAGACGTTGTTCACCTTCTTATGGGTAAACGAATAGGCCTGCGACACGTACTTGTCGTCAGTGCTGTTGGCCGTCTCACTCTTCTTGGCAAACACCACGGGCACGTCGTAGAGGTCTCCCAACAGCGTGGCAATGGCGATGCCGCTGGCCTCGATGGTCAGTACCTTGTTCACCTCGATACCCTTAAAACGACGTTTGAACTCGTACGCCATCTGGCGCATGATGTCAATGTCAATCTGGTGGTTTAGGAAACTGTCCACCTTTAGGATGTTTCCTGGTTTGATAACACCATCGACTAAGATCTTCTCCTCAAGGAAATTCATATTAATCAGGTCTTTTGTTCTCGGTATTTGAACTGCAAAGGTATGAAAAAGAATTGAGAAGACGCATATATCTTCCAAAAAAATGCGCGAAAGACATGAAAAATGATTATCTTTGCCGCTGATATGGAACAACAGAACCAATACATCAAGCAATTCCCCGATCTTTTTAAGGGAAAGACCATCCTTTATGTACACGGTTTCGCAAGTAGTGCACAGTCAGGATCGGTGACACGCATTCGTCAGGTGTTGCCCAGTGCGAGGGTACTGGCATACGATATCCCCCTCCATCCTCAGGAGGCTATTACCTTGTTAAAGGATGTTTGCGCACAGGAGAATCCCGACCTCATCATCGGCATCTCAATGGGTGGTATGTACACCGAGATGCTATATGGCTATGACCGCATTCTCCTGAACCCGGCTTTCGAGATGGGTGAGACGATGAAGGATCACGGTATGATCGGGGCACAACGTTTCTTGAATCCACGACAGGACGGTGTGATGGACTTTATCGTGACAAAGGCCCTGGTGAAGGAATATAAGGAGATGACTGAGCACTGTTTCTCGAAGGTGTCGCCTAAAGAACAGCGCCGTGTGTGGGGGCTCTTCGGTGACGAGGATGCCGTCGTGAACACCTACGGCCTCTACCGCGAGCACTATCCGACGGCTATCCGTTTTCACGGGGAGCACAGTATGAACGACCATGCGTTTATGCACTCTGTGGTTCCCGTCATCCGTTGGGTGGATGACAGACAGGAGGGCCGCGAGCGTCCGATTATCTATATCGATGTGAATACGCTGATGGATAGTTGGAAGAAGCCGCTGAGTTCCTCGCAGAAGACCATCCGCACATTGTTGGAGACCTACCAACTCTTCTTCGTGGCGGCAGCCCCCGCAGAGTCCCAGTATTATGCGGACATCAATGCCTGGCTCTACGAGTACATCAACGTGCCCGCCTATGGCCATACAGTCTTTACCAATCAAAAAAGCCTTCTCTATGGCGACTATCTGATCGACATAGAGAAGACCGAGGGAATGGCGACACTTATCCAGTTTGGTACGGATACCTTCAAGACCTGGGACGATATCGCCGACTACTTCTCCCGCCTGGGCGGACAGTAGTTATTTGATGGCTCCAGCAACAATTTCTGCTATCCTGCGTGCACCCTTGCCGTCGGGATGGATACCGTCGTCCTGCATCTTGTCGGCATCACCAGCGAAGAGCGTGTGCAGGTCGATAACGTTCAGACTGTATTTCTTGGCCACCTCCTGCTGGATGGGGATAATGCCATTGACGATGATCGAATCGCTGATGTCCCAACTCGTCTTAAGGGCGGGGATGGGCGTGCAGAGATAGATCAGCGGTTTGGTGGGAGCAAACGCCCGTGCCTTCTTGTTCTTCTTGGCAGGCTGCTTCAGGGCAGGACAGAGCGTGGTGACCATCTGCTCCAGATCCTGTTTGAACTCCGAGGCGTATTGCCAGTTCTGGGGCTTTGAGTCGTTGGTGCCCAGTTTGATGACTACGATATCAGGCTCGAACGCCAGTGCGTCCTTCCATGCCAATTCGTTCATATAGGGGAAATCACCCTTGTTCAGCAAGGTGCGCGCACTCACACCGAAGTTCTTCACATAGTAGTCGTCGCCCAGAATCTTCTGCAGTTCGGCGGGATAGCCGTAGGCCGTCGCCATGTCGATGCCGTGGCCATCGGTGATGCTGTTGCCGATACAGGCTACTTTGACGGCACCCTTCTTGGGCGTCTTCAGGTGGTCGAGCCAGTTGCCCAGATCCGTGAGCATCTGGTCGTGGTACTTGAACCAAGGACCAAAGCCGAAACCATGGTCGCCTGTGGGGTAGATATACATCGTACAGTCGTTGCCTGCATTACGCATGGCCTTATAATACTCCAAACCATTGGTCACCAGGGGTACCAGACGGTCGTCGCTGGCCGAGATGATGATGGCTGGGGGGGTCAGATGACGGCGCACGGCGTTCTGTGTGGAATATTGAGCCACTAACTCCGGATTCTTCTGGTCCTCACCGAGGAAGTTACGGCACGACCAGATGTGCGATACATTCTCGTCCATCGAGATCACAGGGTAGAACAGGATCGAGAAGTCTGGGCGTGCGTCGAAATCGGAGAGGGTAGATATCACCGACGACAGATGACCGCCAGCCGAGAAACCCATGATACCCACGTCGTGGGGATTGATTCCCCACACGTCGGCGGAGTCGCGCACCGTACGGATGCCCATCTGCACATCACTCATGGGAATAAAACGGTTGCCTTCGGGCAAGCGGTAGTTCACCACGAAGTAGGCGATGCCACGCCCGTTCAACCAGCCAGAGGCCAGATAACCCTCGTGCGAGTTCGACAGCACCGAATAGCCGCCTCCTGGTACACCCACGATGGCTCTGCCTGAGGGTGCTTTGGGCAGGTAGCACACCATCTGTGCCTTGCCGTCTTCCGTGAGGTCAATTATAAACTTGCGGGCCGTATTCGTCAGGTCCTCTTTCATCTGCCCCCATTGTGCCTGCATCGACACAGTCAGCAGCAGCATACTGATAATCAGCAGTTTTCTTTTCATAAGTCTATGTATTTGATATGTTTAGAATTGCCATCTGTTTGGGATCTGACGCTCGGGCCAGAGGTGCTTGGCGTAAGTATAGCCATAAAGTTCGAGGAGGGCCGTGAATGCCGAGAGACGCTCCTTGAAGGCCTCGTAGTCCTTGCGCTGAGGCTGTGTCCACTGCACTTCGGCGAGGGCCGACATACGGGGCAGCGCCTGATACTCCACCAACTCCTCGTTGGTGATATACTCCGTCCAGATGTTGGCCTGGGCACCGAGGATATGCTGGCGGGCGGCCACGGACAGACTGTCGGGCGCGGGATCGAGGGCATAGACCTTCTCCACGGGGATAAAGCCGCCACAACGGCTCGGCTCGAAGAGCACATCCTCCGTCTGCTGGTAGTCGAAGTAGCAGAAGGTCGTCGGTGTCATGATCACGTCGTGACCTGTCTCGGCGGCCTTCGCTCCTGGCTCTGTACCGCGCCATGACATGATCATCGCATCCTGTGGAGATCCGTCGAGGATCTCGTCCCAACCAAGGGCACGGCGATGGTGGGCGGTGAGGAAGTCAAAGACGCGCTTGGTGAAATGTGCCTGTAGAGGCGACAGTTTCGAGGTGAGTGGCTCGAAGGCCTCATTCTGGGCGTTGTCTGCACCCAGGGCCTTATTCAGCGCTTGACACTTCGGGCACTCCTGCCACTTGTCTGTGGGTGTCTCGTCACCACCGATATGGATTACCTCCGAGGGGAAGATGTCCATGATCTCCGTCAGCACGTCCTCTACAAACTCATACACCTTAGAATTGGCCACGCAGAGCACGTCCTTATACACGCCCCAGTAGTGGCCCACCTGATAAGGCCCACCCGTACAGCCGAGTTCGGGGTAGGAGGCGAGGGCCGCCAACATGTGGCCTGGCATGTCGATCTCGGGGATCACGGTGATATGACGGGCGGCAGCGTAGGCCACGATCTCACGGGCCTCCTCCTGGGTGTAACAGCCACCGTAGGGGATATGGTCGTCGAGGTCGGAGTTCGTGCCGATGATCGTGCCTGTGCGCTGGGAACCCACCGTCACGAGTTTCGGCCATTTCTTGATCTCAATGCGCCAGCCCTGGTCATCCGTCAGGTGCCAGTGGAACACGTTCATGTTGTGCAGTGCGAGCAGGTCGATAAACTTCTTTACGAACGCCACAGGGAAGAAGTGGCGTGAACAATCGAGGTGCATCCCTCGCCATGAGAATCGCGGACTGTCCGAGATCACGACAGGGTTCATGATGACCCCTTCCTTGACGGCCTTGCGCAGTGTCTGGATGCCATAGAACACACCCGCTGCGGAACCGCCCTGGATGGTGACTCCACGGGCATTGACGGTCATCATGTAACCTTCCTTCTCTGTGACCTTCGGAGAGACGGCCAGTTCGATATAACGCGCCTTCTTAGCACGCTGACTTACGATGGGGAGATCGTTCCATGTCACCTCCTTCAGATATTGCCTGAGGAACTCGGCTTCGTTCTGCAACTCGGCTGGTGCTAAGATCTGCACCCCCTCTTCGAGGATGAACGGTTCGCCCTTTTGTTCCACGATGCTCTGTGGCAGTGGCACCACGTTATAATTCGCAGGATCCCCCGCCAGTGTCCATAAAGGTAAGCAGGCTATAAGGTATAAGAATAAAAATCCCCGTTTCATTTTAATCTTTAATGTTTAATCTTTAATGTTGAATGTTCAAAAATGGTACTCCACAAACGCTTCCATGGCCTCGTAGCAGGCCAGGCCCAACTCGTCGTACTTTTTCGCCGTGTCGCGGTTACGATCCTCGGCGCGCTGCCAGAACAGCCGTTCGTCGTTGCCGAGGAAAGGCGCACTCTCCATCTGACTCTGGTGGCGCAGGATGGCATTCCGCTTCTCGCGCAGTTCCTCTGGCGACATCGGCACGCACATCTCGATATCGGCGACCTCCCACTCAGCCCATGCGCCGCGGTACATCCACACACGACAGTCACTGAGCCATTCTGCCCCCAGCTTTTTCTCCTCGTCGATGGCGGCCAGTACGGCATCCGTACACTTTTTGTGCGTACCGTGGGGATCAGCGAGGTCGGCGGCAACGAAGATCTGGTGTGGCTGGATTTCGGCCAACAGTTCCTGAATAGGGATTACGTCGCGCTCCGACATCGGCAGTTTCTCGATCTTGCCACTCTCATAGAACGGCAGGTCAAGGAAGTGGATATGTTTGCTGTCGATACCGTTATATTCACAGGCCAGACGCGCCTCACCACGACGGATCAGTCCCTTCAGCCGCAGGATTTGCTCGTTGTCGAGGTCACCCTCCTGTTTGTTCTTGATGAAGTTCTTCACCCACTGATAACTGTGCTTGATCACCTCGTCAGAGCCGTTGGCAAAGATGGTGTTGAAACCGTTGATGAAATGCATAAAACGGCGCACCTCCTCATCACCCACGGCGATGTCGCCCGAGGTCTCGTAGGCCACGTGCACATCATGCTTCTGCTGCATCAGTCTCCGAATGGTACCGCCCATCGAGATCACGTCATCGTCGGGGTGGGGCGAGAAGACAACGACGCGCTTGGGGTAAGGCAGAGCGCGCTCTGGGCGCGTGGAATCATCCACGTCGGGCTTGCCGCCAGGCCACCCCGTGATGGTGTGCTGCAGTTCGTTGAACACCTCGATGTTCACGAGTCCAGCCTGACCGTCGAACTCCTCTACGAGGTGGCCGAGACCGTTATCTACATAATCCTTTGTGGAGAGTTTCAACAGAGGTTTGCCGACCTTCTTGCAGAGGTCGATCACTTGCCGGCGCAATGCATGGTCGGGCATCCGGATGGTTGATGTAAGATTCAGGTTCATATCGTTTAGGTCTTTGAATTGATGAGTGATCCCTTTCAGGGTACAAAGATACAAAAAATAATCAATAATGTGAACAACATATCAGAAATTTTCGTATATTTGCACCATCAAAAGAAAGTTTAACTAAACACCATCAATTATGAGAGTAGGTATTCCCAAGGAGATTAAGAACAATGAGAACCGCGTGGGTATGACCCCTGCGGGAGTGGCAGAACTGACGCGTCGCGGCCATGAGGTCCTGGTGCAGCATACGGCTGGTGAGGGCAGTGGTTTCAGCGACGACGAGTATGTGAAGGCTGGTGCCAAGATCCTGCCCGCCATCGAGGACGTGTATCGCGAGGCGGAGATGATCGTGAAGGTGAAGGAGCCCATTGAACCCGAATATGCGCTGGTGCGCAAGGGACAACTGCTGTTCACCTATTTCCATTTCGCGTGCGAGAAGGAACTGACGGATGCCATGCTCAAGAGCGGTGCCGTCTGTCTGGCCTACGAGACGGTGCAGTTGCCCAACGGCTCACTGCCCCTGTTGCAGCCGATGAGTGAGGTGGCGGGTCGTATGGCCACACTCAACGGTGCCTATTACCTGCAAAAGACGAAGGGTGGTAAGGGTAAACTCATCAGCGGTGTGCCTGGTGTATCGCCCACAAGAGTATTGGTACTCGGTGGCGGTGTCGTCGGGGAGGCTGCCGCACGGATGGCCGCCGGCATGGGTGCCGAGGTGACCATCACCGATGTGTCGCTGCCCCGTCTGCGCCAACTCGACCTTGAGACGCCTGCTAATGTGCATACGCTCTACTCCTCTGAGCACAATATCCGCCAACAGTTGCCGACGGTCGATATCGTCGTTGGTTCCGTGCTCGTGCCAGGCGACAAGACGCCCCATCTGATCACCCGTGACATGCTGAAGCTGATGGAGCCGGGCACCGTGCTCGTCGATGTGGCCATCGACCAGGGTGGCTGCTTCGAGACCTCGCGGCCCACCACCCACAGCGAACCCGTCTATACCGAGGAGGGCATCGTGCACTATTGCGTGGCCAATATCCCTGGTGCCGTACCCAACACCTCGACGCTGGCACTGACCAACGCCACCCTGCGCTATGCCGTCGCCCTTGCTGACAAGGGCTGGCAAAAGGCTTGCAAGGATGATCCCGCACTAGCCAAGGGCCTGAACATCGTTGAGGGCAAGGTCGTCTTCAAGGCCGTCGCCGATGTCTTCGGCCTCCCCTTTGAACCAATAGCCTTATAACAAAAGGGATCCCTGCCAACTTGCAGGGATCCTTTCTTTTTAAACCAGGATTACGCCGTGTTGCTTCTTGCCGTCCATCATGATCTTCAGGGGCTTCTCGAAGCGCACGTGGCGCACGTACTCCGTCTCTTCGATGGCGGGAAGGGCGTCGAGGACGGACTGTTGGAAGAGGCCGTCGCCCGTGAAGGTGTTGATGGTGAAGTAGCCGACACCGAACGAGGTGAGGTTCTGGAAGAAGTGGGTGCCCTGTGAGGGATCGACGTGGTAGTTCTTCAGGGCCGTCTCGACGATGACGCGGGCGGCACTGATATGCGGCCATTTCACGGGGATGCCCAACCAGTAGTCGCTGGAGCCCCAGCGGCCCGGGCCTATCAACACATAATTCTTATTCTCGTTCAGGAACTTACGGTTGATCTGTTCGATCTGTTCGGCGATCATCGGATTGTTCACAGCGGTAAAGTCGTCACCCGCCTTCACATAGACCACATCGGTGACATCCTCCGAGATACCATGACCCAGCGAGTTGTAGGAGCGCAACAGACACTGCTCGTCAGGGATGGCCTCGAGATCCTCGTCGAGCACCTGCTTGCTATCGACGATGGGACGGATCTGCAAGAGGTAGAACGTGCCTGTGCGGTCGTCGTTGAGGTTACAGGCGAACTCGATCTCCACGGGGCGCTTCATCTCGTCGGAGCCGAGTTTCTGCACCATCTGGAGAATCTCGGGCAGTGGGAAGATGCCGTGCTGGAGCACACCCGTAAAGGAGATCACCTTACGGCCGCCTTCGTAGATGCCGTCGCGGATGATCTGATCCGTAGGGTCATAGGTCGAGGCGATAAAGGTAAGGGCGCCGTCCTCGGCGGCCTGTTTCACGCGGATCTTCTTGATGTTGAAGCCGTCATCCACCTTGAAGTCGTCGCCTACGTGTGTCATGTCGAGGGCATAGAAGCGCGTCTGCGTCTCACTGAGCGCCGTCTCCATCTCCGACATCTGGAGTACCTGCGTCGGATGGTAGGGCGACACGCGCAGCGTCTGTCCGCCATCGACGATGTATTTGCCGAGTCCGAGGGCCAGCGAGGCGATACCCTCCTCGGCCGTCTCCTCGCCGATGGGGTAGTAGTTCAGCGAACGGAGCACACCCGAGAAGTTTGGGTAGTAGAGGTCGCCATACTGCTTGCCCACCACCTCCTGGAGAATGACGGCCATCTTCTCCTGGTCGATGACGTTCTCCGTCGCCAGCATATAGGCTTTCGAGTCCTTGTAATACACAGAGGCATAGACACCCTTGATAGCACAGGCCATCATCCGCAGCATCTCGTATTTGTCGGAGAGGTAGGGGATCATGTAAGTGGAGTAGATACCGGCGAAGGGTTGGTAGTGGCTGTCTTCGAGCAGTGACGACGAGCGTACGGCGATGGGTGACTTCACGGCATCGAAGAACGTGAAGAAGTCGGCAATCAGCGAGTCGGGCAACTGCGCCCGCATGAAGTGCTGCAGGATCTCCTCGTCGCTGGCATCCGAGAGCGCGATGGGGTAGAGGTTGTTCTTCTCCATGAACTCGTCGAAGAAGTCGGTACAGAGCACCACAGTCTTCGGAATGGTGACCTGGGCGTTCTCATACTGGTTGAGTTCCGTATGGCGCTTGATGATATTGTCGAGGAAGGCCAGACCACGGCCCTTGCCACCCAACGAGCCCTCACCGATACGGGCGAAGTGGCTGTAGGCGTCGAACTTCAGACGGTCGAACACGGCCACCACACCGATGTTCTTCATGCGACGGTACTGTACGATGGCGTCGAAGATGATCTGACGGTGGGCATCGACATCCTGAAGCTTATGCCACGTGACGTGCTTCAGGAAGGCCGACACGGGGAAGATGGCACGGGCACAGAGCCAGCGGCTCATGTGGTTGCGCGACACGTGGTAGAGCATCGAGTCGTTGGGGATCTTGAAGATGATGTCCTGCAACTCCTTGAGCGACGACACGCGGGCTACCTCCTCCTTGGTCTTCGGATCACGGAAGATGAAGTCGCCGAAGCCCATGTGTTCCTCCATCAGATGGTGGAGATCGACGTTCATCTTCGTGGAGTTCTTATCAATGAAGTGGAAGCCCTCGGCCTTGGCCTTGGCAGCGTTGAGGGTCTCTTTCGATTCGAGGATCAGGGGCACGTACTCGTCGCGGTGGCGGATCTCACGGAGCAGTTTCAGACCAGCCTCTGGGTCACCTTCCTCCACATGCGAGAGGCGCCCAGGTACGATTTTCATCGGGAAACGGGTGTCGGAGATCACGCCTAAGGTGTTGTCGTGATACTTCTCGTAGATCGCCATGGCCTCCTCGTAGTTCGTGGCGAGCACCACCTTCGGACGGCCGCGCTTTCTCTGGGCGGCAGCGTGGGGGTTCAGGGCCTCGGTGGAGAAACGCTTCGACTGCGCGAGGATATAGTTATAGAGGTTGGGCAGCACACTGGAGTAGAAGCGGATGTTGTCCTCCACGAGCAGGATCATCTGCACACCCGCCTCACGGATGTCGTGGTCGATGTTCATCTTGTCCTCCAACAGTTTGATGATCGACATGATGAGGTTGGTGTTTCCGAGCCAGCAGAAGACGTAGTCGAACACTGACATATCCTCGTCCTGGATGCGCTTGGTGATACCGTGGGAGAACGGTGTCAGCACCACGCAAGGGATATTGGGGTGCTCGGCCTTGATCTCGCGGGCCACGGTAAACGCGTCGTTGTCGGCATTACCAGGCATACAGATCACGAGGTCGATGTCCGTCGTGTGGAGCACCTCGTTGGCCTCCTCCGTCGTCGATACCTGTGTGAAGGTGGGTGGGTAGCGCATACCCAGTTCCATATACTCGTCAAAGATCTTCTCATCGATGCGGCCGTCATCCTCGAGCATGAAGGCATCGTAGGGGTTGGCCACGATAAGCACGTTAAAGATGCGGCGCGTCATCAGGTTGACGAACGACACATCCTTCAGGTAGAATTTATTCCACTCCTGTGGTATTTTGCTGACTTCTTCCATATCTGGTGCAAAGATAAAAAAAAAACCTGAAAGTTCATCGTGTTTCAATCTTTTTTCTTAACTTTGCACCCAAATAGGCTATAAAGATGAAGAAGTTTTTGTGCTTTATCAGTTTGATCATGTTGACGCTGACTTCTTCGGCGCAATATCATAATCCCATCATTCCGGGCTTTCATCCCTCCCCCAGCATCTGCCGTGTAGGTGATGATTTCTACCTGGTTAACCCCTCCTATCAGTATTTCCCTGGTATCCCTATTTACCATTCGAAAGACCTGGTGAATTGGGAGCAGATCGGTAATGTGCTCGACCGTGAGTCGCAGGTGCCGTTGAAGGAGGCCAACTCGTGGTTGGGAATCTTCGCACCCACCATCCGTTATTATAATGGGCTGTTTTACGTGGTCTCCACGAATATAGGCAATGGTGGTAACTTCATGGTGACAGCCAAGGATCCGAGGGGACCTTGGAGCGAGCCCGTCTGGTTGGAACAGTTGGGTATCGACCCGTCGCTCTGGTTCGAGAACGGCAAATGTTATTTAGTGGGTAATCCTGACAATACCATCATGCTCTGCGAGATCGACCCGAAGACGGGTAAGCAGTTGACGCCCAGTAAACCGCTGTGGCAGGGCATGGGCATGCGCTATCCCGAGGCGCCACATATCTATAAAAAAGACGGCTGGTACTATCTGTTGCTCTCGGAGGGCGGAACGGAGATCGCCCACAGTATGACGATCGCCCGCAGTCGGAATATCTACGGACCGTATGAGCCCTATCCGCACAACCCCCTCTTCACGCATTGTAATGTGAAGGGACAGGAGAGTCTGATTCAGGCGGTGGGACATGGTGACTTCGTGCAGGCGAAAGACGGCTCGTGGTGGGTGGTGTTCCTTGGCCATCGTCACTATGGCATCAACTACCACCATCTGGGTCGTGAGACGTTCCTGGCTCCCGTGGTGTGGAAGACGGGACAGTGGCCAGTGGTGAACGGTGGGGAACCTATCGACACGCTGATGAGCGGGAATCCTCTTGGTGTGGCCCAGCAGCCGCAGAAGCGGCATATCCGCACCGACTTTGATAAACCCCTCGGACCAGAGTGGGTGTATCTGCAGAATCCGGATTCCAGCAAGTACCAGATACGGTTAGGCAGACTACAGATGGTCTGTTCGCGAGGGAAACTGTCGAAGAATGATCGTCCTACGTTTGTGGGGCGCCGTCAGGAGAGTCCGAATATCGTGGCAGAGACGTTCCTAAATTTCGAAGAGGGACTGCCCAGGGATGAGGCTGGTATGACGGTATATCAGATGTTCGACGGTCATGCGGACATCTTCCTGCGTCCGATGAACGAGAAGACGCAGGTGGCCGTCAAGTATCAGTTGAAGAATGTGGAGAACATCATGGCTACAGCCGAGATCGATGGCTATTCGGCCTACCTGAGAATCAGGAGTGACGGTATGCATTACTGGTTTGACTATTCCGAGGACGGGAAGGTCTATAAGACGCTGACATCAATTGACAGTTCGTTGCTGAGTTCGGAGGTGGTAGGCGGATTTACGGGTGCCGTTATAGGACTGTACGCCGTGGAGAATAATACGTCGGAGGCGTATGGGCGGTCATTCGCGCTGTTTGACTATTTCGACTATCAGGAAAATTAGACATTAGACATTAAACATTAAAGATTAAATATTAAACACTAATCATTAAACATTAAAAACTTAAGATTATGAAAAAGTATTTAGCAGAGATGGTGGGCACGATGGTGCTCGTGTTGATGGGCTGCGGTGTCGCAGTGAGTTTGGGTTGTGATCCGGTGAACAATATCCCCGCTGTGGTGGGAACGGCGTTTGCCTTCGGACTGGCTGTCGTGGCGATGGCCTATACGATTGGCGGCATCAGTGGCTGTCATATCAATCCCGCCATCACCCTCGGTGTGTTCCTGAGCGGACGCATGAGTGCCAAGGACTGTGGTATGTATATGCTGTTCCAGGTGATCGGAGCCTTCATCGGTAGTCTGTTGCTTTACATCCTGACGGAGAATGTGCCTGGTCTGGAAGGTACGGGTGCCAATGACCTGCAGGTCAACGTGTCGATGCTGGGTGGTCTGCTCGCTGAGATTATCTTCACCTGTGTCTTCGTGCTCGTCGTACTGGGCGCTACGGCCAAGACCAATGGTGCCACCAACAACTTCGCAGGTCTGGCCATCGGTCTGTCGCTGATCCTGGTTCATCTGGTGTGCATCCGTTATACAGGTACGTCTGTGAACCCAGCCCGTTCGATTGCTCCTGCAGTCTTCCAGGGAGGAACCGCACTGACTAACCTCTGGATCTTCATCGTTGGTCCGTTCGTGGGTGGCGCCTGCGCTGCTGGTATCTGGAAACTGATTGACGTCAACGAGAAATAAATGAACAGTAATACGTACCTTAGCCCGACATTATAGATAGGATAATGAGGATAAGGGAAACGTATATAGTACTTTTGCTGTGCGCTTGTTTGTCGGCAAGCGCACAGCAGATGATACGGGGGCACGTCACGGACGAGCGATCGGGCGAGGCGGTGCCTTCCGTTAGTGTTCAGTATAAGGGACATGATATTGGTGTGGTCGCGGATGTTGACGGCAACTATGCGATCACCCGTCATCAGGGATGGGTGCTGACGTTCAGTGCCGTAGGTTATGTGCCAACCACGGTGATGGTGAACGCGAATGTGAAGGGCACCTGTAACGTGACGATGAAAGCCGACAACACCCTATTGAAGGAGGTGACCGTCAAGGCCAAGCGCAGTCGCTATCGCAGGAAGGATAATCCTGCAGTGGCAATGATGAGAAAGGTGATTGCGGCCAAGAAACGTTCCGACCTCAGCAACTATGACTATTACCAGTACAATAAATACCAGAAGCTGACCCTTGCCCTCAATAACATCACTCAGGAGCGGATGGAGAATCCGAGAAACAAGAAGATGCGCTGGCTGATGAACCAGATTGAGACGTCTCCTTACAATGGAAAGATGGTGCTGCCGTTCTCGTTGGATGAGACGGTCTCGCAGAAGATCTATCGTAAGGATCCGCATAGCGAGAAGACGATTATTCTGGGCACTCGCTCCGAGGGTATCAACCATGTTGTCCAGACGGGTGATGCCGTCAACGAGGTCATTAAGGATGTCTTTACGGACATTGACATCTATGATAACCATATCCGTTTCCTGCAATATCAATTCACCAGTCCCATAGGCGACGGAGCCATTTCCTTTTACCGTTACTATATCATTGATACACTCTATGTGGGGAGAGACAAATGCTTCCATCTGCATTTCCTTCCGAACAACGCCCAGGATTTTGGCTTCCGTGGCGACCTCTATGTCATGGCCGACTCCAGTTGGCTGGTCAAGCGCTGTGAGATGACGATTCCCAGGAAGAGCGACGTCAATTTCGTGGATAACATGCAGGTGGTGCAGGAGTTCAGTCGTCTGCCTAATGGGGAGTGGGTGCTCACGACCGATGACATGTTCACGGAACTCAAGTACTTGGATTTCATGGAGTCGTTTACGATGACGCGCAACACCCGCCTGACGGATTTCTCTTTCGAGGAGATCCCCAATTCCCTGTTTAAGGGCAAGGCCGACGAGGTGAAGACGGCAGGTGCCCAGTCGCGCAGCGAGGCTTTCTGGACGCAGAACCGTCAGGTGACACTGACCAGAAGTGAGGCTAACATGGAGCAGTTCGTGAAGGATCTGGAGAAGATCAAGGGCTATAAATATATCCTCACGGCCATAAAGATCCTCACGGAGAGCTTTATAGAAACGGGTACGAAAAATCATCCCAGTAAGGTGGACATAGGACCCGTGAACACCTTCATCACCTCCAACTTCATCGATGGTCTTCGGACGCGCCTGTCTGCACAGACCACGGCCAATCTCGACTCCAATCTCTTCCTCAAGGGCTATATAGCTAGAGGATGGCGCTCTCACAAGACCTATTACAGCGGAGAGGTCACATGGTCGTTCAACAAGAAGGAATATATGCCCCACGAGTTCCCGATACGAACGCTGACGGTCTCTTCTACCTATGATGTGATGTCACCCTCTGACAAATACCTGCTGGCGGATAAGGATAATGTCTTCACGGCACTCAAATGGGCCGACACCAAGAAGATGATGTTCTATAATAGCCAGTCGGTCACGGCCCAACGCGAGGAAGTTTGGGGGCTGCGTACCACCGTCTCATTGAAGACTGAGGAGAACGAGGCTGCGGGTGACCTCTATTTTATTCCAATGTCAGAGTCTGTTGACGATCCCTTGGCATCCCGCAAGATTCGTACTACGGAACTCCGCGCCGAGTTGCGCTATGCGCCTGGTGAGACATTCATCAAGAACAAGAAACGACGCTGGAATATCAACCGTGATGCTCCCATCATCACGCTCGCCCATACCACGGGTATCAAAGGATTGCTTGGTGCCGACTATGCCTATAACTATACGGAACTGTCCGTCTTCAAACGGTTCTGGCTCAGTTCGTGGGGAAAGTTCGATGTCCATGCCAAGGGCGGCATCCAGTGGAATCAGGTGCCTTTCCCCTTGCTCATCATGCCAGAGACCAATCTCTCCTACCTCGTACAGAACTATACTTTCGAGGCTATCAATAACATGGAGTTCCCCACGGACCGTTTTGCCAGTCTGTATCTGAACTGGGACATGAACGGCAAGATATTCAACCGTATCCCCCTGTTGAGAGAACTGAAATGGCGTGAATGGGTCTCCGTGAGGTGTCTGTGGGGTGGTTTGTCTGATAAGAACAATCCCCTGCTGGCAGAGAACGCAGGCAGTTCGTTGCTGATGTATTTCCCTGACGGCTGCTACGTCATCGATCCCCATCATCCCTATTGGGAGATATCCTTGGGTGTGCATAATATCTTCAAATTCTTCCAAGTGGAATATGTCAGGCGCATGAACTATAACTATCTGCCTACGGCGCATAAGCATGGTGTGCGCTTCCGCATCAAATTGTCTTTCTAACATCATCAGGAATATGGCATTCTTCGTATTAGCAGATCCTCAGGATATCACCCGTGCAGGGCTGATGTTTCTCTGTGAGAAACAGGCTGTTGACTATCATCAGGCAGCAGATAAGACGGAACTCATCGAACAGTTGAAGGCACATGGCGATGCCGTGGTGATGCTCGACTATACACTCTTTGATATCAATGATATCGACGAACTGGAGATCCTGCACGAGCGTTTCCCGTTGGCACACTGGATCCTGTTCAGTTTCGATCTCTCGACCGATTTCGTGCGTCGTGCCATAGCCGTGAGTTCGCAGTTCAGCGTGCTGCTGAAAGACTCTTCCCTGGCAGAGATCCGTGAGTGCATCCAGTATGCGCTCCGTCGTCAGCGCTATATCTGTCAGCGCATGGCAGAGATCCTGTTGGCTCCTCCTGTGCAGTCTGCCGATGAGATGCGACTGACGAAGACCGAGACGGAGATCCTGAAGGATATCGCCCTGGGAATGACCACCAAGGAGATAGCCGATAAGCGCTTTTCCAGTTTCCATACGGTGAATACCCATCGCAAGAATATCTTCCGTAAGATAGGCGTGAACAATGTGCACGAGGCCACGAAATATGCCCTGCGGGCAGGACTGGTGGATTCAGCTGAGTACTATATCTAAGTGTCAGATTGAAAAAAACTTGATAATTGTTTGTGCAAACAGATAATTTGTATTATCTTTGCAAACAACAAATACTGATGAATAATGATGAAACGTCTATTTCTAACCTTTTCCCTTGTCTTGGCGTGCTGTCTTCTGGCCAGTGCCGCCATGATCCCAGACATGAAGTTCCGTCGTCTGGATACCCGTGAAGGTTTGTCAAATTCTATGGTAAGTAGTATCCTGCGTGACTCGCAAGGGTATATGTGGTTTGGTACTGGCTATGGTCTGAACCGTTATGACGGCTATCGCTTTAAGGCTTATTTCTCTTACGATAAGGACACCACCACACTCCGTAATAACCGAGTTGATGAGATACAGGAGGCGCACGATGGTTTGCTCTGGCTGAAACAGGGCATGAACTATTCCCTCTATGACCCAAAGACGGAGAAAGTGGATCGTAATCCTGGCCGTTGGCTCAACACGCAGGGTATCAAGGGCGGCATTGAGAGCCTTCATCTCGATTCGAAGAAGAACTACTGGGTTAAGACGTACGAGGATGGTTTTTATTACTTTAATCCTGAAACGAAGAAGGTTACCCATATCCCATTCGGCTACGGCCCCGACAATTTTAACAAGGAATTTGGCGTGTCTGCCTATGCTGAGAGCAATGAGGGTATGATCCTCGTCTCCACCTATGGAGAACTGATGTGCATTAATGGGGAACGTGGAAAAGTGTTGTGGAAGGAAGATTATGTGAAACGTACCCTTGATGCCTATAACGACTACTGGGTAACAGTCGATAAGGATCAGAATATCTGGGTGATTACCCATTCCACAGGTACTTATATCTACATGAGAGCTGAGAAACGATGGTACTCTACGCTCACAGAACTGATGAAGGCCAAGGGCTTTGAGAATGTGCCTGAGGATATCCTTGTATGGGAGGTGTGCTACGATGCGAAAGGTCTGCTTTGGGTAGCCACGGACCACTTAGGAGTACTCCTGTTGGATTTCAAGAACAAGGAATGGCGGCAGTTCACGAATGTGAAGGGAGATGAGACCACGTTGCCCGATATCACCATCAAACATCTCTACTTAGACCAGATGGGGCGTATGTGGCTGGCCAGTTACAAGAATGGTGTGGCCATGTGCTCCGAGGCTCTGTCTAACTTTAAAAGCCTGGCCGTGGGTGATATCAATGCCATTACGGAAGATCTGCAGGGCTATTATTGGCTGGGTCGCAATGATGGTGGTATCATCAAGATGGATCCGAAGACGCTGGAACCTGTGGAGACGTTCACCAAACAGAGTTTGGGTGTGCCCAGTGACATCATCGTGGGCAGTTATGCCTCCAAGGACGGTAGCCTGTGGTTTGGCACTTACGAAGGCGGCCTGCTTAAATACAAGGATGGGCACTGGTCAAACTTCAGGGCTTCAGACCCGAATAGTGCTTTAGCTACGAATAATATCTGGGGCATTACTGAAGACAAGTGGGGACATATATGGGTAGGTGTGCTTGGTGGCGGTGCCGTGCGTATTGACAAGAATACCGGTCAGCAGCGCTCCTTCACGACAGAGAACTCCGACTTGAAGACCGTTTGGACCAATAGTATCTCTACCGGCTCCAATGGTTGGATCGTGCTTGGCAACTCGGAATATTATGCCCTCATCCATCCAGGAAACTTTAAAGTCATTAATGGCACCTTCCCTGAGGATAATGACATGAAGGCCATTACCGTCTCCACGGCCACCACACAGGCGGTCATCGACAGTCGCGGTCTCCTGTGGCAGTGTTCTCCTTCAGGCGTGGTCATTTACGACCGCAAGACAGGTCAGAAGACCCTTCTGGATATGAAGTCGGGCCTTCACGGTTCGAATGTCGTCGCCGTTACCGAGGATACCCGTCGTACGATGTGGATCGCTACCGATCATGGCGTCTCAAATATTACCCCATATAAGCAGGACGATGGCTCGTGGAATTTCACGATCCGCAGTTTCAACGACCGCGACGGACTGCAGCCTGGCCCCTTCAACCAGCGTGCCATCTATTGTTCTCGTTCAGGAGAACTGCTCTTGGGCGGTCAGGATGGACTGGATATCATCAGCACCCTGAAACTCGGTGATGGTGACAATAAGGAACGGCCGGTCTTCAGCGGTCTTGTGCTCTTTGACCATGAAGTGGAGGTGGGCGAGAAGATCGATGGGCGCGTCATCCTTGATCTGGCTCTGGATCTTCAGCGTAGCATAAGTCTTTCCTATGCCCAGAACCAGTTCACCATCCACATGGCTTCGAATAATGGAGGTGTCAACAACAGCACCCGTTTTATCTATCAGCTGGAGGGCTTCAACGACAAGTGGATCAAGACCACGGCTGCCAACCCTGATATCACCTATATGTCACTTCCCCCAGGCAGTTATACGCTCTGTGTCCGTATGCTGAAGGACGATGGCACGATGGGTGAGGTGGAGAGTCGGCTGGAGATCACCATCGGCTCCCCGTGGTACAGTTCGTGGTGGGCATGGTGCTGCTACGTACTGTTGGCTGCCTTGTTGCTCTTTGTGTGGAGCCGTATGGGCCAGTGGCGAAAGACGTGGCGTGAGCATCGTGAGCATCGCAGGATGGAGAAGTCGGTATCTCAGCCTGTGGAGGATAAGCCTGAAGACGATGATGTCGAAGAGGCTGTGCTGATGGATGACGAGGAGGCTTGATCAGGCTTTTTGAGTGTCAGAAATACTTTTTTCATAGAAAAAGTTTGTCAGTTTCGTGAAATTTGCCTAAATTTGTCGCGAAATAGAACCTAAAGCTTTTTTATGAAGAAATTTCTGATATCATTGCTGGTGGGATGCTGCCTCGCTGCAAGTGCAGGTAACACGTTGATACCTGATCTGAAGTTCCGTCGTCTGGATACGCGCGATGGTCTGTCGAACTCCACGATTAACTATCTGTTCCAAGACTCCAAAGGTTATGTTTGGATAGGTACTTCCTACGGTCTGAACCGCTACGACGGCTACCGTTTCCGTACCTTCTATTCCGACCCCAATGACACGACGACGCTGCGTAACAACTATGTCGATCAGATCTGGGAGGATGTCGAAGGTAACCTCTGGCTGAAACAGGGCATGAACTTCAGTGTCTTTGACCCTGTCACGGAGAAGGTGACCCGTAATCCTGCCGCCCTTCTTCGCAAGTGGGGCGTCAAGAGTGGTATCGACCGTTTCTTCATCGATTCCCAGAAACGCATCTGGGTGAAGAGCTATGATGAGGGCCTCTATTGCTTCCATCCAAAAACCAAGACGATGACGCTGATCAAATACGGCTATGGCGAGGATGAGATTCCCAAGGAATACTGGGTTCACACGATAGCCGAATGGAATGGAAAACTGCTGATGACTTCCAGCGACGGCGACCTGATGTGTGTCGATGGCAACAAGGGTAAGGTGCTGTGGAGGGATGACTATATGCGCAAGAATGGCGGAGAGCCCAGTCAGGCCTATTATATTTATGTCGATAAGCACGGCAATTTCTGGGTGGTATCCACCAAAGTGTTTGTCTTCGACCAGAAGGAGAAGAAGTGGTACAACTCCCTGAACAGTTATCTCACTGCCCACGACATCCCGGCCCTGCCTGATCCGTTGCAGGTGTGGGATGTGGCGATGGACCAGCGTGGCTGGCTGTGGATTGCCACCGACCACTACGGCATCTTCGTCATCAATCCTGAGACCAAAGAAGTCAAGCAGTTCGTCAATAATAAGTTTGACACCACCTCGCTGAGCGAGAACACGGTCAAGCGCCTGATGCTCGATAAGAATGGCAGCATGTGGATTGGTGCCTATCGTAACGGTCTGAACCAGTATATCGAGAAGATGATAGGCTTCAATACGATCGAGATTGGTGACGTGAACACAACCACAGAAGACACTCAGGGCAACTATTGGTTTGGTACCGACAACCGTGGTATCATCAAGTACGTACCTGAGACGGGCGAGACGGAGTTGTTCGACAAGGCCCGCTGCGGTTTTGCCTCCGATATCATGGTGGCCAGTTGTAGTGCGAGGGATGGCTCCGTGTGGTTTGGTACCTATAACGGTGGATTGATCCATATTGCCAATGGTCATGCCACCAATTATCTCGCCTCGAATGCAGAAGACGGTTTGCAGAACAACAACGTATGGTCAGTCACGGAAGACAAGTGGGGCGACATCTGGATGGGAACCCTGGGTGCTGGCGTGCAGCGCCTGAACGTCAAGACGGGCAAGTTCAAGACGTGGAACTCCTATGTGGGCAATTTCCCCGAACTCTTCATGACCTCTGCTTCCTGGATCCAGAAGGGTTGGCTGATCGTCGGTCATTCCAACTTCTACTCTTTCATTAATCCCGTGAGCGGACAGGTGAAGAACGATACCATCCCCGTCATCCCGGGACAGCCTGCTGCCATGGCCTCAACAGTCACTGTGATGGAGGATAGCCGTGGTCTGATATGGCATGGCTCCACCTCGGGCTGCTGTATCGTGGATAAGAAGACGGGCCATCAGACGCTGCTCGATATGAATTCAGGTCTCTTTGGATCCAGTGTCGTCGGTATCGTAGAGGATAATCTCCATACGATGTGGGTGGTCACGGAGCATGGCATCTCCAACGTCGTTCCCAAGAAGGATGAACAGGGGCACTGGACGTTTACCGTCCGTAGTTTCAGTAATAAAGACGGCTTGCAGGACGGCCCGTATAACCAGCGCTCTATCAGTCGTACGCGCGACGGTCTGATGTTGGTGGGCGGTCTTGGTGGTGTGGATGTTATTAATCCCAAGCTCCTGACGAATGTCGGTAATAAGGAGCGCCCCATCTTCAGTGGCTTGAAACTCTTTGGCCAGCAGATGGGCGTCGGACAGAAGTACGACGGCCGTGTGATCCTCGATGAAGCACTCGATGCCAATCCCGAGCTCACGCTGCGTTACGACGAGAACCAGTTTACCATCCAGTTGGCCACCGATAAGGGTGAGATGCATAACCCCTCCCGTTTCATCTATATGTTGGAGGGCTTCAGCGACAAGTGGATCGCCACTGAGGAGAACAACCCCAACATCACCTATATGTCGCTGAAGCATGGCAACTACGTCCTCCATGTCAGAATGTTGAACGACGATGGTACGATGGGTGATATCGAATCGACGCTGAAGATTACCATCACCCCGCCGCTCTTGCGTAACCGTTGGCTCCTGCTGGCATTCCTCCTCTGTGTTGGAGGAGGTGTATGGTTCTGGCGTCGCCGCTTCCTGCAGAAGCATGAGGAACAGTCTGAACTCGAGGATATCCGCAGAGAGGTGGAGAAGAAGCAATGGATGAACGAGATGCTCACTAAGATGCGCGCCAAGAAACAGAATGCTGAGGAGGAGAATGTCGAAGCCGAGACAGATAACTGGAATATGCAACCCAGTGCGCTCCATAAGACGTCGGGCGATCTTCAGGAGTTCATGAAAGAACAGTGCGCCCAGTACAAGGCACCAGAAAACAAGAAGGTGAAGTTCTCGTTCTTCCCGTTGGCCAACGACTTGATGATGGATTTCGACCACGATATGCTGGGTCAGGCCGTACAGATCCTGATCAACAATGCCGTGATGTTCTCTCCGAAGGACTGTCGCATCAAGGTCTTTGTCGATAAGACCTCGAAGGGCGGAGCCATCCGTATCTCCGATAATGGTATAGGTCTGCCAAAGGGTGCCAAGGAACACATGTTCGACCCCGTGGTCAGCGATGAGGACACGGGTGTATGCCTCTCTGTGGTAAAGGATATCGTCACGGCCCATGGCGGTACTGTTGAAGGCGACAACAACGCTGGCGGCGGCTCCGTCTTCACGATCACCCTACCCTTGAGTACAACCGAAGAGATTATTGAGGATGCCGTTCTGATGGACGACGAAGAAGCATAGCAAAGGATTAACTATAGCGTATATATATTTATGAAAAAACTATTGATGACGGTGTCTGCACTGCTGATGGCTGGAATGGCTATGGCAGCGGAGGTGCAGACGAGTGGAAATTGTGTGACGATCCGTCCTGACGGTGGTCAGGCGAAGGTGATCTGCCTGGAAGTGATGAACGACAACATCATCCGTGTACGGGCGACCTCGGAAGCGGCTCTGCCACAGAAACCTGCGAGCCTGATGATCGTGCCTCAGACGGCTCCTGCCAAGGGCTCCTACTCGGTGAGCGAGGAGGGTGAGACGGTGGTGGTGAAGGCCAGGAACGTGAAGGCCGTGGTGGAGAAAGCCACCGGCGAGGTGACGTTCTTCGACGCCAAGGGCAATCAGTTACTGAAGGAGGCCAAGGACGGTAAGCAGTTCTGGGACTTCACGGTGCCTGAGCGCGAACTGGGTATGAAGACGGGTGTCACCGTGCCTGAGGAGCAGAAACACGGTTTGTCGTGGCAGATGAAGTTCGACTCACCTGACGATGAAGCTTTCTATGGCCTGGGTCAGCACCAGAGTGAGGAATTCAATATGAAGGGCAAGAACGAGGACTTGTTCCAGTATAATACGAAGGTGTCGATCCCCTTCGTGCTGTCGAATAAGAACTACGGTTTGTTGTGGGATTCTTACAGTTATTGCCGCTTTGGTAATCCCAATGACTATCTGCAACTGAACCGTGCCTTCAAACTGTATGACCGTACGGGTAAGGAGGGACATCTCACGGGTACCTATATTGACGCCAGGGGCAAGAAACTGGTGCGTGACGAGGACTCGATCTATTATGAATATGGTACGCCCGAGAAGTCGGAGATTGCTTTGAAGACGGACAATGGCGGTATCAAGAACTTCCCCAAGGAAATAAACCTGATGGGGGCCAACGTGACCTACGAGGGCTTTATCGAGCCAGAGTGCTGTGGTAAATGTAAAGGCAAGAAGCAGCTCTATCAGTTCGTGCTCTACTATTCGGGCTACGTGAAGGTGTATATCGATGGTCAGGAGGTGGTGCCCGAGCGCTGGCGTACGGCCTGGAACCCCAATACCTATAAGTTCTCCACCGAGTTGCAGAAGGGCAAACGCGTGCAGTTGCGCATCGAGTGGCGTCCTGATGGCGGTGAGGCTTACTGTGGCTTGCGCGTCTCGGAGCCCCGTAGTGCTGAGGAGCGCGGACTGTTGAGCGTATGGAGCGAGATGGCCAAGGATATGGACTATTACTTCATCGCTGGTGAGAATCTCGACCAGGTGATCTCCGGCTATCGCACGCTGACGGGTAAGGCTTCGCTCTATCCGAAGTGGGTGCTGGGCTTCTGGCAGAGCCGTGAGCGCTATAAGACCTCCGAGGAGTTAGAGGGCACGCTGGCTGAGTTCCGCAAGCGTCATATTCCTATTGATAACATCGTACAAGACTGGAACTACTGGCCTGAGGATCAGTGGGGCTCTCACCAGTTTGAGGCATCTCGCTATCCTGATCCCCAGCAGATGCTCGACAATGTGCACAAGATGCATGGTCGTTTCATGATCTCCGTTTGGCCGAAGTTCTATTGCAACACGGATAACTACAAGGAACTCGACGCCAAGGGTTGGATGTATGTCCAGAGTCCGACGGATGATATCCACGACTGGGTGGGTCCTGGCTATAAGAATGGTTTCTATGATGCCTACGATGCAGGGGCCAGGAAGATGTTCTGGCGCCAGATGGATGAGAACCTCTATACGAAGTTCAATCACGACGGTATCGCTGGTGTGGATGCCTGGTGGATGGATGCTTCGGAGCCTAATGTGCGCGACTGTACGCCGATGTGGTATCGCAAGGCTCTCTCTGGTCCGACGGCCTTGGGCACTTCAACGGAATATTTCAATGCCTATTCGACGGTGAATGCCGATGCGATCTATAACGGTCAGCGCTCAGTGTATAAGGGTAAGATGAACGAGCCCCGCGTGTTCCTGCTCACCCGTAGCGGTTTTGCTGGTGAACAGCGCTTCTCGACAGCTACGTGGAGTGGAGATATCGGTACCCGCTGGGAGGATATGCGCGCCCAGATGACGGCTGGTCTGAACTATTCGATCTCAGGTCTTCCTTTCTGGGGTATGGACCAGGGCGGTTTCTGTGTGGAGAACCGTTATGTGGCTGCCCAGAATATCTTCGACCACGCAGGTGTGGAGAACGAGGATCTGAAGGAGTGGCGCGAGTTGCAGACACGCTGGAACCAGTTCGGTACGTTTATCCCCCTCTTCCGCAGTCATGGCCAGTGGCCGCTGCGCGAGATCTGGAACATCGCCCCAGAGTCACATCCCGCCTATAAGTCGTTTGTGTATTACGACAAACTGCGCTATCGTCTGATGCCTTACCTCTATTCGTTGGCAGGCTGGGCTCACTTTAAGGACTATACGCTGATGCGCGCCTTGGTGATGGACTTCAACGGCGATAAGGAGGTGGAGAATATCGGTAACCAGTGGATGTTCGGTCCTGCGCTGATGGCTTGTCCTGTGGGTTATTATAAGGCCCGCAATCGCTCTGTCTATTTCCCTGAGCAGTGTGGCTGGTATAACCTCTATACCAATGAATTTATCGACGGTGGTCAGCGCCTGATCGTTGATGCGCCCTACGAGCAGATTCCTGTCTTCGTTCGCGAGGGGGCCATCATCCCCTTCGGTCCTGAGATGGAGTGGAGCGACGAGAAACCTGCAGAACTCATCAATCTCTATGTCTATGCAGGACAGAACGGACAGTTTCAGCTCTATGAGGACGAGGGCACGAACTACAACTATGAGAAGGGTAAGTATGCCACTATCGACATTACTTACGATGATGCTTCCCGTACGGTCAGCTTTAGTGCCCGCAAGGGACAGTTTGCTGGTATGCTGAAGAACCGTCAGTTTAATGTGGTACTGATCACGAAGGACAATGCCAAGCCTCTCGACCTTGAGAATCCCGAGGGTAAGCTCGTAAACTATAACGGAAAGGCCGTCAGCGTTAAATTTTGATTAGTATGTATAAGGGAAAGGAATTCTTGATTAAGATAGGCACCTGGAAGTTGAGTGAGGGGCTGGTATGGGATTTTGTCAGGCCAGACGACCATGATCATAGTGACTTGAATCAAGAGGAGTACCAGCTTGTCATCGACAGTCTGGAGGAGACTCGTGCCAAGATTCTGAATTTCTGTCAGAAGGAGGGGATGGAAATAAAGACCAGTTTGACTGATAAATAAAAAGAAAACATGTATAGAAAAACTATTCTGCTGGTGATGGCAGCCCTCATAGGACTGCCATCATTGGCTCGTGAACGTCAGAACTTTGATGCTGGTTGGCTATTTATCCTGGCTGACTCTGCTCAGATGTCGAAGGAAGCGTATAATGATTCTTTCTGGCGCAGGCTCGACGTACCCCATGACTGGGCCATCGAGGGTGACTTCTATGCAGGTAATCCCAGTGGAGCGGGTGGGGGAGCCCTGCCTGGTGGCATTGGGTGGTATCGCAAGCACTTCACGTTGGGCGACTGCGAGACACAGATGTCGCAAAGCCGTTTCTTCCTGGAGTTCGATGGGGTATATATGAACTCCACCGTCTATGTGAATGGTCAGGAGGTAGGCTTCCGTCCCTATGGCTATTCGAGTTTTGAGTATGATATCACCCCATACGTCAAGGAGGGCGAGAACGTGGTGGCTGTGCGTGTGGATAACTCGGATCAGCCCAATTCCCGTTGGTACTCTGGCTGTGGCATCTATCGTCATGTGTGGCTGACGACGACCAATCTCATCCACGTGAAGCACTGGGGCGTTCATGTGGAGACGGATGCCAAGACGGGAAAGGTAAAAGTTGACGTGGATGTCGAGGGTATAGGCCATTATCAGGTACGCAACACCGTCTTCGATGCCGCAGGTAAGGAAGTCGGTATGAAGGTAAAGAAGCCTCATCTCTGGTCGGTAGATGACCCATATATATATAAGGTACGCACCCAACTGATTGCTGATGGTAAGGTGGTGGATGAAGTATGGACCACCACAGGCTTCCGTGATTTTAAGTTTGATGCGAAGACGGGTTTCTGGCTCAATGGCAAGAACTTCAAACTGAATGGTGTCTGTGAGCACCACGACTTCGGTTGCTTGGGTGCTGCCCTCAATGAGGATGCCCTCCATCGCAAACTCTTGAAACTCAAGGCGATGGGTGTGAACTCGATCCGCAGTTCGCATAATCCCCCAGCCCCAGAACTGTTGAACATGTGTGACACGATGGGACTGATTGTGATGGACGAGAGTTTCGACATGTGGCGACGCAAGAAGACACAGAACGACTATGCCCGTTTCTTCGACGAGTGGCACGAGCGCGATCTCGCTGATCTGATCCTTCGCGACCGTAACCATCCTTCGATCCTGATGTGGAGCATTGGCAACGAGGTTTTGGAGCAGTGGAGCGATGCCCAGGCTGATACCTTGACTCTTGAACAAGCCAATCTGATTCTGAATGCAGGCCACGATGCTTCAACTCTGGCTAAGGAAGGCGAGTTGAGCGTGAACTCCCTGCTCACCATGCACTTGGCCGAGATTGTGAAGCGTTATGATAAGACGCGACCCATTACCGCTGGTTGTAACGAGGCGAATCCCAATAACCATCTCTTCAAGAGTGGGGCCCTTGACATCATCGGCTTCAACTATCATCACCAGTGGGTGCCTGGGGTGCCTGAGAACTTCCCTGGCAAACCCTTTATCTTCTCGGAGAGTGTATCAGCCCTGCAGACACGCGGCTACTATATGATGCCCTCTGACAGTATCTATACGGCACCCAAGCAGTGGTGGCTGCCCTATACCGATCCCTCGTTTATGTGTTCGGCCTACGACAACATGCATGCCTCGTGGTCGAGTACCCATGAGGAGACGTGGGATGTGGTGAAGCATATGCCCTACGTGGGTGGACAGTATATCTGGACAGGCTTCGACTATATCGGTGAGCCCACGCCCTACGGTTTCCCTGCACGCTCCAGCTATTTCGGTATCATCGATCTGGCGGGTTTCCCCAAGGACAGTTACTATATGTATCAGAGCGAGTGGACGAACGAGACGGTATTGCACCTCTTCCCCCACTGGAACTGGTTGCCAGGACAGACCATCGACCTCTGGGCCTATTACAATCATGCCGACGAGGTGGAACTCTTCATCAATGGTAAGAGTCAGGGCGTTCGCAAGAAGGCCGATAGTCATCAGTACCATGTGATGTGGCGCGTGCAGTTCGAACCTGGTGAGGTGAAGGCCGTATCGCGTAAGGATGGTAAGGTGGTGAAGGAGCAGGTCATCAAGACAGCAGGTGCCCCAGACCATATCCGTCTGACCACTGACTACAAAGGCAAGAATACGACATTTGTGGCTGTGGAGGTCGTGGATAAGGATGGCAACCTCTGTCCCTTGGCAGAAGACCAGATTTATTTCTCTGTCTCTGGCAATGCCAAGATCATTGGCACGGATAACGGTTGTCAGACCTCCATGGAGAGTTTCAAGGCTCCCCAGCGCAAGGCCTTCTTTGGCAAATGTATGGTGGTGGTGAAAGGCAAGGGACAAATGAAGGCCCAGGCCGTGAATCTGAGAGACGCAGTTATCACATTATAAATTAGCAGAATCATCATGAGAAGACTTAACTATTGGATGCTGGTGCCCCTCCTTCTTGGCGGTTTCACAGCGACAGTCATGACTTCCTGCTCGGAAGAAGATAATCCCATTGGTCCTGAGGCCACGGAATTGTGTCTCACTGTAAACGGTGAACACTACGATATCTCACTGCCCGCCACTGAGGCCGTGAATCTCAAGACGCTCTGCACGGAGTTTGATGCTGACATCCAGATCGGCAATGCTGAGGAGTTCCAGAGCATCACTGTCAACGGTCAGACTTTGAATGATGGCAGGTGTGCCATCTCTATCACTGAGATTGCCCAGGATAAACAGATAGAGATCGCTTACACCAGTGCTGGCGTGTCTGGTGTCGTGTATCTGAACACGCTCCATGCAGGCATCCCGGATATTGAGGCCAGAGGTCGTGCACTGATACCTGGCGACTTCTATCTCTCTTTTATCTATCAGCGACTCATCATGAAGTACGACAATGAGGGACGCATACTCTACTATCGTTATGATCCCACCCCTCTGGCTGGTACGTTTAGTGAGACTGGCTATTGGGACTTCAAGAAACATGTCTTCGACGGCAAGACCTATTATAGTTATCATGCCCCTGATCCTGCTTTCGCCGACCGTGCCTTCACAGGCTACGACCCCGGCATGCGCGTATTGCTCGACGACCATTACAGTCCTGTGGATACCATCCATGCCAAGGCCAGTCGTGATGGATTCCTGAAGGATGGGGACCCGCTTGATGGACACGACTTCTATTTCTTCTCACCCGCTCATTATATCGCTTCCGCCTCCTATATCGAGCGCGAGGTTGGTGGTCAGCCGCTGGCCGTGGGCTATCTGCAGGAGGTGAAAGACGGTGTAGTGGTATTCGACTGGTGGAGCAGCGACCATCCGGAGATGGCCTCATGGTGCAGTCCTATCTTCGATTATAGTTACGACTACGTACACTTCAACTCTGTCCAAGTGCTGCCAGACGGTAACTGGTTCTGTTCATTCCGCATCCTCAACTCACTGTTGAAGATCGATCGCGTGAATGGCACAGGCGATATTATCTGGCGCATCGCTGGTGATAAGTTGCCTGAAGCCCAGAGTTTCTACGGCCAGCATTATGCCACCCTCCACGAGGATAACACGCTGACCGTTTTTGACAACGGTAACGGCCATGATCCACAGTGCACCCGTGTATTGCGCCTGAATGTCGATCCTGATACGGGAGAGGTTACTGGTGGTGGCGATATGCTCAACCCTGGTGGTGACTATTTCACCCAGGCCTGTGGTGCCGTACAGCTCTTTGGCGACCGCTTTGTCGTGGGCTGGGGCTGGGGAATGGAGTTCGCCAATAATGATCGTCTGGTCACGGAGCATAATGCTGAAGGCCGCGAGATCTTCGGTCTCTACCGCCATCGCCTCCGTTATCGTGTCAACTCCATCAACTCTTCCTACCGCTGCGTCAAATATCAGTAGGAAGAATCAGTCCATTGGATAGCGCACGTCCCACTTCTCTCGGAGTGAGTCCATCAGCTGCATGATGTAGAGCGTTTCCTCATGGGGCATCTCACGAGGCTCCAACAGGCCGTCGATGAGTGCCTGACGACAGGCAAGGAACTGATACTCGTAGCCCGTGATCTGCTGGGGTACGTGGATGGTCTCAATGTAGGTACGGTCTGGACCGTTCACCGTGATCTTCTGCGGATTGTTGATATTGTCGATGATCAGGTTTCCTTCCGTACCAGCGATGACACCGATATTGTCGCCCACGCACTGGGCACTCGACTGCAGGTTGCAGAGCATCCCGTCGCTAAGCACCAGACTGATGGCGTTCGTCAGGTCCATACCCGTCTTCGACTTTACGCACTGACTCTCCATACTCACGATGTCAGCAGGGAAGAACATCCGCGCGAAGTTCAGGGCATAGACACCGAGGTCGAGCAGGGCACCACCACAGAGGTCTGGGCGCATGATACGGGGTTTATCACCCATCGAGTAACCTAAGGTGGCCGTCAACAGACGGGGCTCGCCAATACGTCCGCTACTGATCAGGTCGCGCATCATCTTGACAACGGGTTGGTAGCGCGTCCAGATGGCTTCTGCCAGAAAGACTTTCTTCTCATGGGCTAAGTCGATGATCTCTTTCGCCTGACGGTAGTTTGCCATGAAGGCTTTTTCCACCAGACAGGGCTTGCCAGCCATCAGAGCCTCCTTCGTCACATCGAAATGGTGAGAGTGAGGCGTACCGATATAGACCAGATCCACGTCGGGATCGGCTATCAGGTCCGCATAACTGCCGTATGCTTTCTGGATGTTCCACTTAGCAGCAAATACCTCCGCCGTCTCTTTTGCTCTCGATCCCACTGCGTAGGCCTCGCACTCCGTCAGTCCGTTCAGGGTGATCGCCGCCTTCTCTGCGATCCACCCGGTGCCGATAATACCGACACGTAATATCTGTCCTTTCATAGCCTTATCCGTTTAATGATTTCTTGGCTTGTTCCTGGGCGGCGATGACACGGTCGCACCAGACATCGAACTCAGGATCTTCGGTCTGTAGTTCAGGATGCTCCTTTAGGTAGGCGACGCAACGGCGCACACCCTCGTCGAAACGGACGGTGGCCTGGAAACCTGGCACGGCACGCTTCAGTTTCGTGCAGTCGAAAACGACGGTGACAGCCTTATCGCCTAAGAGATTGCCCGTGAAGTCCCACTCCTTAGGTGAGGTGGCAGCCAGGAACTCAGAAGAAACATAATAGGGATGGAACTCTACGCCTAAGGCATTGGCCACGCACTGATAGACCTGGTTCCACGTCAATTGCTCGTCACTCATGATCTGGAATGCCTCGCCGATGGCTTTGGGATTGCCTAACAGGCCAATGAAACCACGGGCGAAATCCTCGTTCCACGTCAGTGTCCAGAGCGAACTGCCGTCACCATGCACCAATACGGGTTTGCCCTCCATCATACGCTTCAGCACCTGCCAACTGCCCTTCGGGCCATGCACACTCACGGGTACGCCCCGTTCGCAATAGGTATGGCTAGGACGGATGATGGTGACAGGGAAGCCATTGTCACGATACTCGTGCATCAGCAGTTCCTCACAGGCAATCTTGTTGCGCGAGTACTCCCAGTAGGGGTTGGCGAGGGCCGTCCCCTCCGTGATGAAATGGCTGGCGGCGGGCTTGTTATAGGCTGAGGCCGAACTGATATAGACATACTGGCGGGTGCGCCCCTTGAAGAGACGGATGTCACGCTCCACCTGCGAGGGCAGGAAACCGATGAACTCACAGACGGCATCAAACTGCTCGTTGCCTATCTGACGCAGTACCTCTGTCTCGTCGTCGATGTCGCAGATGACTTGTTTGACACTGGCGGGCACCTCGCTTTTACGTGTACCGCGATTCAGCAACCACAAGTCGTGGTCACTGGCTGCTAACTGTCTGGTGATGGCACTGCTGATCGTGCCTGTTCCTCCGATGATTAGTATCTTCATACGTTTTATTGTTTATTGGTTTTATATATTGTTTACCATCGTCTGTTCCCGCGGTTGCGGTTGTTGTCTTGGTTACCCCACTTCTTGTCATAGCGCCCCTCTGTATCGATTTTGCCACCGAACATGTTCAGGCGGTAGCGCACATGGAGCATCGCGTATGAGTTGACGCTGTTGTATTGGGTGTCGGTACGGCTTGTAGCGTTGACCCACCTTTCGTAGTTGCTCTGTTGTTTTAACAGGTCATAGAAGTTAAGGGCGACAATGAGCGACTTGTTCTTTAGGAAACTCTTCGACACTTGGCCGTTCCAGATCAACTCGTTGGTGTTCATCGACTGGTCATTATAACCTCTTCGACTGCGCTCGTGGAGATTCATGCTTACTTCGATGTCTAGTGGGAAGCGCACAAGGAACTGTCCGCCGTAATTCAGTTGCCAGGTGTCAAGGTTGGCCGTGGGTTGTAACTCGTTGCGTGAGTGCTGGTAGTTGACCTGCCCGTCGAGGGTGATCTCCAGCCAGTCGTTACGATAGCTCGCCGTCAGTCGCTCGTTCAGGTTCACGGTGCGTGTGGTGTTCTTTTCTGCATCAGCCTGTTTCTGAGCCACGTAACTGACGAAGTTGTTGTAGCGCATGCGGGTGTCAGTGCCTACATTCCAATGGGCCGTCGAGTCAATGGCAGTATTGAAGGTGAATCCGCCGTTTACGTTCCAGTTGCCATTGATATTTTCCGGCTGTGAGATACTTCCACCAGTCTCGGGGTTGTAACGCACAAGATTGGAGATGGAATTGCGGATATGTCGGTAGTTGGCATAGACCACGATACTGCGCTTGTAGCGTATGATGTAATTGTTATAGTAGGCATTGAGCGAGTTAGTGAACTGGGGCTTTAGTCCAGGATTTCCTTTCGTGATGTAAAGTGGGTTGGAGTCGTCGGTGATATCAAGCAACTGGGTCATCTCGGGTTGACGGGTGTCACCACGATAGTGCACCCAGAGGTTGCTCTGCTCGCTGAATTTGTAGTGGAAATCGAGGGTGGGGGTCAGGTTTGTGACATTACGGACGGTATCGACATAGATACCCCTATAGTCTTGGATGAAGTTGGAGTGCTGGGGCTGCACGAGAAATCCGATGTTATAGTCGTACTTCTCCACTTTATGACGCAGGGTAAGCCGCAGGTTATGGGTATAGTTCTTATATTCTGAGAATCGGCTCAGGTTCTTGTCAAGATAGTTGTCCATCTGACCATAGACTGATGAGAGCCACGGATCCCAGTCACGGTATTCGGGTTCGATGCCGGCGAAGATGTTCTGCGGTTCATTGCTAAAGTCGTAGGTCTGGCGGTCGCTCTTATTCTGGCTGTAGCGCAGTTCGTAGTTGAATTGCAGGTGAGCACCTTTCCAGAGGGGTTCGCTGTAAGTCGTGCTGAACACGTAGCCACTGTTGTCACCAGGTGTCGTGTTATAGCGGGCGGTGTAGTAGGTGGAATCCTGTCCAGACTGATCCTTCACGAGAAAGAGATGAACCTCGTTGTTAGACACGTTCTCGTTCTGGCTGTTTCCTCCATTCGCCTCCAGACGGACGACGATATTCCTTCCCCGTGGATTCAGACGACGGTACAGTTGGAGCATGCCCCAAACATTTCTGTTCTCTGTATAGGTGAGACTGGCGTTCTGGTTGCTGTTGACCAGATAAGGGGATAGCGGTCCTCCGGGGTCGAGTGATGCCAACGGGTCATCGACGTAGAGGTATGGGTCGCTGTTGAAGGTTGCCGAGATCGAGGTGGTGGTGCCGTCGTCAGTACCGTAAGTACCGTTGGCACGCAACAGAATATTTGTCAGAGAGTCAGGCTTCCATTCCAAGCGCAGATTGCCCCGCCAGTTGTTGCTACGGGTGAAATTCGATGTCGCACTGTTGGAAAAGGTGCGTGACGTCTCACTATAGAAGTTCTCACTGGCAACCCGTGTCTGGTTGTCACCGTCACGGTGGTTCCAGCGTATGCTGAAGTCGAGTTTTAATTTGTTGCCGTCGTCATAGTTCAGGTTGGTTCCCAGCATCTTACGGGCATTAAGCCCCCTGCGGTTCCACCAGCCAGCATTCTCATCCTTGTTATTGAAGTTGCCCAATAGCACAATGCGGGTTTTGTCGGTGAAACTGCTTCCCATCCCACGCGAGGCATAGCGGTGCTGCGTACCGCCGGCAATGTCGAGGTTGGTCATGTAGCCGTGATTCATGCCTTTCTTGATGGAGAAGTCGAGCACAGTCTCCTTCTCTCCGTCCTCTATGCCTGTGATACGGGCCTGATCGCTTTGCTGGTCGTAGAACTTCATGTTCTGAATGATGTTGATGGGAATGTTCTTCAGTGCCGTCTCCACGTCACCCAACATAAACTCTTTACCGTCGAGCAGGATCTTCTTCACCTCCTTACCGTTGATGGTGATGTTACCGTCCTCATCGACTTCGGCACCAGGTATGCGTTTGATGAGTTCCTCAATGGGCGAACCTTCTGGGGTGCGAAATGCCTCGGGATTATAGACGAGTGTGTCTTTCCTGACAACCACTTGTGCAGCCCTACCCGTGATAACCGCCTCTTTCAGCATGATACTTTCCGTTGACATAAGTAAAGCCCCAATGTCCTGATTTTCATTGCGGCGCAGGGTCACTTCGCGCTCGATAGTCTGATATCCGAGGGAAGAAATCTTTAGTTTATATGTGCCGCTTGATGGGGCCTCGACGGAGAAATTACCTTTTACATTGCTTATAGTTCCGCCAACGAAAGTACTGTCCGATGTTGTGAAGAGTTGGATAGTCGCCTGTACCATCGGTTCCTTCAGGTCTTCGTCTATCAGTTGCCCACTGATGGTTAGGTGCTGATCATTGTCTGTCCCTGATGCTGGCTCATCTCCTTGGGACATTTGCGCAAATGTCCCAGGAGTGAGCAACCAGAGAATTGTTATCATTAGGTAGTACCGCATAGTTTTGTTCGTGTTGGATGATAATTGTTAGCCTCTTGCCATTTTATAGATTGTTTCCATGTCTTCGGCCTTGAGCACTTTCAGACAGCCGCAGGTAGCGGTATAGTCGCGGCTGCACTTACGCGTCATCTCCTTGATCTCCTCGTCAGTGATATCCTTGCCTATCAGTTCCTTGATATTGATGGGCATACCGATGGCGTGGTAGAAACGCTCCATGGCCTCGATGCCCTTGAGGGCAGTACCCTCGGGATCTGTGAAGTCGTTGGGCACGTCCATCACGTTGACGGCGAAGCGTACGAAACGGCGCAGGTTCTCATGCATCACATAGCGGGCCCAGCTTGGCCAGATGGCAGCAAGACCTGCACCGTGCGTCACGTCGAACATACCACTAAGTTCATGTTCCAGTTGATGGGTGGCCCAGTCATCATGGACACCGCAGCCCGTCAGCCCGTTGTGGGCCACACTGCCACCCCACATGATCTGGGCGCGCTGACGATAGTCCTCAGGATTCTTCAGCACGTCGAACACGGCCGTCTTCATCCGTCGTAGCACGGCCTCGGCCAGATCAGTGGTCAGGTCCATGTCATCGTCCTTGGTGAAGTAGCGCTCCATCGTGTGCATCATCATATCCGTCACGCCTGCTGCCGTCTGGTAGGGGGGCAGGGTGAAGGTGCGGCGCGGGTTCATGATGGCGAACTTCGGGCGCGACATGTCGTTGGAATAGCCCAGCTTCGTGCCCCCTGGCAGAAGCCTGCCCCCCGATTCGCGGGGGGCATCTGCGTTGGTGATGACGCTGGCCTCGCTCATCTCACTGCCAGCGGCGGGGATGGTGAGTACCGAGGCCACGGGCAGCATCTTCGTCGGTTCGGCCTTGCCTAAGTAGATATCCCATACGTCGCCTTCGAAACAGACGCCGTAGGCGATGCACTTTGACGAGTCGATGACGCTGCCACCACCCACGGCGAGGATGAAATCGATACCCTCCTGACGGCACAGGTCTATACCTTTCTGTGCTAACGACAGACGAGGATTGGGCACTACACCGCCGAGGGTGATATACTCGATGCCGCCTTCTTTGAGCAGTCCACAGATCTTGTCGAGCAGTCCGGAGCGTTGGGCGCTCTGTCCGCCATAGTGCACCAGTACCTTTGTGCCACCATATTTCTTCACGAGAGCAGCCACCTGCTCCTCACTCTGTTCTCCAAACACCACTTCCGTCGGTGCGTAGTAATTGAAATCCTTCATAATCTATTGTTTAGTAAAGTTTTGTTTCAGTGGTTAATGGCAGATTGTCAGAAGATCCTCCAACGAGCACACGGATGCTACCTGGCTCCAACATCCAGGTCTGGGCGGCCTCGTCCCAATGGCAGAGGTCGGCACGACGTACAGGAATGGTCATCGTCTTGTGCTCACCAGCCTTCAAGGCTACGCGTTGGAACCCCTTGAGTTCTTTGGTGGGGTGCTCTACATGTGACGTAGGACGGGCGATATAGACCTGGGCCACCTCCTCGGCATCCATTGTGGAAGTGTTGGTGAGGCTGAAACATACGTCGAAACCATCGGCCGTAGGCTGTACCAGGAGGTCGCTATACTGGAACTGCGCGTAGGAGAGGCCGAATCCGAAGGGATAGGCTACAGGTACTTGCTTGTCGTCGTACCACCGATAGCCCACTAAGTTCTCCTCAGTGTAGTTGGCAACGAGTTTTTGGCGGCGATCATTGCTACGGTTTCTGGTGATGTCAACAAAGATATCGCCCTGGTTGTTATTCTCGATGTTCTGCGGATAACTGCCCGTGGCGTATGCAGGAACATCCTCCAAACGACAGGGCCAGGTCATCGGCAGTTTCCCTGAAGGAGATATCTTGCCAGTCAGGATCTCTGCCAGCGCCTGACCTCCCATGGAGCCATTGAACCATGAGGCCACGAGTGCACCAGACACCTCACCGACAGTGCTGACATCAACGGGACCACCAGAGACAATGACGGTGACAAGTTGCTTGTTTGCCTTGGCGAGGGCTATGGCCAGTTCATCTTGTCCTGAGGGCAGGGTGATGCTCTTGCGGTCAGATCCCTCGGTCTCCACCTCGCGGTTGTCACCTGCGAAGAAGATCACGAGGTCGGCTTTCTTGGCGGCCTTTACGGCTTCGGCCATCAGTTGGCGGTCTGCTTGCTGTTGGGGGCTCAGACGTTTGTTGCGACTCTCGCGATCGAAACTCTTATAACCAGGCACATAGGTTATCCTCATGCTGTTGCCAAGTATGGTCTGCAACCCTTCCAAGGGCGTGATCTCGCAGCGGGTCTTCACACCTGCTCCCACACCCCCCAAGGCCATTTTAGTGATGGCGTTCTCGCCAATCACGACGATATGCTTCACGCGCCTAGGATCGATCGGCAACAGATTCTCATTCTTGAGCAGGACAATGGAGCGTCTGGCTACCTCTAAGGCCGTCGCCATCTCCTCTGGATTGCCTACAGGCTGGCGATTGGCTTCCTCCTTGCCGATAGGCTTCACTGTCAGTCTGACCCTGAGGATCTCTCTGACGCGCTGGTCGATGACGGCCTCACTCACCTTCCCGGCCTTGACAGAGTCAAGCAATGCCTGTCCCATAAAACGACTGCCAGGCATCTCGACATTCATGCCTGCCGTGACAGCATCAATGGTGGAATGGACACCACCCCAGTCACTGATCACCATACCGGGGAATCCCCACTGCTGACGCAGGACGGTTGTCAGGAGATGTTCGTTCTCTGAACACCAGCGTCCGTTCACTTTGTTATAGGCTGCCATCACGCCCCAGGCATCGGCCTCGCGAACGGCCATCTCGAACGGCCGTAGGTAGATCTCATGCATGGCACGGTCAGAGATCCGTACATCCACGAAGCCGCGATAGTCTTCCTGATTGTTCAGGGCGTAATGCTTCAGACAGACGGCGGTGCCATCGTCCTGCGATCCTTTGGTATAGGCTATGGCGAGCATTCCACTGAGCAGTGGATCCTCGCTCAGGTATTCATAGGTACGTCCGCCTGTGGGAATGCGCTGAATGTTAATGGCTGGTCCCAGAATCATGTCTTTGCCGCGCAAGCGGGCCTCACGGCTCATGCCTCGTCCGTAGGCGTAGGCCCACTCGGTACTCCACGTGGCAGCCAATGCTGATCCTGTAGGGAAGAAGGTGGCTGAGTCGGTGGACAGATGGGCGGAGTTCCATGAGTGGGGCTCCATCTCCTCACGGATGCCAAAGGGACCGTCGGCATATTCCACATCAGCGATGCCGAGTCGTGGGATGCCGGCTGAGGAGAACATGTTCTTGCCGTGGAGCATCTCGATCTTCTCTTCAAGTGTCATACCTTTGATAATGGACTCTACCTGTGGTTCGTTGTCCAACAGGCGTGTAGGATAAGTCTGTGCCAGTCCTGTGATGGTGGAACCCGTCAGGATCACGCATGCGACAGTTCTGAATACGATAGTCTTCATGTTATTCTTTGTTTGCAGATGATGTTAATATCCTAATCCAATATAACTGTGTGCAGGCAACTGGAGGTCGAACACTGTCGATCCGTCAGCATAGCCCATGAAACGACTGCGGTATGGCATGGCTGAAACCTTTGGCAGTTCGGCAGGCTTCAGTTGTTCACCGGTGATGAGATTGCGCAGCGTGTTCACCTTATTATTTATAACCACGCGCAGACTGACAGCCTCATCATTGAAGTTCTCCACCACGAGTGTCTTGTTGTCGTAGGGAAACAATGCCACCTTTGCGGGGCCTTCGATATAGGCGCCCACATCCTTGCTCATGGCACGGCGGATGACATTCAGGGCACCTGCCGGATAATCGTAGAGGTTGCCGAAGTCATCAGGGATGGTGAGCACGAAGAGCATACCTTTGGAATAGGTGTCGCGCAGAAGGATGGGATAACCAGAGACACCACCAGTGAGCGGACGACCCGCACTGACCACTTCCCAGGCATCGTTGGTGAAGTATTTCACCTGTGGGATGATGAACTCGCGTTCGGACTTGCCAAACCATCCGAAGTCGTTCACGATGGCCTTGAGGTCTCCACAGTAGAGTTCACAGACATCGGCAATCTGGTCTTTAATGGCCTTGAGCAGACCAGTCGTGATGATGACATCACCGCCTTTCTTCAACTGCGCTTTGATCTTCTCTACGATCTGCGGATCCTTGGCGGCCTGCTGGGTGAGCAGGATCTGCTGCTTGTCAGTCAGGAACTGAGGATACATATCCATAGGCAGTCCGATCATACCAAGATAATTCTGCAGGAAGTCCTCACCCGAAGAGTGATAAGGCTTGTAAGAGGCCAGTCCGATGGGATTGCCCAACTTGCCGATCAGTTTGTCCGTCTGGTGCAGGGTCTCGTTGGCGAAGCGTGCCATTGTCGTTGGGGTGATGGTCTTGCCGTTCTTGGTGAATGGTGCAACCATCTCGTCGTAGCGGAAACTGTTCCCTCCAACCTCCTGCCAGGGGGCGCGCATGTTGGAACTGATCTTCACCTCGGCCAACTGCATGTAGTTCCAGAGGATAATCTCGGGCGTCTTCGACAGCATAGTGAGATGCAACTGTTCTGCATAGCGGTCCATGCTCATGTGGATACCACCGGCATCGACCCATCCGCCACCGTTCTTGCGTCCCTCCGGTAGCAAGCGGCCATCGGCCGAGCGTTTGCCTGGGGCGATGTTGTCGAAATACCTGACCACGTTATAGCTCAGGTAGTTCTGCAGGTGCTGGGCCGAGCCAGGGTCTCGTGTCTCCGTACCCGTCCAGATACCGTCGAAGTAGGTAGGCTCCTCTTCGAGGTTGAAGCCGAGGCCGTGGAAGTGGTCGTACCAGTTTGGGTACTTCACGATGACCTTCACCTTAGGGTTGACGGCCTTGGCAGGATTCACCACCAGTTCACGGCCGGCATCAGCCATCAGCCTCAGACGGTATTCCGTCCAACTCTTGTTTCCTTTGGCGGCAATCTCGTCATCGTTCTTCAGGTCGATGAAGAAGAAGTCGTCGAGAATAAAGTCATCGAACAACTTTGCGGTATATTCAGAGATTTGTTTCACCTGTTGTCGCTCGTCCTCACGGGCGTAACTGTAGGTCTCGAAATCTGTGGGCTCAGAACGGGTGAACGTAATACCGCCTCCCACCTCCAGTCCTTTCGACAGGAAGAACTTCTTCACCTTCAACATGGTCTTCTCAGGAACGGTAAACGCATCGCGATGGGTTTCCAGGTAAATCTTGTCGAGATCCACCTGTGTGCTTACTATCTCCCAAGTGGATTTCAGGAACTGTTCGTCCTCCATCCTTGCCACGTCCTGTGCGCGGATGTAGGTTGATACTTTAAAATTCTTATACTGACTGGCCATGACGGGTATGACAGACATTGCTGTGATGATTGCTAACAGAACTTTTTTAACGATTCTTCTATCCATATTGTAAAAGTGATTATAGTACTGGTAGTATCTTATTCCAAACGAGATTCAATTCAGCCTGCAGATCCTCGACGTTGGAGGTGATGGCAATCACGGCGTTTTTGTCGGGCACCACGATGATATACTGGCCTCTGGCTCCGTCGGCACGGAAACAACCGGGACGACAACGCCACATCTGATAGCCATAGCCCTGCATCCAGTCGCTGGTCTCGACCGTCAGACCGCGCTCGGCTGCCTGTTCGATACGGGTGCCCGGGTTGATGCTCTCAACCTGTTTTTTCGACATCTCACTCACCCAGTCGGCGGGAATGATCTGCTTCCCGTTCCATTCGCCTTTCTGTAATAACAACTGTCCCATCTTGGCAAGGTCTTCTGTCTTCAGATAGAGACCCCAACCACCAGTGTTGATACCCTGTGGACTCTCTTCCCAACGGGGCTTGTCGATATGCAAGGGCTCGAACAGACGGGTGTTCAGGTAATCGACAACCTTCTCGCCTGTTACCTGCTGGACGATGGCTGAGAGCACGTATGTACCCAGACTGTTATATAGGTAGAACGTGCCTGGCTTGTGCTTGACGGGATGGGCGAGGAAAACGCTAACCCAGTCCTGCTCGGTGTCGCGCCATGAGGGCTCTTCGTCGTGGCCGCACGACATGGTGAGCAGATCGCGCACAGTCATCGCCTTCAGATTGTCGCTCACCTCAGCGGGGAGTTTGTCAGGGAAGTAGTCGATGATCTTGTCCGTCAGGGCCATCTTGCCATCCGCGATAGCGAGACCGACAGCCGTGGCTGTGAATGTCTTACTGACGGAGTGGAGCACATGGGGGATGGAATCTACGCCTTCACTCTGCCAACGGCTGAATATCACGTCGCCGTCTTTGACGATCATCACACTGTGAATATCGAGCGAGTCGGTAGCTGCTTGTTCGAAGAAACTATCCATCGCCTTAGCCACATTGTCTGGAGTTTCTGCACGAGGCAGGTCAATCACTTCCGCCACTTGTCTGGGATTGTTCTTACAGGCTACCAGTGTCAGTATGGCAACAACTGCACATAAGAATGTTTTTTTGTTCATCGTTTTTAGTTTTTATGTGATACGAATTCAATGGATTTATGGGTACAAATATAGTGCTATTTCTCCAATTATCCAAAACTTTCCAATGTGATTTAAGTGATTTTAGGTATTTGTAATACAATATCCTCATGGGCAACGCGTTGCGTATGGTTTTTCTGCAATTTCACTATTACGGTTTTCGAATTATGCATATCTTTGCGTACTACAACACAAAAATACATTATACATAATTCATAAAAATCCACTGGCTTGGGAAAGTCGGTGGATTGTTTGTTATTTACGCAACGCGTTGCGTAATACTTTTGCGTTTGTTGCGTTATATGTGATAGGGGAAATAGGTAATTTTGTATAAATTTATCAAGTCATGATATGAAGAAGAATATCTCTCAGCGCGATATTGCCCAGATGTTGAATGTCAATGTCTCCACCGTGTCCAGGGCTTTAAAAGGATTGCCTGGCGTCAGTCCTGAACTCCGTCAGGAGATCGTGGAACTGGCAGAGAAACAAGGTTACCGTCCCAATCCCTTTGCCATGAGCCTCCGTTATAACACGACCCGCACGATAGGTGTTATTGTACCAGACCTGTCTTTCAGCCATTTCTCACATATTGTCAAGAGCATTGAGGCTGAGGCCAGGAAGGCCGGTTATATGTGCATCATTACAGACTCGGGCGAAACCTATGAAGGGGAACTAGCCTGCGTAGAACTCTTGGAAAAACTGCACGTGGATGGAATTGTCATGGGCCTTTCGCAAGAGACGGAAGACTTCACGCATCTGGAGCGGCTGAAGCAGAGTAACATACCTGTCGTTTTATTTGACAGGACAGTAGAACTTGGGTTTTCGTCGGTGGGCATCAACGATGTTGCTACCGCCCGTCAGATGACACTCCATCTGATAGATGGTGGTGCGCGTCGAATCGCTTTTTTGGGCGGCTCTAATCAGATGAAGCAGACCATAGACCGCAAACACGGTTATCTGGAAGCCCTGCGCGAGCGTGGCATTCCCATCAAAAGGGAATTGGTGAGATGCAATCATGCAAGTTTTAACGCAGGTCTGACAGAAACTTTCGATCTTCTCAAACTGCCTGAGCCTCCTGATGCCATATTGGCGGCTCATGGCTTGTTGGCAGGTTCTGCTTTTCAAGCGATCATCAGCCTTGGACTGCGCATCCCTGGGGATATTGCCATCTGCGGTTATATGAGTGACTGGGTGTCAGACATGTTCCATCCTCGTGTAACATTTGTGAAGCAGAATCTGAAAGAAATAGGGCGGAAGACATTCAAACTGTTGCATGACCAGATGACAGGTGATGACAGTGTCCGTCATCTGATCGTCAATGCCCACATGGAAGTCAGGGAAAGTACACAGAAAGGATCTTCATCCTAAGATCTTAATCCTGAGCAGGAAACGGGAGCCTTCTTGATAGGAGGGGTCGATTACCAGATCGCCTCCCAACATGAGGGCTGCCTGTTGACTGAGTGACAGGCCTAGACCTACTCCCTCCGAAAAATTATTGATCTTCGTGAACTGTGAGAAGATGCGCTCGCGGTCGTCCTCGGCAATGCCGATGCCAGTGTCACTCACGGCAAAGGTGACTGTCTGGTTGTCCGTCTGACTGCACGTTAGCGTGATACTGCCCTGTTGGGTGAACTTGTTGGCATTGTTGAGCAACTCGCCGAGGATGAATAAGAGTGCTTCACGATTGGAATGGATCGTGAAATCATCAGGCAGATCCGTCTTAACGGAGATGTTGACGGTATCAGGGTTCATGGGTATGATGGAGGTGATGGCCTCCTGACAAAGTGCATTGCAACTGAAGGTGGTCTGCTTCCCGTTAAGCTGTTCGCTATCAGTTGTAGAGGAGACGATGAGCATATGGGTGATATGGCTGAGCGACTTGGCACTGGATCGCATACGGGTGATGATGTCGCTGAGTTCATCGTCGGGGATGCTGTGGTAGTCGGCAGAAAGCACCTGCGTAAAGCCGTTGATGATGTTGAGCGGCGTGCGTATCTGGTGTGACATGTCTTGTACGAAGGCCGTTTTCTGCTGGTCTGCCTCCTGCACGAGTTGACTGGCCCTGACAAGTTCCTGGTTACGCTTCTCCATCTCGTCATTGATTCTCCTGATCTCACTGATGTGCTTGTGAAGTGACAGTTGCATGCGGATAAAACTGTTCTGCAATCGTCCTACGGAGTCATGGCGTTGACTGGGGAATATCGGCTCCTCGAAATGTCCTTCAGCGATGTGCTGAGTCTGAAGGGCGAGTTGGTTCAGGGGAATCATCGAACGCCGGATAGACTGATAGCATAGTATCAGGAGTATGATAAGCGAGATACTGATAATGGTACCGACGGAGAAAAGCAACTGGTAGTAGTTGTGGAAGATGTCGCTGGCAGGACATACGATGGCGATGCTCCACCCCGTCCGCTTCAGTGGCCGATAGAAAACGTAGGCATCCTGTCCATCGACAATCATCTGTTGTATACCGCTTTGACCTGCCAGCATGGATTCTCCAAGACGGATCACGTCGTGCTGGGCCTGAGGGTCAGGGTCGGAGAAAATCGTCTCTCTGACGAGCTTGGCCGTGTCGGGGTGCACGATATACCGTCCGTCGTGGCTGAGCATGATGGCAGAGGAGTTGGGATAGGCGTCGATCTTGGTGACGGCCTCAGAGATTCCCTTCAGCAGCATGTCTGTACAGAGGACGCCGATGATGCGCCTTCTGCTATCGAACAGGGGTTTGCAGTAGGAATAGTTGTATTCCGATGAGGTAAGCACCCCGTCGCCCTCGTCGATATAGGGTTCTGGCCAATAGCCCTTCTGCTGTTCGCGGGGCGTCTTATACCATACCCTTTCGAAATACTCGTAGTTGTTTTCGTTGATCGTGACGATGGAGTTGCCCTTTCTTAAAGAATAGGCAGAGAACAGACGGCCCCGCTCTGGGAAGAAGTCTGGTTCCATGGCGATGGTGAAGCCCAGCACGTCTGGGTTCTGCTCCAGCATCCGCCGTGAATAGGCCAACAGGGAGTCGGGGTTCAGGTGCTCCAGGATGAGGGGCTCCATGCTGGTGGTGGCAGCCTCCACCTCATCCATGATCGCGTTGATATGGAGTTCTGTCGTGTCGAGCACCAGTGTGGCGTGGTTGATGGCCTGCTGCTTGGCATACCGTCTCGTCTGGTAGAACACATAACTGAGGAATATGCTGAAGACCACACCTACAATGAGCAGGATCAGAAGCCCCAATTGCAGGGTAAGACGCTGTTGTATATAGGTGCTAAGCGACTTCATTTGGCATCGAGCATTTTTTGGAGTAGCAGGGTGACGGTCTCGGTGTCGTTCAGTATCTGGATCTGAAGTTTCACCATGTCGGCCCTGGAGAGATTCTTGTAATCGTTGCAGACGGTTTCCGTCAGTGTGGTGATGGAGCCTACGCTACGGGTCATCTGTTCTGTCATATTACTGAGAAACCGTTCTTTCACACGGTCTGCCTCCTTGGCCTGTTCGTAGGCAGCCTGTAGTTTCTCGTTCTGCTGACTGAGTGCCTCCCGCTTCTGTTGCATATCAGAGATATAGTCTGACAACGAGTGCTGCATCACCACGAAGTTGTTCTGCAACTGACCGATCTCGTCTTTATGTCCGCTGTCGGGCACGCGCTCGTCATGATGTCCTTCGGCCATGCGTTGGGCAGAGTCGGCGAGCAGTCCCAGAGGGCGCAGGTAGTAGGCGACGATATGCCAGCAGACGACCAACAGTATCAGCAGACTGATGACCGCAAGGACGATAGGGAAGCAGGGTAGGTCGTAGTATTGCATGCTAAGGAAAACAACCACGAAGGTCGCTAGGGAGCATCCTCCCACCCAAAGGACGATCTGGGCGGAAAGAGAGTCAAAGCGGGTTAGTCGATAGTTTTTTTCCTTCATATTTGGCGCAAAAATACAAAAATATTTCAAATAATCAATGCTTTATGGGAAAAAATTGTATCTTTGCAGAAGAAAACTTAAAAACTACAAACGATGACGAAGAATCTTTTCAGTGTGATTGGCTTGATCAGTGCCCTTTGTGGTATTACTCCCGTTGCGGCCCAGATCCAGACGAATGCAGGCATCCAGTACCTGCAGTGTATGCAAAAGGACATGTCAACAGACTTCTACGACCTGTCGAATACCTATTTCCTCGCAGACTCGCTCGTGAGTTTCGATGTGACGAAGGGCGAGGGACTGGTGCAGTGGAAACGCTATCGGCTGTCGCCGCGTCAGGCGTTCAACCTCAATGGCTACTGGCCTGTGTGCATGCAGATGCTCGATTTTCCTGATGCTGCGTATGAGAATGATCCGGAGTTGAAGATCAAGATAGAGTTTATCACGCCGAGGACGGCGAGGATCAGGATGCTGACGACGCCTATTGAGCCGAAGGATCAGGATGCTGACGATGTGATGTTCTGCGACGGGTTCAAGCGTAGAGCGACACGCGAGGGAAGTTCTTGCGTCCCTTCGGTAGCAAGCGGCAAAGCCGAGCGCCCGAGTGCTTCGCAAACTACGCACACAGGGGACAGTCCCTGTGTGTCGCCTTGCGTGTCGCAAAATGCCATCACCTATAAGACCGAGTATGGACAGATCGAGATTCAGAAATACCCGTGGCGCATTGTCATCAAGGATGCGAAGGGTAAGATCCTGACGCAGACGCGCCATCTGATTGATAACGACTCCACGCAGGTGAAACTGTTGCCCTTCTCGTTTATCAAACGGGGTAGCGATAACTCGCGCAGTGTGAATCCAGTTTTCTTCCTGGCACCAGGCGAGCGTATCTACGGTTGTGGAGAGTCGTTCACCTCTTTGAACAAGGTCGGCCAGAAGGTCCACCTGAGTGTGACCGATCCTCAGGGACCAGAGACCGATGGTCAGTATAAGCCTGTTCCTTTCTTCTTCTCGAACCGTGGCTATGGTATCTTTATGCATACCTCGGCCCCTGTCACCTGCGACTTTGGTGCTTCGTACATTGGCGCTGATCGTCTGTTTATGGCCGATGAGCAGGTGGATTTCTTCGTGTTCTTCGGAGAGCCCAAGGATATCCTGAATGAATATACGGATATCACGGGTAAGTCGCCCATGCTGCCGCTCTGGAGCTTTGGCACGTGGATGAGCCGCATCACTTATTTCTCACAGGACGAAGGTCTGGAGATTGCCAAGCAACTTCGTGCCCATAAGATTCCTTCCGATGTGATCCATTTCGACACGGGTTGGTTTGGCGTCGATTGGCAGTGCGACTATGAGTTCGCCAAGGATCGTTTCAAGGATCCTGTTGGCATGCTGAAAAAACTCTCGAAGGACGGTTTCCACACCTGCCTGTGGCAGTTGCCTTACTTCACGCCGAAGAACCGTTTCTTCCCGGAGATTATCGAGCGCGGTCTGCATGTGGTGAACGCCACGGGTGGCATGCCTGTGGAGGATGCCATTCTCGACTTCTCGAATCCTGAGACCGTCAGTTGGTATCAGTCTAAGATCGAGGGCCTGATGAAACAGGGCGTCTCTACCATCAAGTGCGACTTCGGCGAGGCAGCGCCTTATAACGGCTTCTACCACAGTGGCAAGGGCGGACTTTATGAGCACAACCTCTATCCCCTGCGCTATAACAAAGCCCTTTGGGAGGTGGTGGAGCGTAATCATCCTGGCGAGGGTATCATCTGGGCACGCTCGGCTTGGGCAGGTTCCCAGCGCTATGCCCTGCACTGGGGTGGCGATGCTGCTACGAATAATATAGGTATGTTGGGCGACCTGCGTGGTGGCCTCTCCTTCGGACTCAGCGGCTTCTCGTTCTGGAGCCATGATATGGGTGGCTTTGTGACGGCCTCGCCCGAGGATATCTATCGCCGTTGGCTGCCCTTCGGCTTCCTGAGCAGTCATACCCGTGCCCATGGTGCACCTCCTACGGAGCCTTGGCTCATCTCGGAGTCGTTTACCGATGCTTTCCGTGCCTGTGCTGAGATGAAGTACAAACTGATGCCCTACGTCTATGCCCAGGCGAAGGACTGCACGGAACGTGGTCTGCCGATGGTGCGTGCCCTGCTCGTGGAGTTCCCGCAGGATCCGGGTGCATGGCTCGTGGAGGATGAGTATATGTTTGGTTCGCAGATCCTCGTGGCTCCCCTGATGGAGTCTGGCAACGAGCGGATGGTCTATCTGCCAAAAGGCAAGTGGATAGACTACCAGAGCGGCAAGGTGTATGAAGGCGGCTACCAGACCATCGAGGCTGGCGAAATCCCTGCCATCATCTTGGTTCGTGATGGCTCCCTGATTCCCCATGCGCCTCTCGCCCAGCGTACGGATCAGATCGACTGGAACGCCATTGAACTGAAGGCATACAAGGCCGATGCCACCACATGTACGGGCCTCCTCTTCAAACCTGGCGACACCTCTCTCCAGACCATACAGCAATAAAGAATAATCCCCAAAAGCCTGCAAGCTTTTGGGGATTTTCCTGATATGCGATAGCTATCAACTCATGGCAGCGAGGCCGATGGCTGCAATGCCTAAACCGAATATTAATGCAATCACGTAGAGCGACAGGACGATGATGGTCAGTACGCCCATATACTTCAGTAGGTCGTTCAGGCCGGCTATTCCACGGGCCAGTTGCTGCTCATCGTTTGACAGACATGCAGCCTTTGTGGCGTTAGCGAACTGGAATCCCTTTATTAGTGGATAGATATATAGGGCCGCGACAATCAAATACAAGAAACCCACTGCAGCTCCAAACGGTGTTCCCGCAAAGATTTTCGATGCCATGGCTCCAAAGAACATCATAAAGATTGCCAGGAGAACGATAATCGCCACTGCCACACATCCAACGATGCACAGGAACTTAGCCCATTTTGCTGCACTAAGCAAATCATTCTTCATACCCTCGGTCACAGTCATTGCTGCCGGACCCTGATTCAAAAATTCCTCATTCATAGTTTTAATTTTTTAGTTTTTTAAATTTTTCGCCGCAAAGGTAATCCATTTCTTCCAATCCCGCAAGTTTTTCTCAAAAATATTTGGGGGTATTAAATGAAAATTACTCAGTCCTTTAGAAAAAATACTTAATTACTAATTTGCAATACTCATTGAGTATTGCCCGAAATTCACTGCCTGTTGACTGCCTCCCACAAGACATCCTCCGGCCCCTAAGGAGGACAACCTTCTGCCTCCTGTTGAATTTAGGTTTATCCTGACTCTGGGATTTTCGGCAAACGTATTGTTTTATTTTGTATCTTTGTCGCAAAATATTTTAAGGTATGGAAAGAACAAAAATACAGATTACAGATTCATACAGATGTTTTCTTAGAATCCTCACGGGTACCGCGCACGCACATACGGTACGCGTGAAAGATTTACCATTTCATCTGTATCTGTATATGTTTGGACAGTGGACAGAGTCCTGTAACACAACAGTGTCTGGAACCTTTGGGTTAGGTCTTAAGATCGCATCAGCAGAAATAATGTGGCGTGGTGAGTTTCCAAAGTAGATCACAATAAAATGTTTTTCTTTGCATTTCTTGGAGATAACAAAAATAATGCATATCTTTGCTCTCAAATTAATCAAGTTCTTAAACATTTGCCTATATGAAAGCAAAAATAATGATGATGGTTGTGGCACTGATGATGGTGACTGCAGCAAATGGAGAAAAGACGATGGTGAGTACCAATCGTCAGAAGGTTACAGCAACTCTTAAGCATGTAACGGTGTTTACCAATGGTGCCCAGGTAGAACGCGCCCATAGCGCCAACCTATTGGCTGGAGAGCAGGTGATAACCTTTACCGGCCTCTCGCCCTATACCGACGTGAAGAGTATGCAGATCAAGGCACGTGGAAAACTAACCGTGCTTGGAGTTAACTATCGAACCATACATCCTGATAGTTTGCAGCGCATCAAGCAGTTGCGTGAGGCAGAAAAACTGGTGAAGTTGACTGACGAAAAAGAACGCGAACTGAAGGCCCAGTTAGAAGTGGTTAACGCCCAGTTAGAGTTGGTAAAAACCAATTGCTCGACGGGTAGTCGTACCGCAGTTACTCCATTGGCAAACATCAAAGAGCTCAATAACTATTATGCCCAAGAAACACTTGAGTTAAAGAAGAAAGTCATCGCCATCGACCAGGAACTTGCCAAACTCGCTGATATACGCGAGAAACAGGAAAAGACGGTCGATTCGATTGCTCACCTCAAGCTGAAATCTATCATCGAGGCCGACCTTAAATTGCAAGTGCCTCAAGCTGGCAAAGTAGAGTTCGACCTTACTTATTATGTAAAAAATGCTGGTTGGTATCCCACTTACGACCTTCGCTCTGATGGACTCGGCCAGCCGCTACAACTATCCTACAAGGCTCACATGTTCCAGAAAACCAAAGAAGAATGGAACAACATACCTGTAACCCTCTCATCAGCCAACCCCAGCCTTTCAAATATTGCTCCTGAATTGCGTACTTATTGGCTCAACTTTGGTAAGCAGGCTCCTCGTTATGACAATGCGTTAGCCACCGATGGCAGCGTGTCAGGTGTGGTACTCGATGAGCAGGACGAACCCTTGATAGGATGTTCTGTAATGGTTGTAGGCACAAGCCTTGGTACAGTTACTGATATCAACGGACACTACAGCATCGCCCTACCTCGTGGTAAAAACCAGATCAAATTCGCTTACGTCGGATATTTGAGTCAGACATGTAGTGTTAACAGTTCAACCCTGAATGTCAGGATGAAGGAGGATGATACTACATTGGAGGAAGTGGTTGTCGTTGGCTATGGTGTCAGCGGAAAAGGGAAGGGAAAGTCCAGTCGTAAACAGAATGATATCTATAAGGCGCCTCCAATCGTAAAGGATGAGGAAATGTCCGAGAGCGATCTGATTGCCGTTAACGAGCAGAAGGCACAATTCGGCTACGAGTTCGACATCAAGCAGCCACTCACACTGTCCTCCGATGGTAAGACCACTACAACCGAGATTGCCCGCTATCAGTTGCCAGCCACCTATCAATATCTTGGCATCCCACGTGCTGATAAAGATGCTTTCCTGATAGCCGATGCCACCGATTGGCTGCAACACAGTCTGCTCGAAGGCGAAGCCAACGTTTATTTCGAGAATTCGTTTATAGGTAAGACCATTCTTGACCCAACGGTAGCCAACGACACCTTGCATTTCTCATTAGGCAGAGATAACGGTATCCGCATTCAGCGCACCAAAGTATCAGCCCGTTCTACTCGTCGCTTGTTGGCTTCAAGTCAAGAGCAGAACATGACTTGGCGTATCACGGTTAAGAACAGTCGCCAAGAAGCCGTTTCGCTCACCCTTCAGGATCAGATTCCTGTATCAGAGAATTCCAACATTACCGTTACAACCGAGGAACTCAGCGGTGGGCAACTTGACAAGTCAACAGGTATCGTTGTATGGCAACTACAGCTCCAACCCAACGAGCAGCGTGAGTTCATCATACAGTATCGCGTAAAATACCCCAAGAGCCGTCATCTGGTTGTGGAATGATGGCACACGGGGCCTGGCTCCAATGTGCCCAGAGAAAGCAAAGGTGGTCTAAAATATTGACCGCCTCTGTTTTTTAAAATATAATGGCGTAAAGATTTGGTGGTTTCAAATCACACCGTGCCTGGCACCGTGTGATGAAGATAGGAATAAAATCTGAGATATGTAAGCGTGTGAGATGTTAAATACATTTAAATATGCGGAGGTCGGATAACAACGTATCGATTTTTTTAGTACCTTTGCGCACTTTTTCAGAGTAACAAGAGAATAATGAGGCAATTAAAGATTCAAAAAAGCATTACCAATCGATCGAGTGAAGCACTTGACAAGTACCTCGTAGAGATTGGTCGTCAGCCCCTTGTGACCATTGATGAGGAGATCGAACTGGCGCAGGCTATCCGCAAGGGTGGTCCGGAAGGCGAGCGTGCCAAGGAAAGGCTGGTGACAGCCAACCTCCGCTTCGTCGTCTCCGTAGCCAAGCAGTACCAGCATCAGGGTCTCACGCTGACTGACCTGATCGACGAGGGCAACATCGGATTGGTAAAGGCCGCTGAGAAATTTGACGAGACGCGCGGATTCAAGTTCATCTCCTATGCCGTATGGTGGATTCGCCAGAGCATCCTGCAAGCCATCGCCGAACAGAGCCGCATCGTGCGCCTGCCGCTGAACCAGAGCGGAGCCCTGAGCAAGATTAATCAGGAGATCAACCGTTTCGAGCAGATCCATCAGCGCCGCCCCTCTGTGACAGAGCTGGCAGAACTGACTCAGATTGATGAGGCAAAAATTGAACAGACCGCTAAGGCAGACAGCCACCACATGAGCATCGACGCTCCCTTCGGAGAGGATGATGACAACTCGATGGCAGACATGCTCAGTTCAGGCGACGACTCACGTACCGACAAACAGGTGGATTACGAGTCGCTGACCTCGGACCTGGAGAATGTGCTGCGCAGTGTATTGAAAGACCGTGAGTTGAAGATCGTGCGTGAGTGCTTCGGCATCGGATGCCAGGAGCGTGGTCTGGAAGAGATTGGAGCGGAGATGGGCCTGACACGTGAGCGTGTGCGCCAGATCCGTGAGAAGAGCATCGCCAAGCTGCACGACAGCGGCCATGCACGTATTCTGATGAAATACTTAGGATAGAAAATGAATAATCCCAGCCAATCGGCTGGGATTTTTTGTTTATTTGTAGTCTCTGACCCTTACCTCAATACCGTCTTTGGCCAACTGCATGGCGATCTTTAAGACAGGCGTGTCGTTATAGTGGTAGGGGAAGAGGATCTTCGGCTTAATGATCCTTGCAGCGTTGACACACTGATCGATGGTCATCGTGTAAGGCTGGTTACAGGGCAGGAAGGCAATGTCGATATCCTTCAGGTCGGCCATCTCGGGGATATCCTCCGTATCGCCAGCGATGTAGATGCGCAGGTCGTCGAGGGTGAGGATATAGCCGTTGTCGCGGCCCTTGGGGTGGAACTGCTGATGGTCGGGCGTGGTGTTATAGGCAGGCACGGCCTCGATGGAGATATCGGCGGCGTACTGCACCTTGTCTCCGTTGCGCATGACCAATCCGTTCTTGAAATGTCCGAAGACGGCCTGGTTCACGTAGATCGACGTAGCCGGCGTACGGATTTCGTGGATGGCCTCACGGTCGAAGTGATCCTTGTGCTCGTGGGTGATCAGGATGATGTTGGCCTTGGGGAAGGCGGCGTAGTCGGTCTCAGGCTTGACCCACAAGCCCACGGGATCCACCTGGATCTCCACACCGTCGTAGTTGATTTCCATGCTGGCGTGCTTGATGCACGTGATGGTCACTTTCTTGCCGCTCTTAGTGGTGAACTCATCCACCTTCTGTGCAGCGTAACATCCGATGGCCGTCAGGCTGGCGAGTACCATCGTACAGATTGATTTTCTCATGATGATATTTATAAAATAGGTAATGTCACAACAAACCGTGCACCTTCCTTGTAGGTCGTGTCGAGCGTGACGGTGCCACCCAGCTGTTCTGCGAGTTTGCGGCTCAGCGGCAGACCCAGACCGATACCCTCCTTGAAGGAGTCGAGTTTCACGAAGCGGTCGAAGATATGTTCGGCTTCTTTCTCAGGAATGCCACAACCTGTATCCTCGACGATGATGGATAGTTGCTCGTCGTTCTTAGTGGCTTTCACCAGAATGCTTCCCTTCTCTGTATATTTGGCTGCATTCTCTGTCAGGGCAGAGACGATGCGCTTCAGCATGTTCTCGTTGGTCTTGATCGTGAAGTCGTCATCCAACTCAGAATCCATCCGCAGGGTTATATTTTTCTTGACATAGCTCTCATACTCCTGTATCGTCTGCCGCAGCATCCTGTTGACAGAGGGGGTGTCGTCTCTTCTCATCTTCTCCGTGGACTCGATGAGCGAGAGGCCGATGATCTCGTCGATCAGCGTGGTCACCTGACGGGCGCTCTTCTGCATCATCTCCGACATGTGCTGGCGCTCCTCCACGCTGTGTGTCAGTTCCGGATTAGCGATGACCTGTGAGAAACCGCTGATGATGTTGAGGGGCGTGCGCACCTCGTGGCTGACATTCTGAATGAAGGCGGCCTTCATCTTCTCCGACTCTGTAGCACGCTGATAGGCTTTCTTCAGTTCTGTCAGGTGCTTGCGACGTGAATGTACTATATACACCTGTGCGAAGACCAGCAGTGCAAGCAGGACGAAACCGACGGTGAGGGCGATGATGCGGTTGCGCGTCGATTTGCTTTCCATGTCATTGATGGCCAACTGGTCGCGAATACCCATCATACTGTTGGCCAAGGCGACATTGTTCACGGAGTCTTTGGCATTATAGGCCTTGCGCATACTTTCGTAGGCCTCCTTCCAACGGCCGGCCTTCTCATAGATCTGGGTAATGATATCTTCGCTATCGTCGAGTTCCTCCCTGGCCAGTTCGATGGCCTTGTCATATTCTCCCTGTGAGGCGAGGTAATAGACTTCCATCGTTCGTCCATGGACAGAGCTCTTGCCTTCCTCTACACCCTGCCGATAGGCCTTGTAGCCTTCAAGGAACTTGGGGATATCGCCGGAATTGTAGTAGGTGAGGGCACGACGCGTCTCGATGTCGAAGACCCGTACTGGTGAGTATTTCTTAGCAATCTCCTCGGCCTTGTCGAGCAGTTCCATCGCTTTCTTCGGGTTGTCGTCCAACTCCACATCGACGAGGTTCATGTAGATAGGGGGCATGTTCTCGTAGTAACCTTGCTCTTCCATCAGATCAAGGGCCCTTGTGAAGTTACGTCTGGCGGCTTTCTTGTTGCCACAGATACGGTTGATATGGCCGAGCATGTTGTAGAGCATGTACATCTCCTTCTCTTGCTTCTTCTCGCTCAGTTCTATAGACAGTTCACGTCCTTTCATGTAAGCCTCGAAGATCTTCTGCTGGTTCATCAGGAATACCATCTCGTTGCAGCGCTGGGTGTAATAGGCATGAAGGTCGTTTTGCTTGAGCAGATAGTCCTGAAGTTCTTTCACGGCAGGGAAGAACCTGGCACTGTCGCCGTCGTTGAAGGCATGGTGCATGGAGTCGCGAAGGGCAAGGTATTCCTTGCTGGTTGTATAGTCCGGGTCTGCTGCGACGCAGAAGGCGGCGCAGAGTGTCAAGGCCAATAGGAGAAGTACCCGTCTCATTTTTAGTATTCGCGTAGTTGATGATTCTTTTGCAAAAATACGTAATAATCCGAAAAAAAACAAATTTTTTATCATTTATTTTGTTTTTTTGCTGACTTCATTGTAACTTCGCACCCGATGGAGATACATCCGATAGCCTTTTTCCATTCTCCGCTGAAGTCGAAATTCGGCATTCCGAGGCAGAGCGGACTCGTCAGTGAACTGACGGGACGGATCGTTCTGGAGCCGTCTTTCCGTCAGGCGGAGGCCCTCAGGGGATTGGAGGACTTTGACTATCTCTGGCTGATTTGGGGCTTTTCCGCCAATCCTCCGTCGAATGAGGCATCGCTTACCGTTCGTCCGCCTCGTTTGGGAGGCAACCGCCGGATGGGTGTCTTCGCCACGCGCTCTCCCTTCCGTCCGAATCCCCTGGGTCTCTCCTGTGTGCGATTGGACCATGTGGAGAATGATGGACACGAGGGTCCTGTCATCTTTGTCAAAGGTGCTGACCTGATGGACGGTACACCCATCTACGATATCAAACCCTACGTGGCATACGCTGATGCCCATGCTGATGCCCGTAGCGGGTTCGTCGATCAGACAGCCTGGCAGCCCCTGCAGGTGGAGATCCCTGACAGCCTCGCTGCCAGCGTGCCTGCCGACCAGTTGGATGTCCTCAAGGCCGTATTGGCACAGGATCCCCGTCCACGTTATCATAACGATCCACAGCGCATCTATGGGATGCCCTTCCTCGACTTCGATATCCGCTTTCAGGTGGTGGGGCTGACCCTGACAGTTGTCGCCATCGTTAATAATTGACGATTTTTTCGCAAATTTTTCCATAAAAGTTTGCGATTTTAGAATAGTTTGCTTATTTTTGCAGTTCATAGTCATCATAAGAGAGGAGGTTTGACTGGATATGTGGATCGCAATTATCGTACTTATTATCGTTTGTCTGATACTTGCTTATCGTTTGAAGAGTCAGCAGACACAGTTGTCAGAATGTCGTAATTCTGACAAGAAGAAATCAGCGTTTATCAAGGCGCTGGCACGTGAGATCAGGACTCCCTTGCACTCTGTTTCCGGTTTGGCGGAGATTATTTCAAAGGATGACCTGTATCTGTCGAAGGAGGAGAAGAAGAACATCAGTAGCCAGATCAAGTATAATGCCAATCTGATCTCGACATTGCTCGACGAGGTGTCCATTTATTCAGAGGATGGCAGCACAGGTCACCAGTTGGTGGATGAGCGCTTCAGTCCGAACCGTATCTGTCAGCGTTGTATTGATGCCAACCTGCAGCAGGTTAAACAAGGTGTCAGATTACTGTTCCGTCATAATATGGGTGATGAACAATTCGTCTCGGCAGACCGTCATATTGTAGAATTGGTACTCAACAAACTCGTGCATATTGCCTGTAAGTTCACACAGAAGGGTGAGATTGCCGTCGGTTGCTCAAAGGATGAGACACGTCGTGCAATCACATTCTTTGTTGAGGATACGGGTGGCGGTATTCCTGTAGAGCGTCGTTCTGCTCTGTTCCAGTGGACTGAAACGACTGATGATGCCAAAGACGAGGAGACGGAGTTTGAACTCACCATCGCCCACAAACTGGCCATGAAGATTGATGGCTATCTGCGTTGGGACAATACCTATACGAAGGGTACGCGCATGGAGTTTACCCTTCCCGTCCGTTAATAATCATCCAGTCTGTTGCTCCAGAGGTATTTCCTTGTCTCATGCACAAGGACGCCGCTGAGGAAGAGTAGCGATATCAAGTTTGGTATCGCCATCAGTGCGTTCATGCAGTCAGCCATGTTCCATACCAGCGCCAGGTTCATTACACTGCCCAGAAACACGGCTACAATATATATGACACGATAGCCAACCACCCAATTCTTTCCCTTCAGATATTCCACAGCCCGCTCGCCGTAGTAGCACCAGCCGAGAATGGTGGAGAAGGCAAAGGTGAGCAGTCCGAAGGTCAGCAGCGGACGACCGATGACGGGGATCTTCGCAAAGGCATCCTTTGTCAGGGTGGCCCCGTTGGAGAAGTCGATATCGGGGTAGGCAATGACACTGCTCACGATGACCAGTCCTGTGAGGGCGCAGATGACCACAGTGTCCCAGAACGTACCACTCGACGAGACGAGGGCCTGGCGCACGGGGTTCCTGGTTTGGGCGGCGGCTGCCACGATGGGTGCCGAACCCATACCGCTCTCGTTGGAGAAGAGACCACGGGCAATACCGAAGCGGGCGGCCATCATCACCGTGGAGCCTATGAAGCCTCCACCTGCTGCCTCTGGTGAGAAAGCCGCGCGACAGATCAGTTTCAAGGCAGGCCACAGATATTCAGCATTGACACAGAGGATATAGATACAACCCATGACGTAGAAGGCTGCCATGAAAGGTACGAGCATACTGCATACACGGGCGATGCTCTTCACGCCACCCAGGATGACGGCCCCCGTTAACAGACAGACAAACGCGCCCGTCAGATAAGGAGAGATGCCATACGACTCGAAGGTGACGGTGGCAATGGCATTCGCCTGTACCGTGTTGCCGATACCGAAGGCCGCCAAGGCCGTGAAGACGGCAAAGAGTACGGCCAGCCATTTCCAGCCCAGTCCGCGTTCCAATGCATACATCGGACCACCCAGCATCTTTCCGCTTTCCGTTTTTACACGGTATTTGATGGCGAGCAGCCCTTCGGCATACTTGGTGGAGATGCCGAAGACACCCGTCAGCCAGCACCAGAGGACGGCTCCAGGGCCGCCGAGGGCGATGGCGGTGGCCACACCGATGATGTTGCCCGTGCCAATGGTGGCAGCCAGGGCCGTGGCCAGCGAGCCGAACTGCGACACGTCGCCAGTGGCATCAGGATCCTTCTTCACTGACAGGCGGATGGCCTTGAAGATATGCCGTTGCGGAAAACGCAGACGGATCGTCAGAAACAAATGCGTACCTAATAACAGGATAATCATCGGCCATCCCCACAACAGTCCACTCAACTCTGTCAGAAAGTCATTCAACCAGTCCATATCTCTTTTGCTTTTTTTACCTTTTACTTTTCAAACGTGATTTTCACGTGCTTATAGCCCATCGACTGAAGCATATTCCTGAATTGCTCTTGGCCATTGGCCTCTGCTGCCTGTAGGTTTTCCTTGGTCAGACAGTGCTGCGTCATCATCCTGTAGGCTTTCTTAAAGAGTATCTCGCGGTCTTCTGCTGTCCATGAGCCGCTTTCGTAGAAGGGTCTTGTACGGGCCTCGTCGATGAAGTCCTTATCCAGCAGTCCGATCGCAGGCAGGGTCATCGTGATGGAGTCGCCGCTGGTCTTGATCCAGCCCGGTTTCACCTGGTGCATGTCCACACCTAAGCTCAGTGTGCCATAGTAGATGCGTGCCAGTTCATCCTTCATGAGGAGTCTCCTGCGCGTCGTATCCACCAGTTCCTCAGCACTGACGGACAGGAACTCCCATTCGCCGATGGCCTTGATACTCTGTATCTGTGTGGGCGTGATGTCGATATCTTCGTCAGGGCCGAAATCGATATGATCGTTCTTCGTCAGATTCTTTAGCCAGAAGAACCCCATGATGAGCAACACGACGACCAACGCGCCCGTACCTATTTTAATATAAGTAAGAACCTTCATCACTCTTCACTTCTTATCAGTTGCAGAATGTCGTCAGCCCCGTATTGCTTACGGAAGGCGACGGTGATGTTCTTCTCTTCGTAGCCCATGTCCTTCAGCATCGGCACGAGTACCTTCGCTGCATTGGCCTGAGCCGTCTCTAAGATGCCCAACTTCGGTATGTCGGCAATGATGGCCGCACGTCCCTGTTGCTGGTAGTTGGCCAGTTCGGCATCACTGAAATAGGCCCGTGTCAGGGCCACATATTGTCTGACATTCTTCTGATCGATCTTCGAACTGGTCATGGTCACCTTAGGATCAGGCAGTAGGATGGTGATCCTGTTGCCCTGGCGTTCGATATTCTTTTCAGAAAACTGGCTGAAATCGATGTAGGCTTTCAACTTCGCGTCCATCGGGATGGCAATCTTACGGTCGCCCAGTGGAACCTTGAAGTTGAAATCTCGCTGTAGTACCGTCCCCTTCAGGCGCACCACATCGTCGTGGGTGATGATCTTGTGCACACGATACTCTGCCGTGTAGAGTTTGGCACATTGCTGCACCTGTGTCACAAGCATGGGTACCGTGTCGATGGCCTGCACCACGGGGGCGGGGGTCTCAGTATCCTCGTGTACGATCCGGCTGTGGCAGAACAGCAGTCCCAGAACCACGAGCACCGCACAGGTGAAGAGCACGTATTTTCTCATCTTGAAAGGTAATTTTTCAGTTTGCTGATAATTTGCTGGCAAAGTTAGTAAAAAAATGCCAATTCGCTAAATGTTCGCCCTTTTTTTTCTTGTTTGTTGAAATTTAGTTGTATCTTTGCAGAAAATTCTTGTCAAGATGAAAGCAATCCGACTGATGACCGTCCTGCTGACGGTACTTCTTGTGGCCAGTTGTGCGCAGAAGAAGAAATCCAACGATATTATCGTTCCTACGGTGGAGACTCCCAAGCCTAAGGCACCTATCCGTATGCAGCCATACGATCAGACCAAGGATATTGTCTGGCTTGGTAAGAACTATCAGGTGGCTATCCAGCGTGTCGCTGACGACAGCCTCCGTATGGTGAAGGACGAGACGGGCCAGCAGTTCGTGGATAACCATATCACGCTGCGTATCATCCGAGCCGACGGTAGTGTGTTCTTTGGGAGAACCTTTACGAAGGCAGCCTTCGATGCCCAACTCGACGATGACTATCGTCAGACGGGTATCCTTGAGGGCATCGTCTTCGATCAGGTCGATGGCAATAACCTGGTGTTTGCCGGCAGTGTGAGTCATCCGCAGACTGACGAGTATATCCCTCTTGTGATTACCGTCAGCAACTTTGGTGATGTCACGATCAAGCGTGATGACCAGATGGACACCAGTGCCGTGGAAAAAGAAGAAGAGGAGGGTGTCTGAAGCTATCCTTGTATAGTATTAGAATAGGTCTAATGGTACCAAACCATGCCAGTGGTCGCAGAACTCCTGTATGGTGGGGAAAATGAGATTGGCACCAGCCATCAACAACTCTTCGTCAGGCAGAGGACCTGTATTGACGGCCACGGTAAAGATGCGGGCAGCATAGCCGGCACGAACACCCAAAGGAGCATTCTCCACGACAATGGCCTCGTAGGGCGCGAGGCTTCCGGCCTTCTGTAGGCCCATGAGATAAGGATCGGGGTTTGGCTTGCCACGCTCCACATCGTAGGCCGTAGTGATATGGGCTTCATCCACATAGTCGCCGAAATCCTTGAGGATCCGTTGGATCAGCGGGCGCTGACCACTGCCAGTGACCACACCCACCTGTAAACCGCTTGCCTTGATCTTTTGCATCAGTTCCCGAATGCCTGGCATCACGGGAGCCTCCGGCAATGAGTGGAAGATACGGCTCTTCACATCGTACATCCGTTGGGCCTTGGCCTCGTCGATCACACGTCCTAACTGTCGCTTCACCATCAGTCGGATGGTATCCACCCCACGGGCTCCCTCGGTGGCATAGGCATCATCAGCCGTCATCTGGAGACCTTGCTGTGCCATACTCTCCTGCCAGGCAATAGCGTGGTTGGGCATGGAGTCGTAGAGCACGCCGTCCATGTCAAAGAGCACGGCCCTGGGGCGAAGTGCCTCAAAGCCGTGTTCTTCCAGGTATTTCTTAATCGCTAATGCGTACATTCATTTATGCTTCCTTTGCCAGACGCTCCTTGATGGCCTTGGAATCAGCCTCGTAGCCGGGCTTGTCGAGCAGGGCAAACATATTCTTCTTATAGGCCTCCACACCAGGCTGGTTGAACGGGTTCACACCCAGCACATTACCGCTGATGCCACAACCGATCTCGAAGAAGTAGATCAACTGACCCAGATAACGCTCTGAGAGGCGAGGCATCGTGATGCGGATGTTAGGAACACCACCATCCACGTGAGCCAGTTTGGTTCCAAGTTCTGCCATCTTGTTCACCTCATCGACGCGCTTGCCAGCCAGGAAGTTCAGACCGTCAAGGTTCTCCTCGTCACTGGGGAAGAGCAGCTTCTTCTCAGGCTCCTCCACACTGATCACCGTCTCGAAGATGGTGCGCTCACCCTCCTGGATCCACTGTCCCATAGAGTGCAGGTCGGTGGTGAAATCTACGCTGGCAGGGAAGATACCCTTGTTGTCCTTACCCTCGCTCTCGCCGTAGAGCTGTTTCCACCACTCGCTCATGAAGTGGAGTTTCGGCTGGAAGTTCACCATAATCTCAATCTTCTTGCCACTCTGATATAGACCGTTACGCACGGCAGCATACTGGGCGGCAGGGTTCTCGGCGAAGGGTACATCAGGCGCACAAGCCTTCTCCATATCCTGAGCACCAGCCACCAGTTCCTTGATGTCGAAACCAGCGCAGGCAATAGGCAGCAGTCCTACTGGTGTGAGCACGGAGAAACGACCACCCACATTGTCGGGGATGATAAAGCTCTTATAGCCTTCCTTGTCGGCACAAGTACGGGCAGCACCCTTCTTGGCGTCTGTAATGGCTACGATCACCTTCTTGGCCTCTTCCTTACCACGCTGAGCCTCACACTGTTTCTTCAGCAGACGGAAGGTGAGGGCGGTCTCAGTGGTGGTGCCACTCTTAGAGATGTTGATCACACCGAACTTTTTGTCTTTCAGATACTCTGTCAGTTCGAAGAGATAGTCCTCGCCGATATTGTTTCCTGCAAAGAGGATGGTGGGATTCTTCTTATCAGCCACCAGCCAGGCGAAACTGTTTCCCAAAGCCTCAATGACGGCGCGAGCACCGAGATAGCTGCCACCGATGCCGGCTACTACAATAGCCTCGCAGTTGGCACGTAGCGTATCAGCGCAAGCCTGCAGCTCGTCGATAAATGCAGGTGTGATGCTTGATGGCAGATGAAGCCATCCAAGGAAATCGTTACCAGGGCAGGTGCCCTCTTCAAGAGCCTTCTGGGCTGCCTTTACTTTCGGCTCGAAAGCCTCTACTGCGCCGGCTTCCAAAAAGCAAGCGGCCTTCGTGATGTCTAACTTGATGTTGCTCATAAAATTGTTTTTTATCTAAATGAATCTGTTAATAGTTTAATTTCAATCTGCGGGGCGATGCGCTCGTAGAGAATGTTATAGACAGCATCGAGAATGGGCATGTTGACGTGGCAATGTCTGTTAATTTCTTTCATGCACTTCGTGCCGAAGTAGCCTTCGGCAATCATCTCCATCTCTATCTGGGCGGACTTGACGCTATAACCCTTGCCGATCATGGTTCCGAAGGTACGGTTACGCGAGAAGTTAGAGTAACCCGTGACGAGCAAGTCGCCTAAATAGACACTATCGTAGGCATTGCGCTCCAAGGGGTGGATGGCCGTCAGGAAACGATTCATCTCCTGAACGGCGTTGGACATGAGCACGGCCTGAAAATTGTCGCCATATTTCAAACCGGAACAGATGCCCGCGGCGATGGCATAGACATTCTTCAGAACAGAGGAATACTCGATGCCCACGACATCGGTAGAGGTCTTGGTCTTGATGTACTCGCTGGAGAGCACATCGCAGAAAGCCTGGGCCTTGTCGCGATCGGCACAGCCCACGGTGAGGTAGGAGAGACGCTCGAGAGCCACCTCTTCTGCATGGGAAGGACCGCCGATGCAGGCGATATTCTCGTAGGGCACGTCATAGACCTGATGGAAATACTCCGAACAAACGAGGTTCTCGTCAGGCACAATACCCTTGATGGCCGTGAGGATAAACTTGTCGCGAATGCGCGTCTTGAGTTTCTTCAGGTGGCTCTTCAGATAGGGTGAAGGGGTGACGAAGACCAGTGTGTCGTACTGCTGGGCGATACGGTTCAGGTCGCTGTCGAAATGGATTTCATCCGTGTTGAAGTGGACGCTGGTGAGATAGGCGGGGTTGTGCCCGAGTCGGCGAAAATCCTCGATACGGTCGTCGCGACGCATATACCAACCAATGTGGTGGGTGTGACTCACCACAATCTTGGCAATGGCTGTCGCCCAACTGCCGCCTCCGATAATCGCTATCTTTCCACAGTCAAACATATTCAAGCTTTTTTGTAGGATTTTTATTTGTTGGCAGCATCAATCCATTTCTGGATATCATCGACAGAGGGCTTCTGCATGTCGAGCTTGTATTTCTTGACGATGTCGCCAATCTTCTGCTGGAGGCCCTGAGCCTTTTCGTCCTTGATGTTCGAAATCAGGTTAAAGCCAGCCTTGCGGAGCACGGGTACCCAATCTTCGGCTACACCAATCTCTGCCCACTCGGCGGGTGTGCTCTGAGGAATCTTCTTCTCGGGCTTCATCTGGGGGAACAGCATCACCTCGCCAATGGCGAACTTGCCTGTAAGCAGCATCACCAGACGGTCGATGCCAATGCCAATACCAAAGGTGGGAGGCATGCCGTACTGCAGGGCACGCAGGAAATCCTGATCGATGATCATGGCCTCGTCATCGCCCTTGTCGGCAAGTTTCATCTGCTCCACGAAACGCTCCTCCTGGTCGATGGGATCATTGAGCTCAGAGTAGGCATTGGCCAACTCCTTACCATTGACCATCAGTTCGAAACGCTCCGTGAGTCCGGGCTTGGAGCGGTGCATCTTGGTGAGTGGTGACATCTCTACGGGATAATCAGTGATAAATGTGGGCTGGATGAATGAGCCTTCGCAGAACTCTCCAAACAGCTCATCGATGAGCTTACCCTTACCCATGGTCTCATCGACATCCATGCCCTTAGAAAGACAGAACTGACGGATTTCGTCCTCAGACTTGCCGTCGCAATCGAAGCCTGTCTTCTCCTTGATGGCGTCGAGGATGGGCAGACGACGGAAAGGAGCCTTGAAAGAGATGATGTTACCATCAATCTCCACCTCGGGCTTACCATTGACAGCCGTACAGATCTGCTCGAGCATGTTCTCCGTAAAGGTCATGCCCCACAGCAGATCCTTATAGCTGACGTAGAGCTCCATACAGGTGAACTCAGGGTTGTGGGTCTTGTCCATACCCTCGTTGCGGAAGTTCTTGCCCATCTCATAGACACCCTCGAAACCACCAACAATCAGTCGTTTCAGGTAAAGCTCTGTGGCAATACGCATATACATATCCTGATTGAGCGCATTGAAATGGGTGATGAACGGGCGGGCACTGGCACCACCTGCGATGTTCTGCAGGATAGGAGTGTCAACCTCCGTGTAACCTGCATTGTCGAGAATGTTACGCAGGGTGCGGATGATGGTTGCACGCTTGAGGAAGGTTTCTTTGACGCCTGCATTCACAATGAGGTCAACGTAGCGCTGACGATAGCGCAATTCAGGATCGTCGAAGGCATCGTAAACCTTACCATCAGCATCCGTCTTAACCACTGGTAGCGGCTTCAGACTCTTGCTCAATACGGTCATTTCCATCACGTGAACGCTGATCTCACCCGTTTTTGTACGGAATACGTATCCTTTCACACCAATGAAGTCTCCTAAGTCGAGGAGTTTCTTATATACAATGTTATATAAGTCCTTGTTTTCACCTGGACAGATAGAGTCGCGCTGTACATATATCTGAATACGTCCCTTGGAGTCCTGCAACTTTGCAAAGGCTGCTTTTCCCATGACGCTCTTGCTCATGATGCGTCCGGCAATGCTCACCATGCGACTGTTTTCTGGTGTGGCTGTCTCGCGCACATCGTTGCCCTCCTCGTCTTTACCTATGATGGGAAGATCCTCGAATTCGTTAATGATATCTGTGCTCCATGCTGTTACGGGGAACTCTGCTGCGGGGTAGGGGTTAATACCCATTTCGCGCAGTTGTTGCAGACTTTCCCGCCTGCCGATTTCCTGTTCACTGAGTTCTAAAACGTTCATCTTTTTCTTGATATTTTTTGCTTTTATGGGTGCAAAGTTACGAAAATATCCCGAAAAACACAAGGATAGGGTAAATATTTGCAAAAAAAAGCACAAAGATTTGCACGGTTTTGGAAAAATGTTTATATTTGCCACATCTAAAGTAACTTGATGACAATGGAGGAATCAATAGTAAAGAAACGTGTTGTAGGTGTTGATATCAGTCTGGATGCAACGTCTTATGCTGTTGTTGATGTAAGAGGTAACATATTGGCTAAAGACAGTTTCCCCACAGAGGATTATCCGGAGATAGGTGCCTTCATCACTGCACTTTGTGAAGGAATCATTAAGTTGGTTGAGGCAAATGGCGGTTTTGAGACCATCCGTTCGGTGGGTGTCAGTGCGCCAAGTTCAAACTTCAAGTCGGGTAGTATCGTAAACTCTCCTAATTTCCCATGGAAAGGTGTTATCCCTCTGTCTGCCTTGTTGCGTGACAGACTGGGACTGGCTGTCGCCGTTGCTAATAATTCCCATGTTGTGGCTTTGGGTGAGCATGCTTTCGGCTGTGCTCACGGTATGCGTGATTTTATTGTCATTACCTTGGGTTCAGGATTGGGCAGTTCTATTTTTACTGACGGGAGTGTTAAACTGGGTTCTGACGGCTATGCAGGAGAGATAGGACATACATGTGTGGAGCATGATGGCCGCCTGTGTGGCTGTGGCAACAAAGGTTGTCTGGAAGCCTACACGGCCACGAAGGGCATTATCCGAACGGCCCGTGAGGTCATGGCTGAGTCGAGTGAGCCGACAGAGATGCGTCGTGTGGCCCAATTGACGCCAAAGGTGATTGCGGAGTTATGTAACAAGGGTGATGCGATGGCTATTGAGACTTTCCGTCGTACGGGAGAATACCTGGGTCTTGGCCTTGCCAATTATGCCTCTGTGATTGATCCTGAGGCTATCATCTTCACTGGAGGAATCACAAAAACTGGAAAGTGGCTGATGGAACCTGCCCAGAAAGCCTTTGAGGAACATGTATTCCATAATATCCGGGGTAAGGTGAAATTCCTTTCTTCTGAATTGGACGAGAGAGATCGCAACATCCTGGGAGCAAGCGTGCTGGCTTGGGAGGTAAAGGAATATTCCTTGTTTAAATAAAGCAATATCATATGGAATCGGTAGATCAGATCAAAACCCGAGTTGTTGGCGTTGATATTCGTGAAGTAAAGACTACCTTTGCATTGGTGGATATCCGTGGCGAGATTATCGCGACGGACTATTTCAATACGGCGGATTATCCTGACGTATCCGACTATGTCACTGCACTCAGTGAGAAAATCATCATGTTGGTGGAGGAGAATGGCGGTTACGACAAGGTGCGTTCCGTAGGTATCAGTGCACCAAGTGGCAATTATATGACGGGTAGTATTGAGAATGCTGCTAATATGCCGTGGAAGGGTGTCATACCACTGGCTGCGATGTTGCGTGACAGACTGGGACTGGCTGTGGCTTTGGCTAACGATGCCCATGTCACCGCACTTGGTGAAAAAGCCTATGGCAGTGCCCACGGTTTGAAGGACTTCGTGGTGGTATCAATCAGTCACGGAGGACTGGGCAGTTGTATCTTCATGGACGATAAGCCTCATCTGGGCGTGGACGGCTTTGCAGGAGAGGTAGGCCACTGCTGCGTGGAAGTCAATGGTCGTCAATGCGGCTGCGGTCGTAGAGGATGTCTGGAGACCTATTGTTCTGACAAGGGTCTTGTTAAGACAGTGGAAGAACTGCTTGCAGAGGGTGAACCTTCAGCATTGAGAGACCTGAAGAATATCAGTGTCCAGACCGTGACCTATTATTGTGATCAGGGTGACCGTGTAGCTATTGAGACTTTCCGGCGCCTGGGCTTTATGCTTGGCGTAGGACTAGCCAATTATGCTTCTATATTGAATCCTGAGGCTATCATCCTGACGGGTGATATGATGCAGGCAGGAAAATGGTTGCTGAAGCCGATGCGTAAATCGTTCGAAGAACATGTGTTCCATAATATCCAAGGAGCAACCCGTCTGCTCGTTTCAATTCTGAAGGAGGGCGAGCGCGATGTGCTGGGTGCCAGTGCTTTGGCATGGGATGTGAAAGAGTATTCTTTGTTTAAATAATAACTAAACCTATGGAGGAGTATAACCTTAAAACAAAAGTTGTCGGAGTTGATATCAGTACTGAAAGTACCACATACGCCATTGTAGATATTCGTGGAAATATCCTGGCGGAAGATTCATTCGGGACTTCAGACTATCCCGATGTGAACAATTTCGTGACAGCTTTGAGTGAAAAAATAGTGATGCTTGTAGAAGCAAATGGTGGTTATGAAACCATCCGTTCTATAGGTGTCAGTTCTCCGAGTGCCAGCTCGGTAACAGGATGTCTTGAGAACGCACCCAATCTTCCTTGGAAAGGCGTGGTGCCTTTGGCTGCTATGCTCAGAGACCGCCTGGGACTGGCTGTCGGATTGGCTAACGATGCGCATATTTCTGCACTGGGCGAACATACCTTTGGCAGTGCCCATGGTATGCAGAACTTCGTCATCATCAGTCTTGGTGTAGGCGTAGGCAGTTGCATCTTCTCTGCGGGCCACGAACATCAGGGCCATCATGGCTTTGCCGGTGAATTCGGTCATACCTGTGTGGTGGATGGCGGCCGTGAGTGCGGCTGCGGTCATCAGGGGTGTCTGGAATCGTATGTCGGTGCTGTGGGCATCGTGCGGACGGCCAAGGAACTGATGGCGGAGTCTGACAAGCCCACGCTGATGCGTGATCTTGAGAAACTTTCGCCACGCACCATCGCAGAGTGTTGTGACAAGGGTGACGAGATGGCCATCGAAGTATTCCGTCGTACTGGTTATATGCTGGGTGTTGGTTTGGCTAACTATGCATCTCTCATCGATCCGGAGGCCATCATCCTGACGGGTGGTATCTCGCATGCAGGCAAATGGATTGTTGATCCTGCTTATGAGTCGTATGAGGCTCATGTCTTTGGAAACCTAAAAGGTAAGGTCAGAATCCTATTGTCGAAACTTGACGATCGTGAGCGTGATGTGCTGGGCGCCAGTGCCCTCGCATGGAGTGTGCCCGAATATTCTTTGTTTAAATAATGGACGTAGAAAGGATTAACGCAATAATCAACGAGAGACCTAACTTGAGTACCGCCCTCGGAATGGAGTTTCTGTCCACCCCCGAGGACGATACTTGTATGGCCCGTATGAAAGTGGATGAGCGTAATCGTCAGCCCTTTGGCTTCCTTAGTGGTGGCGCTTCGTTAGCACTGGCAGAGAATGTGGCGGGTGTTGGTTCCTCCTCGCTCTGTCCTGGCTGTGCCTGTGTGGGCATCGAGGTCAGCGGCAGTCACGTGAAGGCGGTGATGGAAGGTGATACGGTGACTGCATACGCCCGTTTGCTCCATAAGGGAACCACTCTTCATGTGTGGAACGTAGATATCAAAGACACCTCGGGTGAACTGATCTCCAATGTCAGGGTTACCAATTATGTGATTTCTTCCAGAAGATAATGCCAGGATTCGCCGTTTATCGTTTGCCGTATGAGTCGCATGTGACATTGGTTCTGCAGACGGATGGGGAACCAATGGAGTTGTCCTCATGTACGGAACTTAACGGTAGGAAAGGCTTTGTCGTGGCTCCCTTTGAGGTCAGACCAGACCAGCCGATCCTGCTTATTCCTCTTGATAAGGTGGAGACAATTCCTGTGGAAGAGATTGCTGCTTTGCCGTTGCCAGAAACGATAACTCATCCCATAGGCATAGTGGGCGGTCAACGGATGCACTACGCCATAGACTTTGCCAACGACCATTCCCAACTGGAACTGGGCACTTTTCGTAAGATTGTATTAGCCCGCTGCTCTGACGAAGAGACGCAGGAGGCGCTTTCCCCTTTGAAACTTTTCCATCGGGCCTGTATGCTTTATCCTCGGATGTTCATCTCCTTGGTTTGTACAACAAAGAGCGGTTGTTGGCTCACAGCTACGCCGGAGATCCTGTTGGAAGGTGATGGCAAGAACCAATGGCGTACCATTGCTTTGGCAGGAACGATGCAGTTGGAAGGGGAACAACTGAATGGTGAGGGTGAGAATCTGAGTTGGAGCACAAAGAATATTCAGGAGCAACGCTACGTGGCTACTTATATAGCGGAGTGCCTGGAGCAGTTTACCCGCGATTTCCACGAGGAAGGTCCCTATACAGTACGGGCAGCGAACCTCGTTCATCTGCGGAGCGACTTCACTTTCTCTCTGGCAGACAGCAGCCATATCGGTGACCTGTTACAGACGCTGCATCCAACGCCTGCCGTCTGCGGTCTGCCTAAGCGGGAGGCTTTCCAGTTTATTGTCCGTAATGAATATACACCCCGTCGCTATTACAGCGGTTTTGTGGGTATGCTTGATCCTGAACATCAGACTCACCTCTATGTCTCGCTTCGCTGCATGAATATAGAAGGGCGCCGTTATCATCTCTATGCTGGAGGCGGACTGCTGAAAGACAGTACTGAGGAACAGGAGTGGCAGGAGATTGAGGCCAAACTTGAAACAATGAGAAGATGTATAGCAATAAAGAAAATGTAAATATATTGACGACGCTCCTTGTGGCGCATGGCATCCGACATGCAGTCGTCTGTCCTGGCAGCAGGAATGCACCCATCACGCATAATCTCAACGAGTGCCCTGATATCACGTGCTATCCTGTGACGGATGAGCGTTCTGCGGGCTTCTATGCCCTGGGTATGTCGCAGGCACTGAAGCAGCCTGTTGTGGTCTGTGTCACCAGCGGCACAGCCCTGTTAAATCTCGCTCCCGCTGTCGCTGAGGCATATTATCAGCATATCCCCTTAGTGGTGATCTCCGCAGACCGTCCACCGCAGTGGATAGACCAATTGGATGGGCAGACCCTTCCGCAGTCAGATGCCTTAGGCCGCTTCGTCAAGAAGGCCGTATCCCTGCCAGAACCCCATGACGAGGAAGAGCGCTGGTACTGTAACCGTCTCGTTAACGAGACTCTCATTATTGGTAACGCTCCTGTGCATATCAATGTACCGATTACAGAGCCCCTTTTCGAGTTCTCCGTCCCAGAGCTTCCCATCGAACGGAAGATAGAGCGCATCCCTGCCGATATCTCTGCGGCTACGCTGAGCTATGTCACGCGGATGTTCCTCCAGGCGAAGCGCCCGATGCTCGTCAGCGGACAGCCTATGAACCCGCTCTTGGATGAGGCTGTCTATCTGATAGGTGATAATCCTGACTATGTGCCAGATTTCGTGTTGTATATTGGAGGCTCTATTGTCAGCAAGCGCGTGAAGCGTTTCCTGCGAAAGGCCAAGGAGACATGGGTGGTGAACGAGACAGGTGAGGTGACGGATACCTTTATGAATCTGACACACGTCGTGCAGGGTGATGGAGTGGCTGTGGCCGATCATATCCGTTTCACGCTTGTCATGGAACCCCATCCTTTCGTGCAGCAGTGGGATGCCTTGCTGGAAAAGATACGCCAGCAGACTTTAGCCTACGAGCCTGGTTACTCCCAGATGGCTGCCGTGAAGTATTTTGAGGCGAATGTGGGAGAGGCCGCCATCCATTATGCCAACAGTTCTGTCATCCGTCTGGCTAATAGTATTGCCCAGCATCCCATCTGGTGCAATCGTGGTGTGAACGGCATTGAAGGTTCGCTATCCACAGCTGCAGGTTTCTCAGTCGTGTCTGAGGCCAGGGTCTTCTGTGTGATTGGCGACCTGAGTTTCTTCTACGATCAAAATGCCCTGTGGAACCAAAACCTCAGGCAGAATTTCCGCATTCTCCTGCTGAACAACGGTTGTGGGGGTATCTTCAACATGCTGCCAGGACTGGAAAAGAGTCCTGCCCGCGACAGCATCGTGGCCGCAGAACATCACACCTCTGCTGAGGGCATCTGTCGTCAAAATGACATCGTCTATCTCCGCGCCGATGGACCGCATGATCTCCATCGGGCCATCGACACCTTATTATATAAAGAGGGTGACCGTCCTGTGCTCCTCGAGGTCTTTACGACTGCCGACGAGGATGAACAGGTTTTGAAAGACTATTATAAATCATTGAAGTTATGAGAGAGTGGAAACAAATCCGTGAGTTTAAGGAAATCCTGTTTGAAGAATATAACGGTATCGCCAAGATCACCATCAACCGTCCGCGTTATCGCAACGCCTTTACACCTAAGACGACCTATGAACTGAGTCAGGCCTTTGCGCTGTGCCGTGAGATGCAGGATATCAGTGTGGTGCTGTTGACGGGTGCGATGAGTGAGGTGCCTGAGGGGAAAACATTGGCTGATGTGAAACATGCCTTCTGCAGTGGTGGTGATATGCACGTGAAGGGTCGTGGCGGCTATGTCGATGAAGAGGGTGTGCCCCGTCTCTCTGTGCTCGACGTACAGATGCAGATCCGTCGCCTGCCCAAGCCCGTTATTGCCATGGTCAACGGTTATGCAATTGGTGGCGGTCATGTGCTCCACCTTGTCTGCGACCTGACGATTGCCAGTGAGAATGCCATCTTTGGACAGACGGGGCCTAAGGTGGGAAGTTTTGATGCCGGTTTTGGCTCGTCGTATCTCGCTCGCATCGTGGGTCAGAAGAAAGCCCGTGAGATCTGGTTCCTCTGTCGTCAATATACCGCTAAGGAAGCTGAGGAGATGGGGATGGTTAACAAGGTCGTGCCTATTGAGCGTCTCGAAGACGAGTGTGTGGAGTGGGCAGAGATCATGATGCAGCGCTCGCCCCTGGCCCTTCGTATGATCAAGGCAGGACTGAATGCCGAACTCGATGGTCAGGCTGGTATCCAGGAACTAGCAGGCGACTGCACCATGCTTTATTATTTCCTAGATGAGGCTCAAGAAGGAGGTAAAGCCTTCCTTGAAAAGCGTAAGCCTGATTTCAAGAAATATCCCAAACTGCCATGACCTATCAGATCGAGGAGCGCACGCTGCATTTCAAGCAACCCGCAGGGACGTCGCGAGGAGTCTATACCACGCGAAAGATCTGGCTTGTCCATCTGTCTGATGGTGAAAGGACTGGCGTGGGGGAGTGTGCACCCCTGCCAGACCTTAGTTGCGACGCGCGCCCTGACTATGCGAAGGTTCTCGATAAGTTTTGTGCAGAATTCTGCCGCTGGCAGGACTCACAGGGGGACTGTCCCTCGTGTGAGCAGCGTAGCGGATTACACAGGGACTGTCCCCTCTGTGAGTCCCTCCGCCCTTACCCCTCGATGCTCTTCGGCCTCGAAACGGCCCTCTTGAATCTCCAGCACGGCGACCGTCTCTTCGACACCGCTTTTTCCCGCAGCGAGGTGGGCATCCCCATCAACGGTCTCGTCTGGATGGGCAATTACGAGGAGATGCTCCAACGCCTGGAGGAGAAACTCGAGAAAGGCTTTCGCTGTGTCAAACTGAAGATCGGCGCCATCGACTTCGAGCAGGAACTGGATCTGATCAAGAAGATAAGAGAGAGATTCTCTTTCCACGAGGTAGAACTCAGAGTGGATGCCAATGGTGCCTTCCCTTACGAGGAGGCCCTCTATAAACTCGAACTGCTCTCGCAATACAATATCCATTCTACCGAGCAGCCGATAAAAGCAGGTCAGTGGGCCTATATGGCGGAACTCTGTCGTGAGTCACCGTTGCCCATCGCCCTTGATGAAGAACTCATCGGTGTGAACGACCCAGAGATGAAGGCTCACATGCTGCATATCATCAAACCCCGTTACATCATCCTAAAGCCATCGTTGCACGGTGGTATGATGGGGTGCAGAGAGTGGATCAATATCGCTCGAGATATGGGTATCGGCTCGTGGATCACCTCTGCTCTGGAGAGTAACATTGGTCTGAATGCCATCGCCCAGTTTGCCTCAGATGTCTATGGCGATCATATCACCATGCCACAGGGTCTCGGCACTGGCCAACTGTTTACAGATAATATCCCCATGCCCCTCGAAATCCGTGGTGATCAGTTATGGCGATGTCGTTAGAAGAGTTCCTCGAAGAGTGGAATAACTCTTCCCCATATATTCATGTGCAGACGAGCGGTTCGACGGGCGTTCCGAAACCTATGCTCGTTGAGAAGCGGCGGATGCTCAACTCCGCTCGTATCACCTGCGATTTTCTCGGACTGCACGAGGGCGACACGGCCTTGCTCTGCATGTCGCTCGACTATATTGCTGGTAAGATGATGGTGGTGCGGGCTATCGAGCGAGGCTTGAAACTCATTGTTCAGGAGCCTTCTGGTCATCCGATGGCCATGACACAGAGGGGAAACTGGGGGACTGCCCCTCGTGTGCGAAGCCTGCGGAGCACATCAGGGACTGTCCCCTCTGTGTCCCCTATTAACTTCGCGGCGATGGTACCCATGCAGGTATATAACTCCCTGCAGGTGCCAGAGGAGCGTGAACGCCTCATGCAGATTAAGAATTTAATCATTGGTGGCGGTGCTATCGACGATGCCTTGTCGGCAGAACTGAAGACTTTCCCCAATGCCGTGTGGAGCACCTATGGCATGACGGAGACCCTCTCCCATATCGCCCTGCGGCGGCTCAGCGGCCCTGAGGCTTCTGAGTTTTATACTCCTTTTCCCTCTGTCCGCGTCAGCCTCTCCGATGAGGGATGTCTCGCCATTGATGCTCCCGAGGTCTGCCAAGAGCCCCTCGTCACCAACGACATTGCCGAACTTTCTTCCCAAAATTTTAAAATTTTGGGAAGAAAGGACAATATCATCTGCTCTGGCGGCCTGAAGATCCAGGCTGAGGAAGTGGAGCGCCAGTTGCGTCCCTTTATGCGCGAACCTTATATAATAAGTAAATGCCCCGATGCGAAATTTGGTGAGATTGTCGTATTGTTGACGGAGGGCTCTGTCGATGAGGCCCGTGAAGTCTGTCAGCGCGTCCTCCCCAAGTACCATCAGCCCCGCGCCTACATCCACCTCGACCATATTCCCCTCACGGAGACGGGCAAACCCGCCCGTAAGCAGGCTGAATCGCTTGTAAAAAAGAGATAGGGCTACTCTCACGAGCGGCCCTATCTGCGATTAGTTAGTAATATGATTAGGTCTATTAAGTTGATTGGTCACTCTTTATATGGTCAGCCCTCTCTGTAGAAATCGAGAGCCTCGTATATATCCTCTATTGTGGCCGTCTGGTTGATGCGGATGTCACCGATTTCGCCTAAGAGGGTGAAGTTAATCACGCCAGCCACGTTTTTCTTGTCATGTGTCATCAGCTCCAGCAGGGTGGGATAGTCATCGCAGGTGATGGTCATCTTCCCGTAGTGCTCTTGGATAAAGCGTACGGTCTGGTGCATCTTGTCGGTGGGGAAACCAGTCTTGATGCAGCTCAGGTAGAGTTCGCAGATCAGTCCCCAGGCGACGGCGTAGCCGTGAAGTACGGGTTCCCGTTGGAGTGCCAGCGACTCGAAGGCGTGGCCTACGGTATGTCCGAGGTTCAGGGCCTTGCGGATGCCATGTTCCGTGGGGTCTTCTGTGACGATACGCTCCTTGACAGCAACACTGTCAGCAACCATTTGGCTCAACTTCTGCAGATCAGGGTTCTCCAGATCGTAGTTCAGCAGTTCAGCCCACATTTTATCCTCGGAGATAAGTCCGTGCTTCAACATTTCTGCATAGCCGGAACGGATATTCTCCGCATCGAGCGTCTTCAGGAACTGCGTGTCGAGGATCACCGTGTTGGCATTGTTGAATACGCCGATCTCGTTTTTCAGTCCGTTGAAGTTGATTCCCGTCTTCCCGCCGACGCTGGCATCGACCATGGCGAGCAGGGTGGTTGGGATGTTGATGTAGTTGATGCCCCGCTTGAAGGTGGAGGCAGCGAAGCCACCGAGGTCTGTCACCATGCCGCCTCCTATATTTATTAATAAGGTGTGGCGGGTAGCACCTCCCTGACCCAGTTCTTCCCAGACATGGGTGAGCGATTCGAGCGTCTTATGCGTGTCTGTCGCGCCGATGATGATACGCTTAGCATCTTTTAGGGCGGCAAACCCCTCAACAACTGGCAGGCAATAATATTCCGTTGTCTTGTCGGCCAGCAGAAACATGCGATCATGCTCGCACTGGATAATAGCCTCCTGAAGAGACTGCTCAAGATTTTCGGCAATAACGACTTTCTGTCGATTCATTTTTTAATGGTTAAAGCTCTACCTTAGTTGTTTTCGCATGCAAAGGTACGATTATTATTTGAAACAGACGAACGAATCCATAAAATTTTTTAGTTGTTATTAAACTTTTCCAACGTATTTGCGTCAAACAGACAGTTAATCAAACAATGATCATGAGAAAAATGATACTTATTGTGGCCGCCTTAGCGATGACGGCCACTGTATTTGCCCAACGGATGGTAACGGGCAAAGTTGTGGAACAGGATACGCAAGATGCCGTTATTCAGGCGACGACAGCCCTGCTCAGTGGTGAGAAAGTGGTCGCCAACGCAGTGACCAACGCCAATGGTGCCTTTTCTATCAAGGCTCCACGTGACGGCAGTTATACCTTGCAAGTGACTTATGTGGGTTTCAAGACCTACACGAAGAAGATCAACATCAAGGACGGCAAGGACTACCATGCCGGCACGATTGCGATAGAGCCTGACGCTATTATGCTGAAGGGCGCCACGGTGACGGCCCGTGCCTCAAAAGTGACGCTGAAGGCCGATACCTTTGTCTATAATGCCAATGCTTTCCGTACGCCTGAGGGCTCCGTGGTGGAAGAACTTGTGAAACGTCTTCCTGGTGCCGAGGTGAGTGATGACGGTACTATCAAGATCAATGGTAAGGAGGTGAAGAAGATCCTCGTGGATGGCAAGGAATTTATGACGGGTGACACAAAGACCGCCATGAAGAACCTACCAACGAACATCATCGACCGTATCAAGGCTTACGACCAGCAGAGCGACCTGGCACGTGTGTCGGGTATTGAAGATGGAGAGGAACAGACGGTACTCGACTTCGGTATTAAGGCTGGTATGAACAAGGGCGTGATGATGAATGCCGATCTGGCCGCTGGTACGAAGCACCGATATGCCGGTCGTATCTTCGGTGGTGTGATGAAAGATAACACGAAGGTGTTCCTGATGACCAATGCCAACAATACCAACGATATGGGATTCCCAGGTGGCGGTGGCGGCGGTCGTTTCGGTGGTGGTCGCCAGGGGCTGACTGCCACGAAGATGGTGGGTATGAATTTCAACTACGAGAAGACCGACCTATTGAAACTCGACGGTAGTGTTCGCTGGAATCATAGTGATGGCGATGCCCTCTCGAAACGCTCGTCAGAGTCGTTTTTCGGCGAGACCACCTCACAGTTCAGTAATAGCCTGACAAGGAACTTCACCCGTTCTAACGGCTGGGACGCCCGTATGCGTTTGGAATGGACACCTGACTCGATGACGAATATCATGTTCCGTCCCTCGTTCCGCTATAATTCGAATGATGGTGACAATGCCAGTAACGAGGCTAGCTTTGACCAGAATCCGTACGATTACGTGACCGATCCCCTTGCAGACCTGAAGACCCTGGTAGAGAAGGGCATCGTGAAGAATGACCGTACGCAGGAGAGTGTGTCGTACAGTGACTCGAAGAACCTGAACGGTATGTTGCAGATTAACCGACGTCTGAACAACTCTGGACGTAACATTACTGTGCAGTTGAATGCAGGTTGGAGCGATGGTGACAGCAAGTCGATTTCGAACAGCCTCATCAAATATTATCAGGAAGGCATTATTGTCGGCGATACGATCAACCGCTATTCCGTCACGCCTACGAAGAACTGGAACTACAGGGCCCGCATTACCTATAGTGAGCCGATCTTCCCCAAGACCTACCTGCAGTTCAGTTACCAGTATGAATACAGATACCAGAAGAGCGACCGTGGTACATACGACCTGAGTGACCTGCTTTCTGACGGTACCTGGTATGGCGGCTACCGTTCTTGGGACAGTTATCTGGGACAGTTTGGCATCCGCAATAACAATGTGGAGCCTTATAAAGATGATGACCTGAGCCGTTTCTCAGAATACAAAAACTATATACATACAGCCGAGGTGATGCTGCGCATCGTCCGTAAGGCCTATACCTTTAATGTGGGTGTCCAGGTGATCCCACAGAAGTCGCACTTCATCCAGGACTATCAGGGTATCCATTCCGACACTACCCGTACGGTGACGAACTTTGCACCTACAATGGACTTCCGCTGGAAGAAGTCTGCGACAGGACAGCTGCGCTTTACCTATCGTGCCAATTCCAGTCAACCACAGATGAGCGACCTGCTCGATATCACGGATAACAGTGACCCGTTGAACATCACGAAGGGTAATCCAGGACTGAAGCCCTCGTTCCGTCAGAACTTCAACCTGTTCTACAATGACTATTTCCAGAAGCACCAGCGTGCCGTGATGACCTTCGTGAACTTTTCTACGACCAGCAACTCGATCTCTAACAAGACAACACTTGACCCTGTGACTGGCGGCCGCATCACCCAGCCGGAGAATATCAACGGCAACTGGAACGGTAATTTGGGCTTCATGTTTAATACCGCCGTCGATTCTGCAGCCTTCTTCAACGTGAATACGTTCACCAACCTGAGTTATGCGCACAATGTGGGCTATGTGAGCGTGGATATGAATTCCGACTCTCAGAAGTCTGTTACGACATCAACGGGTATCAGTGAACGGTTGGCAGGCAGCTACCGTAACGACTGGCTGGAGATTGAGTTGAACGGTTCTGTGAACTATCAGCACAATCGCAGTGAACTGCAGACTAACAACAACCTCGATACCTGGCAGTTCACTTACGGTGGTATGGTGGGTATTACGGCGCCCTGGGGCACCTCACTCACCACGAACCTGAATATGCAGAGTCGTCGTGGATACAGTGACTCATCAATGAATACCAACGAGCTGATCTGGAATGCGCAGGTCTCGCAGAGTTTTCTGAAGGGTAATGCGCTGACGGTATCGTTGCAGCTTTACGACATCCTTCATCAGCAATCTACCATCAGCCGCACCATCTCGGCTTCTATGCGCAGTGATACGGAATATAATGCCATCACGAGCTATGGTATGTTGCATGTGATCTATCGTCTGAATCTCTTTGGAGGCAAGGGTGCCTTCGGTGGCGGCCCTCGTGGTGGTGGCCCAGGCTTCGGCGGTGGTCCTCGTGGCGGTGGCGGCTTCGGTGGCGGTCCCCGTGGAGGAGGTGGTGGCTTCGGAGGTCCAAGACGCTTCTAATTCTTAAGATGCTCACTGAAAGGTGGGCATCTTTTAGTTTTTCCCCTACTTTCTTTGATATTCAAAAAATAAGTAGTACCTTTGCACCGTTTTTTGAGCGATGGTGGTTAATTCTCTGTTTTTTCTACTCTTCTTCTCGGTCGTATTCATTGTATATTACTTGCCAATATGCAGGAATAACGAAAGGATCAGGAACGGATGGCTTTTCCTGTCCTGTTACTTCTTTTATGGTGTGGCAGACTGGAAGATGATCCCATTGCTTCTTGGCGCTACTGTCGTATTCTATGCCCTTGGTCTCTGGCTCAAGTGCGAGATGGTCAATAAAAAAAACAAAAATGCCTCTCGTCTTACAACGCTTGGCGTTGTCCTTGGGGTAGGATTACTGCTGTATTTTAAGTATCTTAATTTCTTTGCGGAGTCGTTTGCGATCTTGTTGAATACCATGGGGTTAAACGTCACATGGACTACGCTGAATATTGTACTACCAATAGGTGTCAGTTTCTTTACCTTTAAACTGATCAGTTATATTGTGGAGATCCACCGTGAGCATATAGAGCCCTGTAAGGACTTTATAGAGTTCGGCACTTATATCGCGTTCTTCCCAACGATCCTGTCAGGACCTATCGACAGGCCCAATAGCCTGATTCCTCAACTGAAGGGTGTGAAGACATTCGACTACGGCCTTGCCGTGGATGGATTCAGGCAGATATTGTGGGGTATGTTCACTAAGATGTGTATCGCGGATAATATTGCCACCGTGACAGAAACCGTATGGGCATCATACTCCGTGCAGGGCGGATCGACCTTGGTCGTTGTAGCACTGTTGTATTTTATCCAGTTGTATGCCGACTTCGACGGGTATTCCAATATGGCCATCGGTGTCGGCAAACTTCTAGGCATCAGGATCACCAGAAACTTCAATCATCCTTTGTTGGCCAGGAATGTCGCTGAATTCTGGCGCAGGTGGCACATGTCTCTGACCTCCTGGATCACGGACTATATCTTCATGCCGCTGAATATAGCCTTCAGGAATTTTGGAAATGTAGGTATCTGTATCGCCTGTATCATTAATCTGGTTGTAATTGGATTGTGGCATGGCGCCAACTGGACTTTTGGAATGTTCGGATTATACAACGGTCTGTTGTTCATTCCATTGGTACTATCGGGTGCTTTTGGAAAAAACAAGAGGTTGAAACCTAATGCATTTGGTTTGCCAAAACTGGGTGATTTCTTGAAAATGGCGCTGACATTCGCATTGGTTTCCATCGCGTTGGTTTTCTTCAGGGCAGGAAGCATTCACGACGCATTTGCTTATCTTGGGGGCTTTTTCTCCCTCTCAACCCTGTCTGTGCCATCTCTTCTCATAGGGAAGAGCACCATTTTCTTTATCCTACTGCTCCTGTTGTTGGAGTGGTGTCAGCGTGACAAGGAGCATCCTCTGCAGTTCCCCATCCATCGGTTATGGGGTCATGTTTTAGTGAGGTATGCTGTCTATTGGTGTCTGATCATTCTTATCCTTAAGTATCAGGCCCAACCCAATACGTTCATATATTTCCAATTCTGAGATGAGACGGCTATATTATAAGATTCTGATAGTATTTCTTCCATTTATCCTGTTTTATGGATTTCCGACGGTTTGTCTCTATCGGGCAGGGGAATTGTTCTCATTTGACACCTATCTACACCCCTTGGAGAAAGGGCGCTTGTTCGGCTTGGCATATAGTTATTATGACAAGGAATACAAGTATTACATGACCAACGATTATATGCGTCCTCAGGTGTTGGTGCTTGGCTCATCCCGTATCATGCAGGTGAAGAGTGATATGGTCAGGCCGGGTGTGTCTTTCTATAATGCAGGTGGCGCTGTACAGAATATCTATGAGTTCCGCCTGTTCCTGGAAAAGTTGTCCTACAAGCCTGAATTGGTTATCGCTAACTTCGACCAGTTCTACTTCAATCCCTATTACGAGGATCAAAAAGCGCTCTTTTCCAAAGATGTGTATGAAAAACCAGAGTTCTCGTTTACCAAGTATCTGAACTCTTGTGCTACTTTCTATGAGGATCTTCTCGCTGACAAGATCGATGTGAATGAACTGTTCCGTTCAGACCAGATAGGTGTCACTGCCATTTGTACGCAGAGGGGGTTTACGACAGACGGCACATATTATGATGGCATGGTAGAGACACATCCTGAGGTTTCTATAGATTATAACTTTAAAGGGACCATGGAGCGAATCAGGAATAAGAACCTGCGCTTCCAGGGCTGTGATCATGCAGACAAGTCTATACTTGGTGAGGTTGACAGTCTCTTGACTTTCTGCGATCAGCATGGTATAATGTTTGTTGGTTTCCTGCCCCCATTCGCACCGAAGATCTGTGACGTTCTGGAAAAGGACGGGCATTATGGCTATCTCAAGGAGATTCCTGAGCTGCTGAACGAGGTTGCTTCCCGTCATCAGGCCGTCATGATGGATTTTACCAGATACGAGAACCAATACGCCACGGACTGTTTCTTCCTGGATGGTTTCCATGGGTCTGACTTAGTGTATCATGCGATGATGGCTGATATGATAGACTCGGTACCGCAGATCCAGAAGTATTTCATCCCCTCGGACTCCATTAGGATGCAAAATAACCGTCAACTACGTCAACATACCAAATATCACGAGTTTCGTTATGCTTTTTAATTCTTTCGAGTTCCTGTTTTTTCTGCCAATAGTGTTTCTGCTCTATTGGTTCGTGTTTCGTGAGCGGCGATGGCAGAACCTCTTAATTGTAGTTGCAAGCTATGTATTCTATGGTTGGTGGGATTGGCGTTTCCTGATTCTCATAGCTTTGACGTCATTCTTTAGTTTCTGCAGCGGTCTGCTGCTGGAGCATTTTGAGGGACAAAGAAAGCGGCAAAAGATGGTGAGTGCTGCCAACATCGCCTTGAACATCGCGATTCTTGGTGTGTTCAAATATTACAATTTCTTCGTAGAGAATCTGGATGTGCTGTTTGGGGCGCTGGGATGGCATCTGGATTGGGTGACCATGAACATCATTCTCCCTGTAGGCATCAGCTTCTATACATTCCAAGCCCTTAGTTATAGTATTGATGTCTATCAGAAGAAGTTGCCTGCAACCCACGACATCATAGAGTTCTTCGCCTATATCAGTTTCTTCCCGCAGTTGGTGGCCGGCCCTATCGAAAGAGCCACAAATCTGTTGCCTCAATTCCAGAAACAGCGACAGTTCGACTATGCAAAGGCTGTCGATGGCATGCGGCAGATGCTCTGGGGTTTTTTCAAAAAGATGGTAATAGCAGATAATTGTGCCATTACAGTTAATCAGATCTGGTCAGAATATTCAGACCAGACAGGTCTTGTTCTGTGGGTATGTGTGACTCTTTTCACCTTCCAGATCTATTGTGATTTCTCAGGCTATAGTGATATAGCTATCGGTAGTGCCCGACTATTTGGTGTTAACCTGATGCGCAACTTTAACTTCCCCTATTTCTCCCGGAGCATTCCGGAGTTCTGGCGGCGGTGGCATATCTCGTTTACGACATGGTTCCGTGATTATATCTACTTCCCTCTTGGCGGCAGCAGATGTGACAAGCGGAAAGTCATCCGCAATGTCTATATCGTATGGGCCATCAGTGGTTTATGGCATGGAGCGAATTGGACGTATGTATGTTGGGGATTATACCATGGTACACTTCTTGCCATTTATAACATTTGCGGTATTAATACCAAATATGAGCATATCGTGGCATACGGGAAACTGCTTCCTAATCTGAAAGAGTCTTTTCAAATTGTGATCACATTCGCCTTGACTGTTATTGGATTTGTCATCTTCCGTTCAGAAACGATAGGAGATGCAGGACAGTATCTGATGCAAATGTTTAATAGTTCACTGTTTGATGTCGCTGGTAGTCTTGAGTATCTCAAAGGTAAGCATTTGGTGTTCAACTCAGTGGTGATAGCTATGATGGTTGTTGTTGAGTGGATTCAGAGGAACAAGCAACACGCCCTGCAACTTTCTGGGAATGGCGTATTAGGGAGAAGTGCCATACTTCGGTTTATGTTATACTTCCTACTGGTCATGATGATTGTCATTTTTGCTGAAAAACAATCGGAGTTTATTTATTTCCAATTCTGATCGTATTATCGTATGAAAAGGTTTATTTATAGAGTATTACTTTTTGTATTTGCTTTTGTAGCCATCAATGTCGTTCTGCAATTATCAATACCCAAAGATAGGAATGGCTACCATTGTGAGTATAATCATAAGGTTGAACTGCTTGAAAAGATACCATCACCAAGGGTCGTTTTTATTGGTGGCAGCAATATTCCCTTTGGTATCAATTCCAAGACCCTGAAAGATTCTTTGCATATTGGCATTGTGGACTTTGGCCTTCATGCTGGAATAGGCATAAGATATCCGTTGGTGGATTATCTGGATTATGCGAGGAAAGGGGATATCGTCGTTATTCAGATGGAATATGCCAATTATTTCACGGGTGGTAATGGAGAACCGGAATCCTTATTGCCCCTCATGGTTGCGACAAATTGGCGAAATGTCAGCAGGCTGAATTTCCATCAATGGCGCAACATATTAGTTGGTGTACCACAGGTGACGGTGCTGAATTTGAAGCGGGTTATGAATTACACTACGACTAAGAGTTTTGATACCCCTTCAGAAAACGAAAACTTTGCATATGTCAAAAGTGGCTTTAATGAGTTAGGAGACGAAGTGGGCCATTTCAAATATCCCAATATTGTAGAACCACCACTGAGAAAAGTGGAGGACAGAACTGTTGACAAGGATTTTATGGTATGGCTGGCTGATATGATCCAGCAGTATGAGCAACGAGGTGCTACAGTAGTGATGCTACCACCAGTATGTATTGCGACACATTTCATTACATTATACAATGAAAAAGTCGGTGAAGCACTTGGTAGCATTCACCATCCGTATATAGTAGATCCCAAAGAGATGGTGTTAGATGACAGTTGTGCCTTTAATACAGGATATCATCTGAATGAAGAAGGCGTCAGACAAAATACCTCAAAAATCATTAAGATTCTCAAGCCTCTTCTGTAGAACTCGTTTCCTTAGCCTCTTCTTCTTTGAAATCGGTGATACCTGCCTCAACCAGGATGTTATACCAGGAGATGAGCTTCTTGATATGACTATTCTGTACACGGTCCTGATCCCATTCGGGTAACACCTTTGTGAAGTAATCCCTCAGTTCCTGACCAGATGCCTTCTTCTCGTTGATGCTGGCCTTCTTGCCGCCTTCGAGTGTCTTCATGTTCTCCAGGACATCCATCAAGGGCACGTCATCAGTCTCGGTGAACATGGCAATATCGCTCAGAGAGGTGATACGGTCAGTGGCAAAGGCTGGTATCCGCTTATGGGTGCCGTCAAGTGCCTCTACAATAAGGTTGTTATTGCCTCTTGATACAAGTTTGTAAAGTCCGGGCTTGCCGGCGATTGCTAAAATGGTCTGTTGCATTGTTCTATAATCTTATTTAATTGTTGTTCAATATCTGCTTTGCCGTCGTTAATGAGTTCGAAGTCTGCGCGGCTAACGACCTCTTCTTGTGGCAGTTGCCTTCCTATCCATTCAAGAACTTCCTTCCTGGAGAGGTGGTCGCGCTGCATGACCCGTTGGATGCGTATTTCCAAAGGAGCTGTGACGACTATGACACGATCCACAAGCCTGTAGATGCCGGATTCGTACATGATGGCGCTCTCCATCCATTCCATCCCGCTCTCTTCAAAGTCGCGGAACACGGCAGGGTGCACAATATCATTAATGGCTTTCTGGTTGTCTGCCGATATCAGCAGAAACTTGGAAACAGCAGCCTTGTTCAGTCGTCCGTCAGTGTTGTAGGTCTTTGGCCCAATCAAATGGGTGAGTTGCTCACGAATTTCTGGTGATGTGCGTATCAACCGTTTGGCAGCACTGTCGCAGTCGTAAACCTCATAGCCGCGTTGTCGCAGTCGTTGGCATACAAAACTCTTTCCACTACCTATCCCACCGGCAATTCCTGTTTTCATTACTCTTCCGTCTGTGATTCTATAAGATAATCCACCAAGGTAGTCTCAAGTTTTGCCCTGGAAATACCGGCTGGTACGTCTTTCAGATAGATCCGGCATTTCTCTGATGGATTCTGCTTGATCTCCTGATAGTCGGCTACCACATGGAAGTCTTCTGGGCGGAGGTTGCGATAAACACTGACACCTGTCACAAAACTGACAGTCACCTTGGCAGGGAATGTTCTCAGGATCTTTCCTTCAGGCATATTAATGCCCTGAACGGGAATTCCATCGATACGTTCTTCGGTGAGTACATCGGTAAAGAAACTGACTTTGATATGGTCTGGCACCATCTTCACTCCTTTGATCTTGCTTAGTTGGCAGTTGACCACTAACGTGTCGCGGAAGTTGGCGTAGTTGAGCTGCTCTGTATATACTATATTAATGCTGTCAAGTTTCGCATCAGAGGCATAGACGGTTACGCTATCGGGAGAATATTCGACCCGTGAGATGAAATACAGTTCTTCAGGAATCACACGGCCGCTCCATCTGACGGGTATTTGCTTTTTCGTACCGTAATTATAGTAGAATTCCAATTTTTCAGGCTTGGTGCTGATGATCTTCGAACTACTAAGGAGGTGCTGATATACAATCTTTTGCATGTCCTGTGCCGATACGAAGCCAGTTCCGTTGTTACGAGTGTAATTCTTGAAACGGATGCTAATATTCTTCAAATAGTCGCCGTAATGATAGGCTGCTAGGACAATACCTTTGTCACGTATGGTTATCCTCACAGTGTCTATCTCGTCAGATGTGAGTACAGCGTTTTTGGGTACGTCAATAATGGCGACAGGGATGGCAAACTCCTGCTCATAAGTGTCGTTCAGTGTCAGTGACAGCCAGAAGATACCAGAGAGTATCAGGAAGAACAGGAAAATCAGGAGCTCCTTGTTGATTTTACTGAACAAGAAGTTCCTGATATATTGCCATAGCCTGCCCTTACTCATTCTATTTGATTCTTATTTCTGCTGTGGGGTGCTGGCCATATCCTTGAAGACTGAGGTCTTCTCAACAGTAACCACAACATCACGGGCAATTTTCACATCTACCGTGTTCTTGGCAAGGTCAATGCTCTTTACTGTTCCGTGGATACCACCTCCCGTCACAACCTCTGTGCCTTCGGTCAGTTCGTTCTGGAACTTCTGAATTTCTTTCTGTTTCTTCTGCTGGGGCTTGATCATAAAAAACCACATAATGGCGAAGATGGCCACCATCATGATAATCATACTCATGCCACTACCTTGTGCTGCTTGTGCAGCTAATACGATGTTTGTCATAATCTATTGTTTTTTATTTGTCTTCTTTCGTTTGAGGCTCTTCTCCTTTCTTGATGCGATGTCTCATCTTTTTGGGTTGCCCATTCAGAGTTACTTTTTCTCCATGGAAGCTCTTCGCTTTGTTCTCTTTAGTACCTTTTAATTCTTTAGGCTCCATGTGTTTCATCAGCCGTCCGGTCTTAATGAGGTTGCGGGCAATGGCATCAAGCATACCGTTGATATAGCCACCACTCTTCTTGGTAGAGTAGAGTTTTGCGATATCCACGTACTCGTTGATACTGACGCTGATGGGTATATTGGGGAAGGTCATTATTTCAGCAATAGCTATCTGCATGAGGATAACATCCATATAAGCCAGGCGCGAGAAGTCCCAGTTGCGCGAGGCTTCACTCATGTAGTGCTGATACTGGTCTGCATTGAGAATGGCAGAGCGGAACAGTTTACGGGCAAAGTCCTTCTCCTCTTCGCTATCCCATTCGGGCAACAGTTCTTCTTTCGCGCCATTCTGTTCCTTGAAACGCTTGATGGTCTTCAATACAAAGGTATCTACAATTTCCTTGTCGTCGTTCCAATAAAGGCTTTGGTCCTCCAGGATAGCGTCCAGATCAGCGTTGTCCGTGATAATTGTCTTATATAGTTTGCGCCATAGTTCGCGGTCGGCTTCATAACTATCCTCGTCACTGGCCATGTAGGTCTTGTATGTCTCGCTGCTTTCAATGGTCTCGAAGATTTGTCCAAGAAAGACAGCAGAGTCCTCCCACGCAAATTTCTGGGTACTCATGAACTCTTGAAGAGCTTTGTTCTCTCCAAGTTGTAAGGCGAAGCGGTTAAATACAAATTTCTGGGATGGCTCTGGTGTGCCTTCACGCAAGGCACGGGCTTGTGCAACTTCCAATCTGCGTCCTGCCTCCTTGGTGATAGCCACAATGAGTGCAAGCAGGTAGTTGTAGAGGTCATATGCCTTTGACAGACTGAAGAAAAGTTCCTTTTCAGCCGAGTCGATGTTCTTGTTACCGTTTTGATAGTAAGCGTAGGTTAACTGAACAATCTTGATTCTGATAATTTCCCTATTGATCATCTCACTTGATGCTTTTAATAATAATTGGTTCTCTTGTTTTGTTGTTTCTGATGTGCAAAGGTAGGTATTTTTCTATGATTCTGCAAGAAAAAGCAGGAAAAATACGTTAAAAATGAAAATTTTCACTGCTCTCTTCGCACTTTTCACATTTTTGTTGTACCTTTGCACCGCTTTTTCTCAAAGCACTACGATTTTTCGTGTGATGGCGAATTAAGCATAAAAGGTAATTAACTTAATTTAGAGTAACACAATTATGAAAGAAATGAGCGTTAGTGGCCAGAAGCGTGCCACTACAGGCAAGAAAGCCGCAAAAGAACTCCGTAAGGAGGGTCTTGTTCCTTGTAACCTTTATGGTGAGAAGAAAGATGGTAAGGGTCTCCCCGAGGCTCTGTCATTTGCCATCCCCGCAGCCCAGCTCCGCAGGGTTGTCTATTCTCCCGATGTGTATGTGGTCAACCTGACCATCGACGGTGAGGCTCACAAGGCCGTGATGAAGGAAATCCAGTTCCATCCGACAACGGATGCCGTGCTGCATATTGATTTCTTTGAGGTTAATGAGACTAAGCCCATCACTATCGGTATTCCCGTTAAATTGGTGGGTCATGCTCAGGGTGTGCGCGATGGTGGTCGCCTGAGCCAGGCTGTTCGTCTGCTGAACGTGACCGCTCCTTACAAGCAGATTCCTGAGGTGCTGGAGATAGATGTGACAGAACTGAAGTTGGGTAAGGCTATCAAGGTGGCTGAACTGAACTTCGATGGTCTGCAGATTGCTACTCCTGCTCAGGTCGTTGTCTGCTCAGTGAAGGCTACACGTGCTTCTCGTTCTGCTGCAGCAGCAGGTGAAGAGGCCGCTGCTGAGTAATTCCTAAATGACTGGGAATGGACAAGTACTTAATTGTTGGTTTGGGTAATGTTGGTGACGAATACGAACTGACCCGCCACAATACAGGCTTTATGGTATTGGATGCCTTTGCGAAGGCGTCCAATATTCATTTTGAAGACCGACGCTACGGTTTTGTGGCGGAGACGTCGCTCAAAGGCCGTAAGGTAATCTTGCTCAAGCCCTCTACGTTTATGAATCTGAGCGGAAATGCCGTACGCTATTGGTTGAATAAGGAGAATATCGACCAAAGTCGTCTGCTGGTAATCAGCGATGACGTGGCCCTGCCCCTTGGGGCTTTTCGCCTGAAGGCTGGTGGCTCCAATGGTGGACACAACGGACTTGGACATATCCAACAGCTGATTGGACAGAACTATGCCAGGCTTCGTATGGGTATCGGCAATGACTTTCCCCGTGGCATGCAGGTGGACTGGGTGCTGGGGAAATATGATGAGGAGGAATTGAAAGCCCTTCAGCCCAGCCTGGATCTGGGTGTGGAGATCATCAAGAGCTTTGTGCTTGCAGGGATTGATCTCACTATGAACCAGTATAACAAACTGGGAAAGGGAAGCCAAGTCAAGAAGAGTGAAGTAGAAAAAAACAGCGATTGATGGGAGAGGTTGCAAGAATCGACAAGTGGCTTTGGGCAGCGCGTATCTTCAAGACACGCTCCATTGCTGCTGATGCCTGTAAGAATGGTCGTGTGACCATCCAGGGCGTGAATGTGAAACCTTCCCATACGGTAAAGGCCGGAGAGGTGGTCGCTGTGCGGAAACCTCCTGTGACTTACTCCTTTAAGATCCTGAAGACTATTGAGCAAAGGGTAGGGGCCAAACTGCTGCCTGAGATCTATGAGAACGTGACGACACCTGATCAGTATGAACTGCTGGAGATGAACCGCATCAGCGGATTCATTAACAGGGCGAGAGGTACAGGACGTCCCACGAAGAAAGACCGTCGTGTCATGGATGCTTTTGTCGGCCCTTCTCTGGAAGGAGATTACGATAGTTTCTTTGGTGACGATTGGGATGATGACGACGATGAAGATTAAAGTTCACTGCGTATGTTGATCAATATTGTTTATATTATTGTAGGTGTGGCCCTCGTGTTATGGGGGGCTGACAGACTGACGGAAGGAGCCTCTTCCCTGGCGCGTGGCCTGCATGTGCCTGAGATCGTAATTGGCCTGACCATTGTGGCAGCAGGAACTTCTGCGCCAGAACTGTTTGTCAGCATGGTTTCTGCCTTCAAGGGAACCTCTGACCTCGCTGTGGGAAATGTCCTCGGTTCGAATATATTCAATACAATGCTGATTGTGGGATGCTCTGCCGTGGTGGCACCGATGGCTGTGGCTCCTTCGACGGTGAAGAAGGATATTCCTTTTGCCGTGGTGGCTTCCTTCCTGTTGTTCATGCTCTGTTTCGACGATATGGACTCGCCTCACCTATGGGGTAATGATATCAGTCGTTCTGATGGTATCATTCTGCTCATAGGTTTCCTGATCTTCATGATATACACATTCCAGAGCGCCAAGAAACAGGGACTGATGCCGACAGAAGAGGAACTGGAGGAGAATAGTGAGTTACCAAAAGATTACTCAAAGCTATGGCGGAACTTGTCATTCATCGTTTTGGGACTGGCTTGCCTGATTATCGGCAGTAATCTGTTTGTCGATGCTGCATCGTATGTAGCCTATCGCTATGGTGTCCGTCAAAGTGTCGTGGGCCTGACCATTGTGGCTGGAGGAACCTCCCTGCCTGAATTGGCCACAAGTGTGGTGGCAGCCTATAAGGGTCGCTCCGCCATTGCTATCGGAAATGTGCTGGGATCGAATGTCTTCAACATCCTTTTGGTACTTGGTATGACTGCAGTTGTCCATCCGATGCGTATCATGGGTATCACTATCGTCGATCTGATGATGATGCTGGTGAGTGTCGGCATTCTCTGGCTCTTTGCCTATACGAAATACTCAGTCTCGCGCAGGGAAGGCGTGTTGCTGATATTGGGCTTTCTGGCCTATATGGGCTGGTTGCTCTATCTGTTGTAGAAAAAACACAGGGGTACTTGCTCAACCCCCTTTAACAAAACAAGAAAAATGGAAAATAAAAAAGAACAAAAGATCAGTGTGTTGTTTATGTTCTATGGCATACTGTTCTGCGTCTGCCTGATAACGGCAAACGTGCTTGAAACAAAACAGATTTCACTCGGACCTGCCAATATGACGGCAGGACTGATTGTGTTTCCTGTCAGTTACATTATTAATGATGTGGTTTGTGAGGTCTGGGGATATGGCCGTACCCGTCTGCTCATCTGGATGGGCTTTGCCATGAACTTTCTGTTCGTAACCTTTGGTGCCATTGCAGACTGGATCCCAGGGGCTTCCTATTGGGATGGTGAAGAAGGATTCCACCAGATCTTCGGATTGGCTCCCAGAATAGCGGGGGCCTCGTTCTTAGCCTTTGTGTGTGGCTCGTTTATCAATGCCTACGTGATGAGTAAAATGAAACTGTCATCGGCTGGCAAGAACTTCTCCTATAGGGCCGTGATGAGTACGATCTTTGGCGAATTGACAGACTCCATCATCTTTTTCCCGTTGGCCTTGGGGGGCGTGATCCCCTGGGAGGAGATGCCCTCGCTCATTATCACACAGGTCACGCTGAAGACGCTCTACGAGATACTCGTGCTGCCTGTGACGATCCGTGTTGTGAAGTTCACCAAGGAGCACGACCACGAAGATGTCTATGACGATAACATTGCCTATAACATATTTAAAGTGAAGGAACTATGAGAGAAGACAATCTGAATGCCCTCGGCAAGAAGACGGAGTATAGGATGGACTATGCTCCTGAAGTGTTGGAAACGTTCGTGAACAAGCATCCAGACAACGACTATTGGGTGCAGTTCAACTGTCCTGAGTTTACTTCCCTCTGTCCGATTACAGGACAGCCTGACTTCGCAGAGATCAAGATCCTGTATATCCCTGGAGAGCGCATGGTGGAGAGTAAGAGTCTGAAGCTTTATCTCTTTAGTTTCCGTAATCACGGTGATTTCCATGAGGACTGCGTGAACACGATCATGAAGGATCTGGTTCGCCTGATGGATCCCAAATATATAGAGGTCGTCGGCCTCTTCACCCCACGTGGTGGCATCTCGATTTATCCCTATGCCAACTACGGGCGTCCTGGCACCAAATATGAGCAGATGGCTGAGCGCCGCCTGCAGGAGCATCAGATGATTCCTGTGAGGTAAAAGTCGTCTGTCAAGAATTATTGCCTAAAATAATAACATCTCTTTTGCTCGAAATAGGAGCGGGGAGATGTTTTTTGATGGCCGTTTTGGACTGTGAGGATGGTCTCATGACGACAGGACAGGCTGTCTATAGTGGAATACATGCCATTTGTTGACGAAAAGATGCCTTCTGTTCCTCAAAAAGCAGTCTCCGTCATTTGTGGGAAGCCTCTTTAGAGGAATTAAGGAGTCCTTAATTTTTAAAAGTCAGCCTCGGACAAAGCGTATTTCTATGGATCAAGAATGGCAGGAGGACTAATGCTCACATTATCAGCAGTTTAACTCTAAAAGTGCATTTTTTGCGTATTTGCGGGTTGTTTCTCGTTTGCTGATGACGGCGCGAGTTATGAGAGATGTTTTGTCGTGATTTTGTCATTAGGTCTCAGAGAGATAATAAAAGAGCACCGTCCTGCCCAGAAAGGTGCCGAATAGTCAAATAATCAAAAAAAAGCATGGAAACTGAGCGGATTTCCAATATTTATTGCTATTTTTGCATTTTGAAGAATCATCATAGCAAGAAATAGAATTAAGAACAATGGCAAAAAAGAAAATCCAGTTCAGTCTCGTGTATCGAGACATGTGGCAGAGTTCAGGCAAATTCCAGCCTCGTAAGGACCAGTTGGAGCGCATCGCCCCAGTGATTATTGACATGGGCTGTTTTGCCCGAGTGGAAACCAATGGTGGTGCCTTCGAGCAGGTAAACCTGATGGCAGGTGAGAACCCTAATCTGGCAGTGCGTGCATTCTGTAAGCCTTTCAACGAGGTAGGCATCAAGACACACATGCTCGACCGCGGTCTGAATGCCCTGCGTATGTATCCTGTGCCCGATGACGTGCGTGCCCTGATGTATAAGGTGAAGCATGCCCAGGGTGTGGATATCACCCGTATCTTCTGCGGACTGAACGATACCCGTAATATCATCCCCAGTATCAAATGGGCCAAGGAGGGTGGCATGACGCCTCAGGCTACGCTCTGTATCACCACATCGCCTGTGCATACCGTAGAGTATTATACAGCGATCGCTGAAGAGGTGATTGCTGCAGGAGCCGAGGAGATCTGTCTGAAGGATATGGCCGGTATCGGACAGCCCGCCATGCTGGGTGCACTGACAAAGGCCATCAAGACCAAGCATCCTGACATTATCGTGCAGTATCATGGTCACTCTGGCCCAGGTCTCTCGATGGCCTCTATCCTCGAGGTGTGTAACAATGGTGCCGATGTTATTGATACGGCTATCGAACCCCTGTCTTGGGGTAAGGTGCATCCCGATATCATCTCTGTACAGTCGATGCTGAAGAACGAGGGCTTCGAGGTGGCAGACCTGAACATGAATGCCTACATGCAGGCCCGTACGCTGACGCAAGAGTTCATCGACGACTGGCTCGGCTACTTCATCAATCCTGCCAACAAGCACATGTCTTCACTGCTCCTTGGCTGTGGACTCCCTGGTGGCATGATGGGATCGATGATGGCCGACCTTGGTGGTATCCAGACGATGATCAACAAGTTGCGCGCCCAGAAGGGTGAGCCCGAGTTGACGATGGACGACATGCTCGTGAAACTCTTCAACGAGGTAGAGTATGTATGGCCGAAGGTTGGTTATCCCCCACTGGTAACCCCGTTCTCACAATATACGAAGAACATCGCCCTGATGAACCTCCTCACCATGGAGCAGGGTAAGGGCCGTTATGTGATGATGGACGATGCCATCTGGGGTATGATCCTTGGCAAGAGCGGCAAGGTGCCTGGAACGATTGCGCCTGAGCTTATCGAACTGGCACAGAAGCAGAAGCGCGAGTTTACAGATGTGGATCCCCATACGCTGTTGGAGAATGCACTCGACGGCTTCCGCAAGGAGATGGACGAGAATGGCTGGGAGTATGGACCAGACGATGAAGAACTCTTCGAGTTGGCTATGCACCCAGAGCAGTATCGTCCCTTCAAGAGTGGTCAGGCCAAGAAGCAGTTGCTGGCTGATATCCAGAAGGCTAAGGACGCCAAACTTGGTGGTGGCCAGAAGATTTCTCAGGAGGAGATCGATGCGCTGAAGCACGCCAAGGCCGATGCAGTGAAGTCTCCATTGGACGGTCAGCTCATCTGGAGCTTTGGCGGTGAGGGCGTGCCTGCTGCCTGTATCGAGCCGTTTATTGGTCAGACCTACAAGGAAGGTGACATCTTCTGTTATCTGCAGACGAAGTGGGGCGAGATCGTTGAGATCCCTGCTGCGCTGGGAGGCAAGTTGGTAGATGTCAGCGTGAAGCCAGGACAGAAGATCCGGCAGGGCGATACCATCGCTTGGATAGAAAGACAGGGATAATGGACTATCTGGCTATTATCAATGCGTATTATCCGTCGGAGAATGATCTCCGGCGGATATTGCTAACGCATAGTCGCAGTGTGGCAGACCGATGCCAGAAGATTGCCCGCAAGCATCCAGAACTGCGCCTCGACACGGAATTCCTTGAGGAGGCAGCGATGCTCCATGACATTGGCATTTTTTGTTGTAATGCCCCCAGTATCCAGTGCTTTGGTACAGAACCGTATATCTGTCATGGTCTTATTGGGGGACGTCTGTTAAGAGAGAAAGGACTTGTGCGCCATGCTCAGGTCTGTGAAAGACATACGGGTACAGGTCTCTCTCGTGATCAGATATTGTCACAAAATCTTCCCTTACCTCTTGACGGCCAGTATGAACCTGATACCCTTGAAGAACAAGTGGTGTGTTATGCTGACAAGTTTTATTCGAAGACACATCTGGACATGGAACGGACGGTAGAACAGACGGCACGCAGCTTGGAGAAATTCGGAGAGGCAGGTCTCAAGCGCTTCTTCCAATGGGTTGATATGTTTGAATAAAATCATTAATTCAGTGATAATCTGTGTTAATCTCTCACGGAAATAATAATTTATTTGTACTTTTGCACCCGTGAAAAGGAAATCAGCCCTGATTCTCATGCTCTTCACCATCATCTTTATGATGGCTGAGGCTCCATTGTCTCTCTTCCGAAAGAGCACAGTGGCACAAAATGATGCAGATTCCCTTTCCCTCCCTGATACATTGGCCAATTTCCTTCCCGATAGTGTCCCTGTAGATACAATTCTGACAGCCGACGGAATTGCCTCAGCTAAGTTAAAGCGCGATACCACCACCATGGATTCCCTTGAACTTGCTATCTACAAACATAACAAGGCGGTGGATGACTCCCTTAAACTTGACAGTATCAATCGCAGTAAGAAGAATGGTATAGACTCCCCTGTGGAGTATGTCGCGAATGATTCCCTTACCTATAATGCAGCTTCAGGGCTAGCCCATCTCTATGGTCAGTCGAATGTGAAATACCAAAACATGGACCTCTCTGCCGATCATATCTACATGAGTCTCGACAGTAACCTGGTTCATGCAGATTCCCGTATGGATACAACGACGAACCAGCCTGTAGGCTCTCCTGTATTCAAGATGGGGAATGATACGTATGAGACGGGTGAGATGGCTTTCAACTTTAAGACCAAGAAGGGTATCATTGAGGATGTCTATACTCAGCAAGAAGATGGCTATCTGACAAGTGAACTCTCTAAACGTGGTGCCAATGGCGAGATGTTCCTTCAACACGGACGCTACACTACGTGCGATGATCCTCATCCTGATTTCTATCTCGCCCTCTCTCGTGCGAAGGTGCGCCCTGGTAAGGATGTGGTGTTTGGACCTGCCTATTTGGTAGTGGCAGACGTGCCTTTACCATTGGCTATCCCTTACGGTTTCTTCCCCTTTACGAAAAGCTATTCCAGTGGTTTTATCATGCCGACCTATGGTGACGAAACCGAGCGTGGCTTCTATTTGCGTGATGGCGGCTATTATTTCGCGCTGAGTGACAAAATGGATCTTAAATTGTTGGGCGAAATATATACAAAGGGCTCGTGGGCACTTTCTATGGCAACAAACTACAAAAAGCGCTATAGGTATAGTGGCTCGTTTTATGCCAACTATCAGAATACCCTGAGAGGAGAGAAAAACATGCCCGACTATCAGAAGCAGACGAGTTTTAAGATCCAGTGGAGCCATCGCCAGGATCCTAAAGCTAATCCATACAGTTCGCTTTCTGCCAGCGTTAACTTTGCGACTTCGAGTTATGAAAAGAACAATCTGAATTCAATGTATAATCCTCAGGCGATGACTCAATCGACGCGTACGTCGTCTGTGTCTTGGCAGACTACTTTTTCCAGTATCGGTATGTCGCTCAGTTCGCAGATGAACCTTAATCAGAACATGCGAGACTCTACGATTGCCCTGACCATGCCTGATATCAATATCAGTATCGCACAGTTCTATCCCTTTAAGCGGAAAAAGGCTGTTGGAGACGCGAAATGGTATGAAAAAATTTCAGTTAGCTATACTGGTCAGTTGAAGAATGAGATCAATACGAAGGAAGATAAACTGTTGCATTCTAATCTGAGCAGGGACTGGAAAAACGGCATGTCTCACTCTATTCCCATCAAGGCTAACTTTACGCTTCTTGGTTATCTGAACGTGACGCCGTCGTTCAATTTCTACGATAAAATGGTCTTCCGCCGCACCAATAAGTCATGGGATGTGGAGAAACAAAAAGAGGTGGCTGATACCGTCAGCGGATTCTACAATCTTTACAACTGGAATCTCTCTTTAGGAGCCTCAACCAAACTCTATGGTTTCTGGATTCCTAACAGAAAGATTTTCGGTGATAAGATTGACCGTATCCGCCATGTTGTCACTCCATCGGTTAATTTCTCATATGCACCAGACTTTAGCGACAGCCGTTATGGTTATTATGATAGTTACCAGAAGACTGATGCCAATGGTAATGTAACGATGGTGGAATATTCCCCTTTTCAGGGTGGTACTTATAGCCCTCCAGGTAAGGGAAAGACAGGAACCGTCAGTTTCGATCTGAGCAATAATCTGGAGATGAAGGTCAAGAGTGAAGATGACTCTACCGGGTTTAAGAAAATCTCCCTGATAGATGAGTTCAGGTTGGGTATGTCTTATAATTTTGCTGCGGATATCAGACCTTGGAGTAACCTTAGTACGACACTTCGTCTGAAACTGACCAAGAGCTATACCCTGAATCTGAGTGCTGTATTTGCATCGTATGTCTATGAAGCTGATAGTGTTGGGGCTACGCCACACGAGAGTGAGCACCAAACTTATTGGGGACTTGGTAAGATCGGTCGTTTCCAGGGATTGTCACAAAACCTCTCATATACGCTGAACAATGAGAAAGTGGGTAATTTCATCAAGTGGCTCAAGGGCGAGAAGGTGGATAAGAAGAAGGATAACAAGAAAAGGCGTAATGAGGATGACGATGATTGGGACTCTGAGGTGGAGACAAACATAGACAAGGACATGGAGGATGCTAAACATGGGGCCAAACGGGGCAATAACGCAAAGGCCGATACAGATGAGGACGGTTATATGTCCTTTAAGATGCCATGGAGCATTAGTTTGGGTTATGGTATCAGTATGCGTGAGGATACGGATGTGAAGAAGTTCAATTATAATACGATGCGTTATCCCTATAAATTTACGCAGACTCTGAACATTAGTGGAAACCTGCGCATTAGCGATGGTTGGAATATAAACTTCTCATCGGGTTATGACTTCGACAACAAGAAGATATCCATGACAACGGCCTCGTTGAGTCGTGACCTTCACTGTTTTAATATGTCGTGTTCTGTGGTGTTGGCACCTTATACGAGTTATAATTTTTCATTCCGGTGTAATGCCTCTACGCTCACAGATGCTCTCAAATATGACAAGCGGTCGAGTTCTTCCAATGCCGTGCAGTGGTATTAAAGACGTGATAAGTGAAAGAATATGGCAGAATTACCCTCATTGATTGAAGACCTTGCTTTGATGCTGGTGGTAGCGGGCGTCGTGACACTGATTTTCAAGAGACTGAAGCAACCGTTGGTGTTAGGATATATCGTGGCAGGTTTCTTGGTGAGTCCACACATGCCTTATACCGCATCGGTGGCGGATACAGAAAATATTCACCTGTGGGCTGACATCGGCGTGATGTTCCTGCTGTTTTCATTGGGACTCGATTTCTCGTTTAAGAAAATCCTCAGGATGGGGGCTTCACCCATAATCTCCACTTGTACCATTATTTTCTGCATGTCAATGTTAGGTGTATGTGTGGGTTATTCCTTTGGTTGGGAGAAGATGGACTGTATTTTCCTTGGTGGTATGCTCGCCATGTCTTCTACAACCATTATTTATAAGGCTTTTGATGACTTGGGCCTGCGCCAGCAGCAGTTTGCAGGAATGGTGATGAGCGTACTAATCTTAGAAGATATCTTAGCCATTGTGATGATGGTGATGCTGAGCGCCATTGCCAGTGGCAGTAATCCGGACGGTGGACAGATGCTGGGCTCTGTTATGAAAATTGGTTTCTTCTTGGTGTTGTGGCTCATCGTGGGTATTTTTGCCATTCCACTTTTTTTGCGTGCTGTGCGGCGGTTGATTAATAATGAGGTACTGTTGGTGGTGTCGCTTGGTCTCTGCTGCGCAATGGCGGTATTCTCCACTAAAGTGGGATTCAGTTCGGCTTTCGGCGCATTTATCATGGGCAGTATTCTTGCAGAGACCATTGAAGCAGAGCGTATCGAGAAACTGGTGGAACCCGTGAAGAATCTCTTCGGAGCAATATTCTTTGTCTCTGTGGGTATGTTGGTTGATCCAAAGATTCTGGTAGAATATGCTGTACCTATCTTATGTCTTGTGTTGACAATCCTGTTGGGACAGGCTATCTTTGGTACGTTCTCCTTTATGTTGGGTGGTGAGTCGTTAAAGTCGGCTGTGCGTTGTGGATTCTCCATGGCGCAGATTGGCGAGTTTTCTTTTATCATAGCCTCGTTAGGTTTGTCCTTGGGGGTTATCAGCGATTTCCTGTATCCTGTGGTGGTGGCCGTTTCTGTCATCACCACTTTCCTTACACCTTATATGATTCGTTTAGCCACACCGGCCTATAATCAGCTAGAGCACCGTCTGCCCAACAAGTTGATACAGTCACTCAACCGTTTGACCATCAATAGTACACATACTCAGGAACGGAGCAATTGGAAGAAATTGTTGTCGCAGATGACTACCTATACGCTGATTTACTCAATCTTGTCCTCTGCTACTATTGCAGTCATGTTTACATTCGTACTGCCCTTTACGAGGAAACTGCTGCCAGGATGGGAACTCCATTGGTATGCAAATGCCATTACAGGTCTTCTGACAGTCATTTTAATCTCACCGTTTCTGAGGGCTATGTTGATGAAGAAGAATCATAGCGAGGAATTCAAGGCTTTATGGGCAGAGAGTCACCGTAATCATCTGCCTCTGCTTTTCACGATTCTTGTCAGGATGGTGATAGCCATTGCATTTATATTCTATATCTGCAATTATTTGAGCCGATTCTCCAGTGCCTTGATGATTACTATTGGTGTGGTGGTTGTCCTGCTGATTATTTTTTCCAGAACTGTCAAGATGAGGAGCATTACTCTGGAGCGTCTGTTTGTTCAGAATCTGCGTTCACGTGACATTCAGGCACAGGTTCACGGTAAGAAGCGGCCGTTGTATGAGGGAAAGTTGCTGGATCGTGATATCCATATCGCCGATTTTCAAGTTCCTTTTAATTCTCAATGGATGGGACAGACGCTGAAGCAGTTGAACTTGGGACAAAAGTATGGTGTTCATATCAGTAGTATCTTACGTGGAGGCTGTCGTATCAATATTCCTGACGGTGACTGCATTATTTTCCCAGGTGATGTGCTTCAGGCTATTGGAAGTGATGCGCAGTTCACAGGTTTTCGTCAGGCTCTGGAGAACGAGGTGCTGGGCGAAGATCCGAATATCGAACTCCGTGAGATGAAACTGCGGCAGTTGGTTATCGGTGAGGAAAGTCCGTTTGTAGGCAAATCGCTCATCGAAAGCGGTATCCGTGATATCTATAGTTGTATGGTTGTAGGTCTTGAAGAAGGAAAGGAGAATCTCTCATCCTATAGGCCTACCCGTAAGTTCCAGGTGGGTGATATCATCTGGGTCGTGGGTGAGCGGGAATCACTTGATGCTTTGATGGCTAATCATTAAAACCTGCAACCAGTTCGCAGATTCTTACAATTACCTGTTTGGCCTTTTCCATTGACTGAATGCTTATGAACTCGTATGGCCCGTGGAAATTCACGCCACCAGCAAAGATGTTGGGGCAGGGAAGTCCCTTGAAGGAAAGTTGTGCACCGTCTGTACCTCCGCGGATAGGCTTGACTTTAGGAGCCACGCCGCAGTCCTGCATGGCATGGACTACCACGTCAATGACGTGCATCTGCGGGTCGATCTTTTCCTTCATGTTATAGTACTGGTCTTTGATCTCCAGGGTTACGGTTTCTGCTCCATATATGGCATTCATCTGATCTGCACACTTTTGCATAAAGTGTTTACGATCCTCAAATATGTCGCGGTTATGGTCACGGATGATATAGTTCATTCTTGCACTTTCAACGTTTGATTGGATGCCAAGCAGATGGTAGAAACCCTGATAGCCTTCAGTCGTCTCTGGTCGTTCGTCCGCAGGCAATAACTGGACGAATTCTGCAGCCAGAGCATTGGCATTCACCATTTTGTCTTTCGCATAACCCGGATGTACGCTGATACCCTTTATGGCTACTTTCGCACTGGCAGCGTTGAAGTTCTCAAACTCCAATTCCCCCACGTCACCACCGTCCATGGTATATGCCCATTCACAACCGAACAACTCCACATCAAAATGATGGGCTCCCATGCCAATCTCCTCGTCAGGATTAAAGGCGATGCGTATATCTCCATGTTTGATTTCCGGGTGGTTACGTAAGAAGCACATGGCTTCGACGATTTCGGCAATACCAGCCTTGTCATCAGCACCAAGGAGGGTGTGGCCATCCGTCACAATCAGGTTTTCACCCACATGCTGTAACAATTCTGGAAACTTGTCTGGGCTACTGACAATACCCTCTGAAAGCAAGATGTCACTACCATCGTAGTTTTCAACAATACGGGCATTGACGTTGGCACCCGAACAATCTGGACTGGTGTCATAATGTGAGATAAATCCAATAGTCGGGACATCCTTAGTGTTCCCTTTTAAGGTCGCGTAGAGATAGCCTTTTTCGTCCAATGTTATGTCGCTGAGGCCTTCTCTCTCTAATTCTTTTTTGAGATAGGCTGCAAATTCAAGTTGCTTTTCTGTACTTGGTACACGGTCACTATCTTCTACAGACTGTGTGTCAAACTTCGTATAATTGATAAACCTTTCTACAATGTTCATTTTTTACTCTGTCTATTCTTTCATCAGGGCACAAAATTACTTATTTTTCTGTAAACAGCATAGATTTTCATCTATTTTATTTTGCCAGAACAATAAAAATATGTACTTTTGCAGCGTTTTAAACGAAAAAATATTGTGGAGAAGATTATAAGAAGGGTATTCCTGATAGTGTCACTGTTTGTGGGTGTGCTCACAGCGGATGCTCAGTCAATGAGCGACTTGGAGATTTTGGAATTTGTTCAGAAAGAAAGGAAGGCCGGGACGGATCAGGCACAGATTTTCATAAAACTGATGCAGCGTGGTGTTGATGCCAAGCAACTTCAGCGTTTAAAGAGTTTGTATGAGAATCAGGGAGGCTCTAGTTCGTCGAAGTCGTTACGCCTTACAACTTCCTCATCTTCCTCCTCTTCCCCCTCTTCCTCCTCTTATTCCGCAAGTTCCCGCATGCGTGAGTCCAATGGATCTGTAAGAGTTGATAATGAAGGTAATCCGCTCTATAGCTCGACGGATGGCTATAATCCGTTAGGAAGTAGTGAATACGAAATTAATGATCTGGACACACGCCCTAATGTGTATATCAAGGACTCAATGAATCTGCTAGTTAATGGCAAGCAGGTTTTCGGTCGTGATATCTTCAACAAACGTACACTTTCCTTTGAGCCCAATATGAATATCCCCACACCTTCCAGTTATGTGGTGGGACCCGGCGACTTTGTCGCTATTGATGTGTATGGTGCCTCTCAGAAATCCCAGAAACTTGAGGTTTCTCCTGATGGAACAGTGATCGTTGAAGGAGTTGGTCCTATTCATCTTGCTGGTTTATCCGTGGCAGCAGCAAATGCAAAGATTAAGGAACAGTTGGGAAGTCGTTATAGCAATTCCAAAATTCAACTGACGGTGGCTCAGACACGTACAATCACGGTTAACGTGATGGGTGAGGTGGCTGCACCAGGTACATATACTCTCTCGGCTTTTGCGAGTGTTTTCCATGCTCTTTATATAGCAGGTGGCGTCAATGGCGTAGGTACGCTTCGAAACATTAAAGTCTATCGTAATGGTCGTCAGTTGACGGTTGTAGATGTCTATGATTATATCCTCAATGGGCGCCTGACGGGTAATGTCCGTCTGAGCGATAATGACGTCATTGTGGTGGGACCATATGACTGTATAGTCGATATTGTTGGTAATGTGAAGCGCCCAATGGCCTATGAGATGAAGGCGAATGAGAGTATTGCCACCTTGGTGAAATATGCTGGTGGCTTTTCCAATAAAGCATATAAAACTGCTGTCAAATTGAACCGTACTGCTGGAGATCATTATTCTGCTTATAGTGTTTCTGAGTTTGATATGGCAGAATTCCGGCTTATGGATGGCGACTCTGTGACGGTCGATTCCATTCTTGACAGGTATGAGAATACCATTACTGTTCGCGGAGCTGTGTTCCATCCCGGTAAATACGACCTTGGTGGCACAACAACCATCCGTTCATTAATTGAACGCTCTGGAGGTTTGACGGAGGATGCTTTCTCTGCTCATGCCATGCTGTACCGGATGAATCCAGATCGTACCCGTAAGGTGATTAGCATTGACGTGGATGGATTGCTGGCTGGTACGGTGGCAGATATTGCCTTGGAGAATGAAGACGATCTGTATATCCCCTATCGTTTGGAGACGATGTCAAGACGTACGCTCACCATTCATGGTGAAGTGCAGTTCCCAGGGACGTATGAGTATGCGGAGGATGAGACGATTGAGGATCTGATCCTGCAGGCTGGTGGCCCAACGGATGCCACTTCTACGGCGAAGGTCGATGTGGCAAGACGTATCTCGGATCCTGCTGCTACCTCATCAGACAAAGCCATTGCCCAGACATTCAGTTTCTCTCTTAAGAATGGCTATGTGGTTGATGGCGACCGCTCATTCACTCTTCAGCCATACGATGAGGTGTATGTTCGAAAGAGTCCAGGTTACCATCCGCAGCGTAATGTTCAGGTGTTAGGTGAGGTGCTCTTCGAAGGAACTTATTCGCTCCCCATGAAGAATACGAGACTTTCCGATGCCATCAAGGCTGCTGGAGGTGTCACGGCTGAGGCATACGTCAGAGGTGCCCGTGTGGAACGCCTGTTGAATCCTGATGAAAGATTCCGTGTGCAGACTTTGATGAAGATGGCCCAGCAACAGACGGGTAGGGGGCTTGATACGACGATGGTGACGCGTACTGACAGCATCTATTATGTAGGTATCAATCTTGATAAGGCACTTCGCAATCCGGGCTCTGATGATGATATTATCCTGCGTGAGGGCGACAGGCTTGTGGTGCCTGAGTATAACGGGACAGTGAAGATCAACGGTAATGTGATGTATCCCAATACGGTTGCCTATAGTGAAGGTAAAGGTTATAAGTGGTATGTGAATCAGGCTGGAGGCTTCGGTAATCGTGCCAAGAAGTCGCGCACGTATATTCTTTATCAGAATGGTACGGTCACCAAGGCAAAGTCCAGTTCTGCGATAGAGCCTGGTTGCGAGATCATCGTGCCGACGAAGACCTCAACGCCTACGCAGACTATTGCGAATATTGGTTCTATTGGCACCTCTATGGCAACCATTGTAACACTCTTGGTGTCAGTTATGAATCTCTTGAAATAACAACAAATAGCAATAACGGTCCCGTAGCTTAGCTGAATAGAGCGTCAGATTCCGGTTCTGAAGGTCTTGGGTTTGAATCCCAACGGGATCACCATAAAAAAGATCGCAAGCAAGTAAAGTTGCTTGCGATCTTTTTTGTATGTTAGATTGTTAGCGACGAGCCGTTGGATGGTTGCTATGCCCATGCTTCGGAGCAGGTGTCCTTGGATCTGGCTTCCTCGGAGTGGGCGCAGGCTTTGCAGCGGGCCCGTGTCCAGGCTTTGGAGCAGGATGGGCAGCCATCGGACGATAGAGGTGCTCCATGCGGATGAACTTGTCGTACTGACGAGCGGTGAGCACGTTGCGCAGCATGTGGTTGCGATGCTCCCAGTTTCTGCCGAAGGCGTTGCTGTGGTGGTTGACACTGCGCAGATACTCGAAGTTGATGTCATAGACGGCATCGTACTGTGCGGGCATCAGGTGAAGCTCACGCGTCATCTTGTCAGTGAGAAACATGGCTTCGTTGCGAGCCTCTGCGTATGTGAAAGCTTTGGCGGAGATGGCTATCGTCATCATCATCACCAGGGTCATCATCTTCTTCATAATCTTACAGTTTTAAAAAGTTCGACATTTATTTCTTAATCTCACTGCAAAGGTATGGATTTCCTAGGCTCAATCAAAGGGATTGTCCCTAAAACAACATTCGCAAATCCCTAAACCTTCGTGGGGAATCCCCCTTATATCAAAAAATGGATGAATAAATTTTGTTATTCGCTCGCTTATTCGTACCTTTGCAGCCGATGAAAAAGATTTGTTTTCTTTTACTGACATTCATATTGGCATTTTTTCACCAGGCGGGGGCTGCCACAACTACCATCTGGCAGGGGTATGAGACCATCGATGGGAAAGAAGGTCTCTCTATTTCTCTAGACGCTTCCTATTTCTCCAATATGCGGGTGGCCGATATCCTGCGGTTGTCCTTTGTTTATACGGGTCAGGCGGATTATCCACAGATATCTCTCCGCAATGGGATGTGGAAAGATCTGGCTGCTACAGCAGGAACTGCCATCAAGGAAGGTATGACGCAGATGGATTATTACGCCAATCGGGTTATGCTTGATGACCTCCAGCAGAATGGTCTTATCATTACAGGTTTTGGATATGTGCTTACTGCTGTTGACATCATTGAAGGACAAGGAGAGGCTGGTTATGAGAACGCAGTGTGGATAGGCTATACCGTGTTCCCTTCCGATAGGTCGGTCACTCAGCAACTACCTGTGACGTGCTTTAGTAATGCGGCTACGGGGAAGGTACTGCGTCTGTGCCATCAGGATCTTCGTCCTGGAGCAGAGGCCATTCTCCGCACACCCAATTGGAATGAACTGCCAGGCATGGATACCTATGCCCAGCTTGTGGGCAATCATACAGACATTGTTATTACTGACGAAATGCTCGAAGAGTTGACCCAAAATGGCTGTTTCGTTCAGGGTATAGCCTTTACACTCACATCTGTTGAACTCATCGATGAAGAAGACCTGTCTAAACTACTGACAAACGTGCCTGTGGTCAATGACTGGATGTGGTTCTCGCCAGATGTGCCAACGTTCCATGTCAATGTCGCCAATCCTACTGCCGAGGCTATCAATTTTAAGAATGTCATCCGAATAGCAGATGACAAGAGGACATTCTATCATGACTATAGTTTTTATGAGACGCTTGCTGCTGGTGAGACCAATAGCTATGACTATCGCCCTGCAGAGGCATGGGAACCGGGTTTCTATCATGCTACTATTATGGTTAATGGCGAGGCAGTAAGTTCCTTTCTCTTTGGTTATGATGCAACGAGCATGGTTGCTGCGCCTGACATGCAGGAAGATTTCCTCGATTTTTGGAATACCGCCAAGGTAGAACTGTCTCAAATAAACAAACAACACACTCTTACAGAACTTACGGATAAAAGCACGTCGAAGCGGAAGGTCTATCTCCTGGAAATGAAGTCTGTCCCCGATGGTACTGGCGAAGGTATCGTACGTGCCTATTACGCAGAACCTACGGCAGCGGGTACCTATCCAGCAGTACTCCATTTCTGTGCCTACGACAGTGGCGGAGGGCTGTGGATACCCCGTGGCGACGATAACCCCTCGCAGATAGATGTGGTGGTATCTACGCGTGGACAGTCCATCAACAACCGTCCTCCCTATACCAATAACTATGGCGATTGGTTCTCCTATGGTCTTGGCGACAAGGATACTTGGTACTATCGTGGCGCTTTCATGGATTGCCTGCGTGCCCTCGATTTCCTCTCTACTCGCGAGAAGGTACAACCTCAGAATATTTTTGCTGAGGGTGCCAGTCAAGGTGGAGCCTTCTCCATAGCCTGTGCAGCACTGGGCAACGGACGTATTAATGCCATAGCACCCGCTTTGCCCTTCTTGGGTGATATGCCATATTATCTCCAGCTTGTTGTATGGGCTGATAATGTTGTAAAGGGACGGCAGCGTCTGCTTGGCATGAGTGATGAGGAGATGTGTTCCATGCTTTCTTATTTTGACACAAAGAACCTTGCAACGCTCGTTACCTGTCCGGTTATCATGGACTTTTCCTTACAAGACAGTTCTTGTCCGCCACATACGACCTGGGCAGCTTTCAACAACATGGGATCCTCCGAAAAACAATACCTGATCAATCCGACTCTTGGCCACGAAATTGGAGAATCCTGGGTGAAGGCATTAACTGATTTCTTTGCTTCGCACCTGAAATCTGATGTGGGTGGCATTCAAAATATACCAATGGTACATCAGGAAGACGCTTCCGTTTATGACCTGCACGGTGTACGCTATAACGGTAGCCTGAGTTCACTGCCTCATGGCATCTATATCCAGCAAGGCCGAAAGATTGTGAAATAATTCGGACTAGTAACCGAAGTCTTCTCCGACAAGTACGACTGTGTGCTTGCCGTGAGGTGAGTTGCGCAGGAAGTGGACGTAGTTGCAGATACTATCGGCTGAGTTGCAGTTATGGCAGACACCATCCACCTGACAGGGCGTTTTGATGTCAAAGCGGGCAGCATTGATGGGTGAGGCTGTGCTACGGGCCCTGGCCAATGCGGCTTCGACGGTCTGCGCCACCTTATTTAGTCCAATAACGAAAATCACCTTCTTAGGTCCCCACGTAATGGCAGCCACGCGGTTGCCGTTTCCATCGATGTTCACGATGACACCATCCTCTGAGATGGCATTGGCACTCGACAAATAGATATCGGTGGTAAAGGCACGGACGTACATCTGCACTTTCTCTTCTGCCCCTTCCACGAGGTCACGGTCGAGTACGTCCAGCGTGCCTCTGTCTCTCAGCGCCTGAGGGATGCCCATGTCACGGATGGTCATTGATCCTCCCCATGTCACGCTGTTACCGTCTGGTATCAGCTCAGATACTTTCTTGACTGCCTCTGTCGCTGTCGGACAATAGAAGGCTTCCATGTTGCGACGCTTCAGAGCCTTGATTATCCGCTCTGCCAATCGTTCATTTCTTTGTTCTTTAGGTGTCATAATCGTACGCGTTTTGTAAATCTGATGCAAAATTAAGAAAAAAAGTTGTAAGATTGAAAGAAAAGTTGTACTTTTGCCGACGCAAGAATTAATTTTTCTTATAAAACATGACAAAATGAAACTTAAAACTTGCAAAGTTCGAACACTGGCAGTGATGCTGGCAGTGTTCAGTAGTGTTGCCGCCATGGGGCAACAGAAGAAAGATGGTGAGATCGATTGGTTGAAAGATTTCACGAGTCGTATTACTCTAAATGGTTATGCTCAGGGAGGTTGGTCGTACCAGAATCCCAACGGCAAAGGAACCAACTCCTACAACCTTAAACGTACCCTACTATGGGCAAAAGCACGCATCACTGACCGCTGGTCGTTTATGTTTATGCACGATTTCTCCAGCGTGGTTCAGGAATACTACACAGACTACAGAATCTCCAACGACAATGCCCTGACCGTCCGTCTGGGACAGTTTAAGCATTCCTATTCGATGGAGAATCCACTTTCTCCCACCCAGCTCGAACTGATCGATGTCTATTCCCAGGCTGTGCTCTATCTGGCTGGTGAGGGACCAGATCCCTTGAATGGTGTGAACTATGGTCGTGACATGGGTCTGGAGATCTATGGCGATCTGGCTAAGGGATTGTTACACTATGAACTCGCCCTGATGAGTGGACAGGGTATCAACCGTAAGGATCAGAACAACCAGAAAGACTTTATCGCCAAACTCGAAGTACGTCCGATGCCAGGGCTACGCTTCGTGGCCTCAGGTTACCTCGGCACGGGCTGTGCTGTGGGAACGGCTGCATGGAACCCTGATATTCAGGTTGGCGACAATTACAAGCGAAATCGTTACAGTGTGGGTGCGGAATATAAGTCAGCACCTTATTCACCTGCAAAATATAAGGAAGCCCGTCCGTTGAGCGTGAGAGCTGAGTGGCTCGGTGGTGAGGATGGAGAGGTAGGCAGCCGTGGTGGTTATGTCACTGCTGCCATCCCTGTGGTAGATGCCCTCGACATTGTGGCCAGTGGTGAGACCTTCGATCGTAATACGAAGGTGGATGGCTGGGATCAGACGAATCTGACGCTGGGTATCCAGTACTGGTTCTATAAGAAGTGCCGTGTGCAACTGCAATATACGCGTTGTCTCTGTGGCGAGAATATCAGCAGCAAGGATTATGACTGGCTGCAGGCGCAGGTACAGGTGGCGTTTTAGTACATTAACCATTAAAGATTAAACATTAAAAATGATTATAAAAGTTCTTTTAACCATCATTTTCCTGGTCGTGATGGTAGGCGTTGGACTGTATTCACGCAAGCAGGCCAGTAGTGTTGACGGATTTGTATTAGGTGGACGTGCCGTGGGTCCCTGGCTCACAGCCTTTGCCTTTGGAACCTCTTATTTCTCAGCAGTGGTCTTTGTGGGCTACGCAGGACAGTTCGGATGGAAGTATGGTCTTTCGTCTGCGTGGATTGGTATTGGCAATGCCATTATTGGTTCTTTGCTGGCGTGGATCATCTTAGGTCGTCGCACCAAACTGATGACGCAGCATATTGAGAGTCGTACGATGCCAGATTTCTTTGGTACGCGTTTCAATGATCAGGGGTTGCGTGTGGTGGCTTCCGTCATCGCCTTCGTGTTCCTGATTCCCTATACCGCTGGTGTGTATAGTGGTATCTCGCGACTTTTTGAGATGGGCTTTGAGATTCCTTACGAGTATTGTGTCATCATCATGTCGATTCTCACGGCTGTGTATGTAATCATCGGTGGTTACAAGGCTACGGCTATGAACGACTTCATTCAGGGTATCATCATGCTGTTTGGTATCGTGGCTGTCATCCTGGCTGTGTTGAATGCACAGGGCGGACTGGCTACAGCAGTCGAGAAACTTGCAACCATCCCTTCTGATGCTGACCCGTCGGTGAATGGTGGTTTTGCCTCTTGGTTCGGACCCGATCCCTGGGGATTGTTAGGTGTGGTGATCCTGACCTCACTGGGTACGATGGGACTGCCCCAGATGGTGGGTAAGTTCTATTCGATCACAGACGAGAGTGCCATCAAGCGTGGTACGGTCATCTCTACCATCTTCGCCTTTATCGTGGCTGGTGGCTGTTATTTCTTAGGTGGCTTCGGCCGTCTCTATGAGCCTGTGATCGGCGCTAATGGTAAGATAGCCTTCGACTCTATCGTGCCTGCCATGCTCGTTACCCTGCCTGATGTGCTGATCGCCCTGGTGGTGTTGCTGGTGCTCTCAGCCTCTATGTCCACGCTGGCCTCTCTGGTGCTCACCTCTTCGAGTACGATGACCCTCGACCTGATCTATCGTGATAAGAAATCCCTGCCTGGTGAGGTGGAAGATGGTACCATCGATGATATCGTGGCTGAGAAGATCGAGCGTCGTAAGGTGGTGGTGATGCGTGTGCTCATCATGTTCTTCATCGTGATCTCACTGCTCATTGCCCTGAATCCGCCCACGTTCATTGCTCAGTTGATGGGTATCTCTTGGGGTGCTCTGGCTGGTGCCTTCCTCGCACCGTTTATGTTGGGACTCTATTGGAAGAAGGTGACCACCGCCTCTGTCTGGGCTTGCTTTATCTGGGGCGTGGGACTGACTGTCATCAATATGTTGGCAGGTAATCCGATTAATCCGATCAACTGTGGTGCTATCGCCATGGTGGGTGGCTTCCCTGTGGTATGGATCGTAAGTCTCTTTACCAAGAGGTTGCCAGAACAGACTGTCGAGAATATTTTCGAGTGCTATAAGTAGTTTGCAACCCGATTGCAGAAAATGTGCCGTACCTTTGCAGCGTGAAATCAAAACAACTGCAAAGATATGGCACATTTACATGAACACGATCATCATTGCGAGACTTGCTCGCATGAGCATCATCACGAGCACGAAGGACATGAACACCACCATCATGAGCATAGTTTGAAGAAACAGCTCTGGCTCATTGGTATCACCGTTGTCTTGCTGATAGCCGCTGTGCTCATTGAGCATTATCCATTATCCATTATCAATTATCCATTAAACAAGTGGCAACTGCTACTTGTCTATCTCGTACCTTATTTATTAATAGGCCACGACACACTGAAAGAGGCTATTGAGGGCATCCTTCATGGCGATGCCTTCAATGAGCATTTCCTGATGTCTGTCGCCACGATAGGTGCCCTCTGTATTGGTTTCCTGCCTGGCGCTGAGACGGAGTTTCCTGAGGCTGTCTTCGTGATGCTGTTCTTCCAGGTGGGCGAACTCTTCGAGGGTTACGCCGAGGGGAAAAGCCGTGCCAGCATCGCCCATCTGATGAACATCCGCCCAGATGTGGCGCATGTCATAACAGAGGGACAGTTTGCTGATGTCGCGCCTGAGGAGGTGGAAGTGGGCTCTGTGATAATTATCAAGCCAGGTGAGAAAGTGCCATTGGATGGTGTGGTCATCGAGGGTTCTACCTCTCTGAATACTGTAGCCCTGACAGGTGAGACCCTGCCTCGTGATGTGAATGAAGGCGACGAGATCATCTCTGGTTGTGTCAATCTCTCTGGTGTCGTCAGGGTGCGTACCACCAAACCCTTTGGTGAGAGTACCGTCTCCAAGATTATCCGTCTGGTGGAGAATGCAGGCGAGAACAAGTCGAAGAGCGAGGCCTTCATCACGCGTTTCGCCAGAATCTATACGCCCGTGGTGGTATTCCTCGCCCTCGCTCTTGCACTCTCCCCTTTCATATTATCCATTTTCAATTATCAATTATCAATTAGCGTAGCGTTATATCGTGCTCTGATGTTCTTGGTGGTTAGTTGTCCCTGTGCCCTGGTCATCAGTGTGCCACTTACCTTTTTCGGAGGTATTGGTGGTGCCTCGCGTAATGGTATCTTAGTGAAGGGCTCCAACTATATGGATGTGCTGGCAAAGGTGGGTACGGTGGTCTTCGACAAGACTGGCACACTGACTCATGGGCAGTTTGCAGTGACGGCTGTCCATCCTGACACTTGCAGCGAACATCAGTTGCTCCACCTCGCTGCTCATGTCGAGCATTTCTCCACTCATCCCATAGGTGCAGCCTTGCGCGATGCCTTCCCAGATGAGGCTACGGATGGTTGTATGATTAGCGATGTCGAGGAGATTGCGGGTCATGGCATCCGTGCGAAAGTCCAAATTGCAAATTCGGACGAACAGAGCATCGTCTGTGTGGGTAATACGAAGATGATGGATGCAGTGGGCGCGAAATGGCACGACTGCCATCATGTGGGAACCATCATCCATGTGGCTATCAATGGCGAATATGCTGGTCACATTGTCATCAACGACAAGATCAAAGACGACAGTGCTGAAGCCATAGCCAGTTTGACGAGCCTTGGTGTCGCCAAGACGGTGATGCTCACGGGTGATCGTAAGGAGGTGGGCGAACATGTCGCTCATACACTTCACCTCTCAGAATACCATGCCGAACTCTTGCCAGCAGACAAGGTCTCCCATGTGGAGCGCCTGCTTTCAGAGAAGGCCGAAGGTCGTTATCTCGCCTTTGTGGGTGATGGTATCAACGATGCCCCTGTGCTGGCTCGTGCTGATGTGGGTATCGCCATGGGAGGCTTGGGCTCTGATGCTGCCATTGAGGCTGCCGATGTGGTGCTGATGGACGATAAACCCTCGAAGATTGCCCTCGCCATCCGTATTGCCCGTCGCACCTTGTCAATCGCTCGTCAGAACGTCTGGTTCGCTATTGGCGTCAAGGTGGCCGTTCTTATCCTTGCAGCCTTAGGCATTGCCACCATGTGGCTGGCCGTCTTCGCTGATGTGGGTGTCACCGTCCTCGCTGTCCTCAACGCCATGCGTGCCCTGAGGGTTTAGGAGAATGGCAAAATAAATCTCGATTTATTTTGCCATTCACTATATTTTTACTATCTTTGCCATCAATATAAATATACTGACATCTATGAATATACTAACATCCTTTTTAAAGAAATGGGCCGATACGAGTCTGGTGCTCCGTATTTTTATAGGTCTGGTGATTGGTGCTATATTGGGGCTGATCGTTCCTGAGTGGACGGCTATCGCCATCCTTGGCCAAGTGTTTGTCAGTGCGCTGAAAGCCATTGCCCCTGTGTTGGTGGCTGTTCTCGTGGCATCAAGTATCTCCAAGGCAGGGGGAGGATTGGGTCCCAGGTTCCGTACCGTGATTTCCCGTTATCTGCTGAGCACGTTTATTGCTGCTTGCTGTGCAGTGGTGGGCAGTTTCCTTTTCCCTGTCACCCTCGACTTGGCCGATGTGGCAGAGGGGGCCGCACCAGGTGCCCTTTCCGATGTGTTCACGAACCTGCTGACGAATATGGTCACTAATCCCCTGATGTCTGTTTCCACCGCCAACTATATCGGCATTCTTTTCTGGGCTATCCTGATTGGTGTCGCCTTGAAGTTGAAAGCAAGCCAGAAAACCATCGACGTGGTGAGCGACTTTGCCGATGTCATCGCCCAGACGGTGAAGTGGGTTATCCAGTTTGCGCCTTTCGGTATTCTCGGCCTTGTGTTCTCGTCAGTATCTGTCAGTGGTTTGGAGATTTTCACCACCTACGGCCATCTGCTCTTGTTGCTCGTAGGCTGCATGCTGGCCAATACGCTCATATTCAATCCGTTGATCTCTTTCTTGATGCTGAAGCGTAATCCTTATCCGTTGCTGTTCACCTGTCTGAAGGAGAGTGGTCTCAACGCCTTCTTCACCCGTTCGTCAGCAGCCAACATACCTATTAATATGAATCTTTGTAGGAAGTTGGGGCTCGACGAGGACTTCTATTCTGTGAGTATCCCCCTTGGTGCAACGATCAATATGGATGGCGCAGCAGTCACTATTACAGTGATGACGCTTGCCGTTGCCCACACGATGGGTGTCGATGTAAGCTTCGCCTCTGCCATCTTCCTCAGCATCATTGCAACGTTGGGAGCCTGTGGTGCTTCTGGTGTGGCAGGAGGATCATTGCTGCTCATCCCCATGGCCTGTTCATTCTTCGGCATTGGCAATGATGTCGCCATGCAGGCTGTTGCTGTTGGATTCATTATTGGTGTTGTACAGGATAGTGTCGAGACCGCCCTCAACTCCAGTGGTGATGTCTTCTTCACCGCCTCTGCCGAGTATTACGACAGAAGGAAGAAAGAAAAGGCGTGACACTACCATTTCATATCATACAACTGTTGAAGCGCAAGTCTGGCAATGAGTTGCGGCTGCCCTCTGACTGTGAATATCTGTCGCTTGATATTGAGAGCAAGACAGGAGTGCGCATTGGTGCTACGACTTTGAAGCGGCTTATAGGATTTGCGCAGGATGAACGAACTCCCCATACAAGTACGCTTGATGCCATAGCCCGTTATCTTGGCTATGCCCACTGGGACGAACTGTCAAAGATAGAGGATAATGGCAATTCCGACTTTGACACTCCTGACGATGAAGTCCGCTCTGCTGATTTGCAGCCTGGAGCAAATGTGGAAATCACCTATCTCCCAGACCGTCGGCTCACATTAAAGTATCTTGGTGATAGCCGCTATCGTGTGACTGACAGCGAGAACAGCAAGTTGCAGAAAAACGACGAGGTGGAAATCCTTAACTTTGTGCTCCATCATCCGTTGTTGGTCGTCAATGTGAGTCTTTGGCCCAGGTGGTGGCAAGATAGTTATTTAGTCAGCAAATTCTTAACGTATTATTTGCAAAGTTCAGAAAAACATCTTATCTTTGCACCGATTATTCATTTAAAACCCAAAAATCGATATGGAAACAGTAAAAAGAAAAAGAACACGCGAAGAGGCGAGAGCCGCTGTCAGAGAGACGATTCGTAGGAAGAAAGAGTGGATCGAACAGACCAACAAGGAGTTTGAGATGATTCGAAACGGAGAGTTGAAAGTAGAGGATATTTACGTATTCGGTTAGTAAATCTCAAAAGCCTTTTCTTACTATGAACACATTAGTTTGGAAAACATTAACAGCCACGCTCCTTATGGAGTAAGGCACAAGGAAGATAATAGTTATTCCTTCTATTTTGAAACGGACTTCGGTCTTAAGTACACCATCACTTTTATGCTTGAATACTCGTTCGTGATGAGCGGAGGATATCAGTTCTGCATCAACGTCGAGGGGGCAGGTCGCTCACCAGGAGACATGAAACTCCGCCAGACTGACTGTTTTCGCTATCATTGAGGAGTTCTTCTCTGTCAATGGCAATGAGGTGATGCTTTACCTGTGTGAAACAGGTGACGAGAAAGAAGGCTTGCGCAACAGACTGTTCATCCGCTGGTTCAATAACTATGAGCATCGTGACCGCTATATCATCCGAACGGCTGAGGGCAAACTTGATGGAAAAAAGAACTTTACCGCCTTGTTCTCACGTAAGGACAATCCACGGTTGGAAGAATTGTTGGCTGAGTTTGAAGAAACGATCTCAATTGTATTCGATTGAGAGTATGAGTATTCGAGGTGTTGAGGCTTAACCCCTAACATAAAGAACCTCACGGCGTGCCTGCCCAATGTGAGTCACATGACGAAGCGGGTAAAAGTCTTGATAATAAGCGACTTATAGAGAGGTTGGCAAGTTGTTGCTAACCTCTTTGCGTTTAGGTTGCATCGTTGTATTATTTCTTGATGAAAAATAACTAAAAATATGCCCAACTATACACTAACATAGATAACCCTCTGTATTATAGATATTTAGATGGTGTATAGAGGCCTTTTTCATGTGGCCAACTATACACTAAATGCCAAATAACTTTACATATTTTAGAATGTAGGGCCCTGCTATTACTCAAGTGAAAAGTGTTCCAACATTGTTTCTGCCTTTGGAACACTTTGTCTCTGCCTTTGAAACACTTTGTTTCTAGCACAGAAACGGATTGTTCCAACTACTTTTGTTATAATGAAACAGCCTTAGAACCAATAAGTTACCATAATATTAATGCTGAAGATGTCAAGAAATACGAAAGATAGTGAATAGTTTACCAATAATAAATGACATCTATACACAATATAAACCACTGATACTTAGATAAATATAATAATTAGTGTATAGTTGAGCCTTTTTTTAATATCTTTCTCAGAAATATTTTTCACACCTTTCACATGCAAATAAAAAAAACTTACTTTCTATGAAAACATAAGTACAATTCACTTCTTTTATGACTTATAATCGCTGTCTTTGGGAGAAAAGTCGTAACTTTGTAGCCAAAATGTGACGATATGAAAACTAAAGGACTCATTTGGATACTGTTTGTTACCTGTCTGCTGTTGACCGCCTGTAGTTCTGGAGGTGGGAAGAAGGGTAGTGGTGACCAAGCCCAATACAAGACGTTGACTGTTCAGCGCAGCGACCAGATACTGACTTCGGAATACTCGGCACGACTGACGGGCCGTCAGATTGTGGAGATACGTCCGCAGGTGTCAGGCAATATCACCCGTATTTGCATCAACGAGGGGCAGATGGTGACCAAGGGACAGACCTTGTTTATCATCGACCAGGTGCCTTATCAGGCTGCTTTGGAGGTGGCTAAGGCTAGTGTGGCGACTGCCCAGGCCAAGTTGGAGACGGCACAGATGGAATATGAGAGCAGTCAGACGCTGAAAAACGAACAGGTAGTGAGTGACTATACCGTACGGACTTCGCAGAACACCCTGAACGAGGCGAAGGCCGCACTGGCACAGGCCAAGGCTCAGGAGTTGAACGCCCGCAATAACCTCAGTTATACGGTGGTGAAGAGCCCTGTGAGTGGTTCGGCTTCGATGATTCCCTACCATGTGGGTGCCCTTGTGAGCAGCAATATCAGTGAGCCGCTGGTGACGGTGGCCGACGACCATGAGATGTACGCCTATTTCTCTGTGACGGAAAATCAGACCATCGACCTCATCCAACAGTATGGCAGCATCGAACAGTTCATCAAGCAGGCCCCAGAGGTGGAACTTCGCTTGAGCAACGGCAGCACCTATCCGCAGAAAGGACATATCAACGCCGTCAGTGGTACGGTGGATGCAGCGACGGGTGCCGTGAGTCTGCGCGCCACCTTCCCAAACGAGAACCACCTATTACATAATGGTGGCAGTGGTAGTGTGGTGGTCTCCACCCATCGTAACAATTGCATCGTTATCCCTCAGGAGGCCACCTACGAACTGCAGAACCGCGTGTTCGTCTATCGCGTCATCGATGGCAAGACGAAAGCCACACCCATCGAGGTGTTCCGTCTGAACAACGGAAAGGAGTATATTGTCGAGCAGGGACTGAACGAGGGCGATGTGATCATTGCTGAGGGCGCAGGATTGTTGAAAGATGGCATTGAGATAAAGAAATGAACGTACGGACATTTATAGACAGGCCGATTCTTTCAGGCGTGATTTCGGTGCTGATGGTGCTGGTGGGCATCATCGGACTGAGTCAGTTGGCGCTGGAGCAGTTCCCAGAGATAGCGCCTCCCACTGTGCGTATCATGGCCAGTTACACGGGTGCCAATGCTGAGACGGTGCAGAAGAGTGTGGTGGTGCCTCTCGAGGAAGCCATCAACGGTGTGGAGGGCATGATGTATATGACCTCCTCGGCCTCGAACAACGGTACGGCCTCTATCGGTATCTTCTTCCGTCAGGGCACTGATCCTGATATGGCGATGGTAAATGTGCAGAACCGTGCTGCCACTGTTCAGGGCCGTCTGCCCAGTGACGTGGTGAAGAGTGGTATCACCGTGCGCAAGCGCCAGACGTCGAACATCAAGCAGATCGCCGTCTATAGTCCTGACAGTACCTTCGACCGTGCGTTCTTGGCCAACTATACGAAGATCAATATCGAACCGCGACTGAGCCGTATCCCTGGGGTGGGTGAGGTGAATGTGATGGGTGCCGACTATTCGATGCGCATCTGGCTCGATCCGTTGAAGATGGCGCGTTATGGTTTGACACCTAATGACATCACCCAGGTGCTCAGTGAGCAGAATGTCGAGGTGGCTACTGGTACGTTGGGTGCTGAGAGTCAGAACACCTTCCAGTATGTGCTGAAATATCGGGGGCGCTACGAGGATGAGCAGGGCTACGAGAATCTCGTGATCCGTTCGCTGCCTGATGGTGACGTGCTGCGCATTGGCGATATCGCCAAAGTGGAACTCGGCTCGCAGAACTATAATATCATTGGTGAGACCAATGGTCGTCCTGGTGTGAATATCTCCATCAATCAGGTAGCAGGCTCTAATGCCAATGAGATTATCAAGCAGATCGACCGTGAGGTGGAGGAGATACGGGGATCATTGCCACCAGGTATCGTCATCGAGGATCTGGAATCGAAGAAGGACTTCCTCGACGCCTCTATTGCCAGTGTGCTGGAAACGTTGTTCGAAGCCCTGTTGCTGGTGATCTTCGTGGTGTGGCTCTTCTTGCAGAGTTGGCGCGCCACCATCATTCCAGCCGTGGCGATTATGGTGTCGCTCATCGCCACGTTGGCAGTGATCTACGCCATCGGCTTCTCACTTAACATGCTGACACTCTTCGCCTTAGTGCTGGTGATCGGTACGGTGGTGGATGATGCCATCGTCGTGGTGGAGGCCGTGCAGGCCCAATTAGATAAAGGTAAACTCGCCACTTATGATGCCACCATCGAGGCTATGCATGGCATCACATCGGCCTTGGTCACCACGACGTTAGTGTTTATGGCTGTCTTCGTGCCTGTGTGTTTTATCGGTGGTGTCACAGGTACGTTCTATACGCAGTTTGGTCTGACGATGGCTATCGCTGTGGGTATCTCCCTCTTCAATGCCCTCACACTCTCCCCAGCCCTCTGTGCCCTGATCATGAGACCTCAGGAAAGGGAAGGCGGGAAAGGTTTCAAGGCACGCTTTAATGCTGGTTTCGATGCCCTCCTGAACCGCTATAAGGGAGCAGTGACCAATGTGATTCCTCGTCGTTGGCTGGCTGTCGCCCTTGTGGTGGTGGCGATTGTCGGTTTGGGGTGGATGATGCGGACCACGAAGACGGGACTGGTGCCCAACGAGGATATGGGTACCGTCTTTATCAATGTGCAGGCGTCGCCAGGCAGTAGTCTGCAGCAGACCTACCATATACTAAAAGAGGTGGAAGAACGCATCGAAGACCTGCCACAGTTGCGTATCTATTCACTCATCGCTGGTAACAGCAACAACTTCGAGCTGTCGTCGTCGAATGGTAACTTCACGCTGAAGTTGAAGAAGTGGGGTGAGCGTAAGGGCAAGGGCGATGATGTACAAAGCATCGTCGATGAGATCTATCGTCGTACGGCTGACATCGCGAATGCCAAGATCCAGGTGAACACGCAGAACATGTTGCCTGGCTTCGGACGTATCAACGGTTTCGAACTCCATATCCAGGATAAGCATGGTGGTACCATTGATGAGTTGTTCGACTATACCAACCGTCTCATCGCGGCCCTGAACCAGCAGCCAGAGATCAGTCGTGCTTTCACCAACTTCTCGCTGAAGTATCCGCAGTATCGTCTTGAGGTGGATGCCGCCCTGTGCAAGCGTCGTGGGGTGTCGCCCAGTGATGTGCTTTCTGCCCTCAGTGGCTATATCGGTGGCTCGTACGCCTCCAACTTCGTGCGTTTCACCAAACTCTACCGTGTGATGGTGCAGGCATCGCCAGAGTATCGTCTGGATACGGAGTCGCTGAATAATATCTTCGTCAAAACGAGTAGTGGGGAGATGTCGCCTATCGGACAATACGTGAAACTGACGCGTATCTATGGTTCTGAAACCCTCTCGCGCTTTAACCTCTTCCCGTCTATTCAGGTGGGTGGTACTGCTGCGGAAGGATATAGTAGTGGCCAGGCCATCGATGCTATCCGTGAGACGGCTGCAGAGGTGTTGCCTGAGGGATACGGTTATGAGTTTGGTGGTATGTCGCGTGAGGAGGCCTCGGCTCAGAACACCACCACACTGGTCTTCATCATCTGTATCGTCTTTATCTACCTGATTCTCTGTGGACTTTATGAGAGTCTTTTTATCCCCTTGGCTGTCATCTTGAGCGTGCCCTTCGGATTGTTGGGCTCGTTCATCTTTGCTCATCTGTGGGGATTGGAGAACAATATCTATATGCAGACGGGACTCATCATGCTGATTGGTCTGCTCTCAAAGACGGCCATCCTGCTGACGGAATATGCTTCCACCCGTCGTCGTCAGGGTATGGGTATCGTTGAGGCTGCACTCGATGCCGCCAGCGTACGACTGCGCCCCATCCTCATGACGTCGATGACGATGGTGTTCGGCTTGTTGCCATTAGCCCTTGCTACAGGCGTTGGCGCCAATGGCAACCGCTCGCTCGGTGTGGGAGCTATTGGCGGTATGCTCATTGGCACCATTGCCTTGTTGTTCATCGTCCCCGTACTCTTTACTATCTTCCAGAGCATCGAGGAACGGGTCATGCCTAAGAAGACTAATAGGCGTGATCAGTCTTGATCTCTTCTTTGTCGAGTTTCTTGGCGTCGATGGCGCGCCAGGCGTAGATGATGTAGGCCAGCACGAAGGGCACCAATAGGGATACCCAGAACATCGTGGTAAGTGTGAACTCACTCGAGCAGGAGTTCTGGATGGTCAGCGACGACTGGAGATCGGCTGTCGAGGGATAGTAGGCCGTGTTGTTCCAGGCACTGCAGAGCAACAGGGCGAGGACGGTGAGCACTGTTCCGATGCCAGCAGGCCAGATGCCGCCAATGTATCCCTTGGAGAAGATGGTCTTGCCAATGCCATAGAGCACCAGCACCACACCGATTAATAATACCACGAGCAGATACCACATCTCGATAAAGTTGTTCAGGTACTTATAAGGCTCCATGTAGATGCGTCCGAAGTCATCGACGGCGAAGCCCTCCTTCAGCAACAGATGGACGAGATAACCCACAAACAGTACTAAGAAAGGTACGGCTGCACCAATCAGACGCACACTGCCACGAGAGCGGATATCCTCGTCGTTCACATTGTTCATCACGTAGAGGATGCCTAATACACGGGCCAGGAAAACCACTGCAAAACCAAAGACGAGTACCCAGGGATTGAGTAGGGCATCGAGACCATGGGAGGCATTCGCCCAGCGCGAGATGATGGGGGTGATGGCGGTGGCATCGATCAGGTTGTTCTTCTCGACGATGAAGTTTGAGCCCTCGAAGAAGGTGGCAACAGCACCACCTAAGAGCAGTGGACCAAGGATGCCATTCAGTGTGAGGAAGAACTGGAACGTCTTGGGCCCCAGGAAGTTGCCAATCTTGTTCTGGAACTCGTAGCTGACAGCCTGCAACACGAACGTGAAGAGGATGATCATCCAGAGCCAATAGGCACCTCCGAAACTCGTGGAGTAGAAGAGGGGGAACGATGCGAAGAAGGCTCCTCCGAATGTGACGAGGGTGGTGAAGGTAAACTCCCATTTGCGACCTGTGGAGTTATATACAAGGCGACGCCCTTCCTCTGTATAGCCTAATGAACGGGCTACGGAGTTGGCACCCTGAACGAATAATAGGAATACTAATATCGCACCAAGGAGTGATACGACGAAACACCAGTAGTGCTGTAAGAATTCGTATGTCATGACTGATAGTTTTTAATCTGTTTGAGCAGGATGTTAATCTCGACGGCAAGCATCGTGGTGAAGAGAACCAGGAAGAGGAAGAACGTGATGATGACGCTCGAAGACTGGAGGTCGCTGACAGCAGCCCAGGTGGGCAACATGTCTTGGATGGTCCAGGGCTGGCGTCCGAACTCAGCGACGAGCCAGCCGCACTCGGAGCCGATATAGCCTAATGGAATCAGCAGAATGGCCAGCCAGTAGTGCCAGTTCTTCAGTTTGGTGACATCTTTCTTATAGACCATGAACAGTACCACGGCGAAGAAGAGGATGAACAGACAGCCCACGCCCACCATGATGCGGAAGGCCCAGAAATTCACGGCCACAGGGGGCACCACATCGTTCTTGTCCTTGATATAGCCATAGCCGAAGTAGGGCATATTCTCCTTGAGGATGCTGAGGTTGTAGGCAGCAGCCGTACCGTCGTCGCTGGAGGCGAACTTCGCCTGACGATAGTTGGCGAGGGCCTCGATGGCCTTCTTGCCTCGCTCGATCTTCTCATCGACGGAGGGTTCTACCTTACCATCGTTGTCAGTATAACCATTCAGAATATCGTTGATGCCAGGTACGAAGCCCTGAGGATCGTTGGTGGCCATGATGGATAAGCCGTAAGGCAGTTCGATGCCTTCGATGATCTTCAGACCTACTTCTTGACCGCCATCGTAGAGTGCTTCCATCGCAGCGAGTTTCATAGGCTGAACCTTTGCCACATCCATACCCGACTTATGACCAGTGGCACCAGCCAACAGGGCGGCCACAAGACCTACGCCAGCACCGATTTTCATGCTCTCGACAGCCAGTTTGGTGTTGCGCTTCTTCAGCAGGAACCAGCAGCAGACACCTACACAGAAAATGGCACCGATGATCCAGGCAGAAGTCACAGTGTGACAGAACTTTGAGACGGCGAAGGGCGAGAGGGCCACTTCTGCGAAACTTACCATCTCATTACGCATGGTGTCAGGGTTGAACTCACAGCCAACGGGATACTGCATCCAGGCGTTAGCTACGAGGATCCACCAGGCGGAGATCGTCGCACCTAAGCCTGTGAGCCACGTTGAGGCGAGGTGGAAGCCTGGAGATACCTTCTTCCAGCCGAAGAACATCACAGCCACGAAGGTCGATTCCATGAAAAATGCCACGATACCCTCGACAGCCAACGGGGCTCCGAAGATATCACCCACGAACCAGGAGTAGTTGCTCCAGTTGGTTCCAAATTCGAACTCGAGGATGATACCCGTGGCGACACCCATGGCGAAGTTCACGCCAAAGAGTTTCTGCCAGAATTTGGCAGCGTCTTTCCAGAACTCATCCTTCGTACGATAGTACTTGGTCTCTACAATGCCCATGATGACCGCTAATCCTAACGTCAAGGGCACGAAGAGCCAGTGATAGATTGCCGTGAGAGCAAACTGTGCTCTCGACCAGTCGATCATGCCGGCATCAATGTCTAAGAATAGGTTGTTGAACATAAGTTTTTAGTTTATTGTTTGAAATGATTGTTTACTGGGCGCGTTCCGTCAACTCCGTTGCCACAAAGCCGGCTTCATCACCATCGGCATGTTGCTTGAGGAAGTTGGGGAAGAAGAAAATCTTGAGAATGACAAAGATAATGAACAGTTTAATCAGGATAATCGCCCACAGCGTCTTGCCGAGGTGCATATTCCGGAAACCGTCGTAATAGAGGTCGAAGATCCTGTAAAGGAATCCCTTCTTGTTCATAGGCGTAGCATAAACTTTTGCAAATATAAAGGTTTTTGTTCAAACCTCCAACTTTTTTACTCGTTTTTTTGATAGTCATATAAAGATAGGTGGAATGATTTGCTAAATTTGTTCTATTTTTCGGTAAATATCTTAAAAATCTGCATATTAGGTCATAGATTTAGGGAAATCTTTTGTTAATTCTGACAAAATACGTATTTTTGCACTCAGTTTATCGATAAAGATAGCATGAAGAAAGGGTATTTTGTAGCACTCATCATCGTGATCCTGGCATTGTTGGGCGGGGTGGCGTGGCTCTTCCTGAGTCTGCAGGAGCAGAAGCAGGTGAATAAGGACATGCAGGAACTGGCCGAACTTGACAAACAGGAGATGGAGAACGAGTATGAGCGCTTCGCCTTGCAGTACAGTGAGATGAAGACGCAGATCAACAACGACTCTATCGTGGCCCAACTGACGCAGGAGCAGATGAAGACCCAGCAGTTGCTGGAGGAACTGAAGCGTGTGAAGGCTTCGGATGCCCGTGAGATTGCCCGTCTGAAGAAGGAACTGGCAACAGTGAGGGCCGTGTTGCGCGACTATGTGATGCAGATCGACTCACTGAACCGTCTGAATGAGAATCTGAAGGCTGAGAATACCCGTGTGAATGCAGAACTCGAACAGCGCAACGCACAGGTGGCAGGACTGAGCAGTGAGAAAGCCTCGCTCTCCGAGAAGGTGGCCATCGCTGCCCAGCTCGACGCGACGAATATCCACATGCAGGCACTCAACAAACATGGCAAGGATGCCAAGAAGCTGAAGGACTGCACACAGATGAAGGTCAGTTTTGTGATCACGAAGAACGTGACGGCCTCGAATGGTAACCGTACGATATACGTCCGTATCCAGAACCCTGGTGGCAATACCCTCGGTGGCGGCGGCACCTTCGCCTATGAGAACCGCAACCTGGAGTGCTCTGCCAAGAAGATTATCGAATATACGGGTGAGGAAACGCCTGTGACCGTCTATTGGAATGTGTCCCAGATGCTGGAGGCTGGCGACTATCGCGTCAGTATCTTTGCCGACGGGAACATGATTGGATCGAGAACGTTTAGTTTCAAATAAGTAAATATGAACAGAATCATTGGAACGTTGTTATTGGTGGGCTTGGCGCTGCCGATGAGTGCCCAGAGGGTACTCTCGCTCGACAGTTGTCGGCAGATGGCTCTGCGCAATAACAAACAACTGGGTGTCTCCAAACTGAAGCAGGACGTAGCCGCCAACCTCAGGAAATCGGCGCGTACGAAGTACCTGCCTCACGTGAATGCCGTCGGCACCTATCAGTACACCAGCAAACCGGTTTCCCTACTGAGTGACGCTCAGAAGGAGGCGTTTCCACAGCTCGGAACCACTATGGTGGGTAGCATGCAACCCAGTTTGGCTGGTTTCGAGGCCTCGCTGACACAGTTAGGTACGGCCTTCGTGAAACTGGGCATTCCTGCTCAGGAAGTGCAGCAGATGATGGCTGGTTTGCAGACGAATATGAATGGTACGATGGAGGGTATTCAGGCTTCGCTCAACGCCTTGGGACAACAGATCGTGGATGCCTTCGACACGGACACCCGTAATCTCTTCGCTGGTTCGATCATGCTGACACAACCGCTCTTTATGGGAGGAAGCATCATAGCGATGAACAAAATGGCCGATCTCAGTGAGGATATGGCGGAGAACTCGATGAATGCCCGTCGTCAGGCCACCATCTATAAGATAGACCAAGCCTATTGGCAGGTTGTCTCGCTCTACCACAAGAAGAAACTCGCAGAGAGTTACCTCGACTTGGTGAAGAAGTTCGATACCGATGTCCACAAGATGATCGACGAGGGTGTTGCCACGAAGAGCGACGGGCTGAGCGTCGATGTGAAGGTGAATGAGGCGGAGATGACACTGACGAAGGTGAACGATGGTCTGGTGCTCTCGCGGATGTTGCTGAACCAACTCTGCGGACTGCCCCTTGACGAAGTTGTGACATTGGCCGACGAAATGACGGACAGTATTGCCGTTGTGGAACTCACACCAGAATTGAATGTGGAGGCAGCCATCGATAACCGTCCTGAGTTAAAGATGATGCAGAACAGCATCGATATGTCGAAACAGACCACCAATATCCTGAAGGCAGGTAATCTGCCACAGGTGGCTTTGATGGGTGGCTATTCCGTGAGTAATCCCAACGTGTTCAACGGTTTCCAGAAAAAGTTCGGTGGTTTCTGGAATGTAGGTGTGATGGTGCGTGTGCCGCTATGGAACTGGGGCGACGTGATGTATAAGGTACGTGCCTCGAAGGGGGCTACCTCGATAGCCAACCTCGAACTGGCTGAGGCTCGTGAACTTGTAGAGTTACAGGTGAACCAATCAACCTTTAGGGTGGATGAGGCCAATAAGAAACTCACCATGGCACAAGCCAATATCCAGCGCGCTGATGAGAACCTCCGTATGGCCAATCTTGGTTTCAGTGAAGGGGTGATTACTCCTGCGACGGTGATGGAGGCACAGACAGCATGGCTGCAGGCTCAGTCGCAGAAGATCGATGCAGAAATTGATGTTAAACTTAGCCAGGTAGATCTGCAGAAGGCGCTTGGCACATTAGAATAAATAAATTATGTCAGCAAAGAGTCAACATAACAACATCCTGCTCGCTATTGCAGGATTTGTAGGGGTAGTGATTATCGTAGCCATCATCGGTTTCCTGGTGCTTGACCGTGATCCGGATATCATCCAGGGACAGGTAGAGGTGTCTGAGTATCGTGTGTCCAGTAAGGTGCCTGGGCGTATTCTGGAACTCCGAGTGAAGGAGGGCGATTTTGTGAAGGTGGGTGACACCCTTGCCATCCTTGATGCTCCAGAGGTGCGTGCCAAGATGGAACAGGCGCAGAGTGCCCAGAGTGCTGCTGCCGCTATGGAACTGAAGGCCCAGAACGGTGCCCGTAAGGAACAGATCCAAGGTGCTTTCTCCGTGCTCCAGCAGGCAAAGGCCGGTTTTGAGATCGCCGAGAAGTCGTACAACCGTGTACAGCGACTCTACGACGAAGGGGTGATGAGTGCCCAGAAACGTGATGAGGCCTATGCCAACTATAAGGCCATGGAGGCCCAGATGAAAGCAGCCCAGAGTCAGTACGACATGGCTGTCAACGGTGCCCGTATGGAGGATAAGTTGGCTGCCGCTGCTCAGGTGGGACGTGCCAAGGGCGCTGTCAACGAGGTGAATTCCTATATCCATGAGACGGTGCAGATCGCCCAGATGGAGGGTGAGGTGAGTGACATCTATCCGAAGGTGGGTGAACTCGTAGGTACAGGGTCTCCCATTATGTCGATCTCTTTGATGCAGGATATGTGGGGTACCTTCAACGTACGTGAGGATCAGTTGAACGGGATGCAGGTAGGTACGGAGTTTACGGCCTTCGTTCCGGCTTTCAACAAGGACGTCAAGATGAAGGTCTATTATCTGAAGGATCAGGGTTCTTATGCAGTGTGGAAGGCTACAAAGGCTAATGGACAGTATGACCTGAAGACCTTTGAGGTAAAGGCTCGTCCTGTGGAGAAACTGGAGGGTCTTCGTCCTGGTATGTCACTGATTATCAAGAAGTGAAAACACTGAATCTGATATGGCTGGTTGCGAAGCGTGAGTGTAGGATTCTCACGGTAAATCGCATTTATTTCTTCAGCATGGTGGTCTTTCCCCTGTTGGCGATGGTGTTCTTCACCTCGCTGATGGACGAGGGATTGCCTGAGGATATGCCTGTGGGTATTGTCGATCTTGACAATACCACCACATCACGCTCACTCATCCGTCGTCTGGATGCTTTCCAGAGTTCGAAGGTGGTGGCGCATTATCCTTCTGTGGCTGAGGCCCGCCGTGCCATTCAGGAAAACGAGATATACGCCTTCCTTTATATCCCCAAAGGCACGACAGACGATCTGCTGGCGAGCCGTCAGCCGAAGATTTCCTATTATTATAATATGGCCTCGGTGATGTCTGGTTCCCTGTTGATGAGGGATCTGAAGACCATCTCCACCCTTGGTTCCGCTGGTGTGGGACAGGCCACGATGCGAGCTAAGGGCTATACGCAGGAGCAGATCATGGCTTTCTTGCAGCCCATTCGCATCAATCTGCATCAGGTGGCCAATCCTTGGACGAATTACAACTCATATCTCTCAACAGTGATCGTGCCTGGTGTGATGATGTTGTTCATGTTTATGATCTCCGCCTATTCGTTGGGTATGGAACTGAAGTTCGGACGTGGTAAGGAGTGGCTGAAATTGGCTGATAACCGTATTGTGGTGGCTATTTTGGGCAAGTTCCTGCCTCAGGCAGTAGTGTTCCTGTCGCTGATCTTCTTCTATGAGTTCTATATGTATGGCATCATGCAATTCCCTCATCAGGGCGATTTGTGGGACATCATCCTTCTGTCGTTGCTTGAGGTATTTGGCTCTATCGGCTTTGGAATCTTTGCCTTTGGATTGATGCCGTCGCTCCGTATGTCGATGAGTATCTGTTCGCTTTGGGCAGTGCTCAGTTTCTCGATGGCGGGTTTCACTTTCCCAGTGATGGGTATGGATAGTCCCCTTCAGTCACTCTCGTGGCTCTTCCCCCTGCGACATTATTATATGCTTTATCAGATCACGGTGTTCAATGGCTTCTCACTGATTGATGCCTGGTTCCATTTCGTGGCGCTTGTGGGCTTTACGCTGCTGCCGTGGTTTGTAATCATGAAAATTAAAAATGCGATGCTTCATTATGTCTATATTCCATAAGATATCCAATTGGCTGGAGGATGCCGCCTACATCTGGCGACAGGAGATCAAGCAGGTATTCCGTGACGAGGGTGTGCTTATCTTCTGCATCATCGTGCCGTTGGCTTATCCTTTGCTCTATTCGTGGATATATAATAATGAGGTGGTACACGAGGTGCCTGTGGTGGTCGTGGATCAGTCGCATAGTCAGCTTTCTCGTCAGTTCGTCCGTATGTGCGATGCATCACCCGATGTGAAGATTATCTCATACGCAGAAGACCTTGACGACGCCCAGTCGCTTGTCAGTCGTCAGATCGTGAAAGGTGTCTATCTGATTCCATCAGACTTCTCGACGAAGATTAATCGTATGGAACAGGCTGTCATCAGTGTCTATTGCGACATGTCACTGATGCTCACGTATAAGGCTATCTATATGACGTCGATGCAGGTGTCTCAGGCGATGGGAGCAGAAATCCAGAAAAAGGTGTCTGGCAACTATACGGATCGTGAGGATGCCATAACGACGCGTCCGATGGATTTCGAGGATGTGCCTGCTTTCAATCCTGCTGGTGGCTATGGTAACTTTATCATCCCAGGGGTGCTGATGCTGATCCTTCAGCAGACACTGGTGTTGGGTATCGGACTGGCTGCTGGTACGGCCCGTGAGCGTAACCGTTATAGCGACCTGGTGCCTATCAACCGCTGTTATAGTGGTGTTTATCGGATTATCTGTGGTAAGGCACTCTGTTACCTGATGGTCTATGCCGTGATGTCCGCCTGGCTCACAATGGTCGTTCCGCGTATTTTCTCCTTTATTTCACTGATTCAATGGCAGGATCTGCTGGCGTTGATGGTACCTTATCTGTTGGCTTGTGTCTTCTTCGGCATGACGGTGTCTTGCCTGGTTCACTATCGTGAGAACGTGATGCTGCTCATGGTGTTTATATCCCTGCCCTTGTTGTTTGTGACAGGAGTGTCATGGCCACAGTCAAACATCCCTGGTGCCTGGCAGGGGGTATCCTGGCTCTTCCCCAGCACCTTTGGTGTCAGGGCCTTTGTACGGATGAATACGATGGGAGGTGTGCTGAGTGATGTCGTTTCTGAGATCCGTTGTTTATGGATTCAGGCTGCCGCCTATTTCGGCTTTGCATGCATCGTTTATGGTGTTCAGATGCGTCTTACCCGTCGTCATGCCCAGGAGCGTCTGGAGGTACTCCGTAAGAAACGCGAGATTCGTCTGCAGCTGAAAGGGAAGAAAGTTGGTGAATGATGACAAATGACGAGTTATTGAATAAGACAATCGGCTTTCTGCGCTTCCCGTTGACAGTAGGGGTAGTCTTTATTCACTTCAATCTGGCAGAGCACGGTTTTACAATTCATGGTGTTACTTATGGACTCGATCATCCTGCGTGGTATGATTTCCTGATCAATTTTTTCAGTGAGGTGCTACCTCAAATCGGTGTCCCTCTCTTTTTTATCATATCAGGTTTCCTGTTCTTCTATCATACTGATTTTGATGGAAATGTCTATAAGAAGAAACTATGGAAAAGGGTAAGGACGCTCCTGATACCCTATCTCTTGTGGAACCTGATAGCCATATTGGTCCATGCGTCATATCAGATATCATACTTGTTTCCCAATGCTACTCAGGAGGAAATACATCTGTCTTTCTTCCGTCTTCTCAAGTCTTTCTTTGCAAATATCCCCAATGAGGGTATCTTTGTCATCCCAGCAGAAAATGCCGTCGCAACGTATTCGGGTTTCATTTATCCAATCAACCTGCCCATGTGGTATGTGCGCGAACTGATGGTGATGATCCTGCTGACGCCTGCCATCTTCTGGCTGATGAAACGGATGGGGAAATGGCTGGTGATAGTCTTGGGGCTGATCTATTTCTTTTATCAGCCCTTGGTTTTGCCTAATGGTGGTTGGAGTGTCTTAATGTGTCAGGCTGCCTTCTTCTTCTCTTGGGGGGCATATTACAGCATTCATAAGATCAACTTTGTAGAGAGTCTCAGGCAATACCGTTATGCACCATTGATTTACCTTCCGATAGCTGTTGCAGACGCCTTGACGAAAGGTACCGCCTATAACTTGTATATTCATCAGGCGGGGATCCTTTTCGGTATTGCCTCTGTCATCGTTGTCGTGGCTTATCTGCTGGAATCCGGAAAAATCAAGGTGAATGCCACACTGGCTAATTCCAGTTTTTTTGTCTATGCGCTCCATACCTTGATCATAGCAGAAGTCGGCAAGGTGGTATTCTCCGTCTTGCATTTGTCTGGCAACTTGCCTTCTATGCTTCTGCTTTATGTGGCTGTACCAGTTGTTACAGTCCTGTTGTGTGTGGCGCTGTATGTCTTCCTCAAGCGCTTCATCCCGTCCTTCTGTAGTCTGTTGACAGGCGGAAGATAGAGAAACGACCTATTTCATTCCGACGATTTGTGTCTTGGGCTTCTCCTTGTTACGGCGGTTAACGACGGTGACAACGGCCTGGGCCAGACTGATAAAGGCTAGTCCTGTGGCTGTGTCGCTATTGAGTGCGACAGGTGTGCCTGCATCGCCGTTATCGCAGATGCTCTGTACCAGCGGAATCTGTGCCAGCAGGGGAACATCCATCTCCTCTGCCAGTTTCTTACAGCCTTCCTTGCCAAAGATATAGTATTTGTTCTCAGGCAATTCAGCAGGCGTGAACCATGCCATATTCTCGATGAGACCAAGGATGGGCACGTTTACCTTCTCATTACGGTACATGTCTATTCCCTTGCGGGCATCGGCGAGGGCTACGGCCTGTGGCGTACTGACGATGACGGCACCCGTGATGGGGAGTGTCTGTAATAAAGTAAGGTGTATGTCACTGGTGCCTGGTGGGGTGTCGAGGATAAAATAGTCGAGTTCCCCCCAGTCTGCATCGGCAATGAGTTGCTTCAGAGCGCTCGTTGCCATACCACCGCGCCAGAGCGTAGCGGTATCAGGGCTCACGAAGAAGCCGATACTCAAAAGTTTGACACCGTATTTCTCTACGGGAATGATAAGATCGCGGCCGTCTTTGTGGATGGCGTATGGCTTCTCATCCTCTACATGGAACATCTTTGGCATGGATGGACCGAAGATATCGGTATCGAGCAGACCTACCTTGTAACCTAGGCGTGCCAGTGCGATGGCGAGGTTAGCAGAAACGGTGCTTTTACCCACGCCTCCCTTACCACTGCTCACGGCGATGATGTTTTTCACGCCAGGCAGCATCTGCCCCACCTCAGGACGGGGTGCTGTCTTGAACTCCGTCTCGATGGTCACTTCCACGTCCTGTCCGCAGTGATACTTGATGGCTGCCTCAGCAGCTTTTACCGTTGATTTCAGGAATGGGTCTGTGTCGCGTGGGAACACGAGTACGACCTTTACCTTCCAGGGCTCACCTTCGGTCGAGGGAGCGGCTACCGACGGGGTGTCGGCAACCATCTCACTCTCCACGAGGTTTTTCTTCGTGCCGGCATACGTCACCGTTGCCAGCGCATCCATAATCAGTTTGGGGTATAATGTCATATTACTTGTTTTCTTTCATGCCCTTCACCTTACTCCATTTCTTGTCGGCTGTGTAGATAGCACGTGATCCCTTGGGGATGAGGATGGAGGCGTTAGTGCCCTTGAACGAACTGCCGCTGATGGAGGGAGGCGTACCACTGTTGATGATGATGGTCGTGAGGGCTGTACAATTCTGGAAGGCACTGCTGCCAATCTCTTTCACTGTGGCGGGCAGATCGACACTCGGGATCTGGATGCAGCCCTTGAATGCGTCGCTGCCAATACTCTTCAGTCCATTGGGGAAACTGACCGACTGGAGTGAGGCGCACTTCTCGAAGGCACCGTCCTCGATGGTCTTTAGTGCAGCAGGCCAGTCAATGTCAGTGAGCAGACTACAGCCGTTGAAAGCGTTGTTGCCAATGCGCTTTATAGTATTGGGCAGCTCAACCTTACGCAGATTGCCACAGTTGTGGAATACGTTGGTCTCAATCTCGTCGAGTAAAGTGTAGCCTGTGACACTTTCGAGGCTGGAACAGTCTTCGAAGGCATCGTCGCCCAGGCTCTTCAGGGCACTGGGCAGGTGGATAGTCTTAAGACTGCTGCACTTCTGGAAAGCACTGTCCTTAATCTTGGCGAGTGACTCGGGGAGGGTGATCTCCGTCAGAGAAATGCAACCGTCAAATGCGTGGTTGCTGATCTCCTGGAGTGAAGAGGGCAGACTGATGGTCTTGAGGCTGGAACAACCCTTGAAGGCCGATACGTTCACGTCGGCCAGCGATCCTTCCATTTTGACGGTCTCCAAAGAGGTGCAGTTCTGGAAAGCATTTTGTCCCAAACTGGAGAGTTTGTCGAGTACGACTTCCTTCAGGTTCTTACAACCCAAGAAGGCTGAGGTGCCTATCTTGGAGACGGAAGCCATCTGGACACTATCCAGGTTGATACAGCCGTCGAAGGCAGAAGCCTCAATCTCATCCACAGAACTGGGCAACGTCATGGTTGTCAGACTCTCACAGCCCTTGAAAGCAGAACTGCCAATCTTTTTCGTGCCTTCGGGGATATTAATGACCTTCAGACTCTTGCACTTGTTGAAGGCCTGAGAGGCAATGTTCTGGATGCTGTCAGGCAGTTGGATGACGGTGAGGTTCTTACAACCCTCAAACACCTCGTTGCCGATGGTCTTCAGACTTGTGGGCAGACTGATGGCTGCCAGACTCTCACAATCCTTGAAGGCTCCTGCGTCGATGACGGTGATGGCGTCGGGGATAGTGATATTTACCAAACTACTGCAACCATTGAAGCAGTCCTTGCTGATGGCGCTGATGCTGGAGGGTAGAACGGCCTTTGTCAGATTCTTCGCACCAGAGAAGAGCCCCTTCGGCAGTTCGTTTGCCTGTGTCTTGATACCGCCCTTGTCGTTGCTCTCAACGATGGTGATGCCAGAGAGATCAACGGCAGTTACGAGGCACTCATCGGGATTGTTCTTGTCGGTCTTGGTGCGGGTGACGATCTCCTGTAGTAGCTTGAGGTCGGTACCGTTGAGGGCACCACTGACCGTCAGGTCTGAGATCTTGAACTTCTGCTCGCCAATCTGGGTAGCCAACTTGCCGACTGAATCGACCTTTATAATCACTGAATTCTGTGCCATGGTCAGCATCGGGAGTGCTGCCATGAGGATAATCATTAGTTTCTTCATATTCTTTCTATTTTGCTTTGTCAAGTGAACTGCGCTTGGAACGGTGGTAACTGCGGTAGTCGTCGAGTTCGATCTCCACATCGGGCTCTTTGAGCACACCTTCGCGCGGCAACTGCCATTTCATATATTTGATATTCAGACCACGGGCTATCCACATCGACTCGTAGTAGGTCTGGATGGTTAGGAGCTCACTGAGAACCGTCCCCTCTGAGCTCCCATACAGGTCTTCCGTGCGGAAGATCAGGGGGAGGGCATTCTTCTCCACCATATAGGTGGTATAGGTGAAGAGGAAGTTGGAGTCGGTCTTCAGATGGATGAGGCCGCCGTCAACGAGGAACTTGCGATAGCGTTCCATAAAATAAGTGCTGGTGAGGCGTTTTCTCGGATTCTTCATCTGGGGATCACTGAAGGTGAGCCAGATCTCCTGTACCTCATCCTTGGCGAAGAAACGCTCGATGATCTCGATGTTCGTGCGAAGGAAGGCCACGTTCTTTAGACCTTCGTTGAGTGCTTGGGTGGCACCTGTCCACATCCTGGCGCCTTTGATATCCACGCCGATGAAATTCACCTTAGGATAGAGCTTGGCCAGTTCCACCGTGTATTCTCCCTTGCCACAACCCAATTCCAATACGATGGGATTCTGATTCTTGAAATACTGTTCGTGCCAATGGCCTTGCATCTCAAAAGGAACATGTTCCACTACCGAATAAGGGTATTGGAACACGTTCTCATAGGTATCCATGTCGGCGAATTTCGCCAGCTTGCCTTTTCCCATCTTACTCGATTACAACCGTTGTCCAGCCGTGCTTGTCCTCGATCTCGCCGTACTGGATGCCACGCAGCGTGTCGAAGAGGCGCTTTGACTGTGGGCCTGGCTTGTCGCCAAATGAATAGCGTTTGCCAGTGTCGAGGTCGTCGATATAAGAGATCGGTGAGATCACGGCTGCTGTTCCGCAAGCACCTGCCTCCTCGAAGGTCTCGAGTTCCTCCTCAGGAATCGGACGGCGCTCTACCTTCATACCCAGATCCTCAGCCACCTGCATCAGCGACTTGTTGGTGATAGAGGGCAGGATAGAGGTTGACTCTGGGGTGATATAGGTGTTGTTCTTGATACCGAAGAAGTTGGCAGCACCGCACTCGTCGATGTACTTCTTCTCCTTGGCGTCGAGGTAGAACTCGCAGGCATAGCCCTTCTCGTGTGCCAGATTGTTGGCGAAGAGCGAGGCAGCGTAGTTTCCACCTACCTTGTATTTACCAGTTCCGAGAGGAGCCGAACGGTCGTACTCGCGAACGATCACATAAGGATTGCTAGAGAATCCACCCTTGAAGTACGGACCTACGGGCGTGACGAAGATCAGGAAGCAGTACTCCTTAGCGGGATGAACACCCACCTGGGCTGATGTACCGATGAGCAACGGACGGATATAGAGCGTAGCACCGCTCTCGTAGGTGGGGATCCACTCCTGATTCAGGCGTACCACCTTCTTTACCATCTCTGTGAACAGTTCCGTGCTGACCTCGGGCATCATAATGCCGCGACAGGTTGACTGCAGGCGCTTGGCATTCTCATCGACACGGAAAATGCGCACCTTGCCGTCAGGACAACGATAGGCCTTCAGACCCTCGAATGCCTCCTGACCGTAGTGCAGACATGTAGCAGCCATGTGCAGGTTCAGATACTCGTCGGAGCAAACTTCTATCTCGCCCCATTTGCCGTCGCGATAGTAGCAACGCACGTTGTAGTCGGTCTTCATGTAGCCGAATGACAGACTACCCCAATCCAGATTCTTCATATTACTTTCGTTGTTAAAGTTTCGATTTAGCTGCAAAAGTACACATTTCGTGTCAAATTCACAACGTTTTCCTTAGAAAACTTACTTTTCCGCAAGTATTTTCTTGATTTCCTCGTCGGTTTTCGTCAGTTTGTCCTTGCAGAGCTTAATCAATTCCTGTGCACGTTTCAACTGTTCTGACATCTGGTCGATGTCAAGTTCGTCGTTTTCCATCTTGTTGACGATGGTCTGGAGTTCGGCTAATGCAGCCTCGTATTTGATCTCTTTCATTGGATGATTGATTTGATGGTTCCTTTTTCGATTCGGGTTTCTATTTCGTCGCCTTTCTTCAGTTCCAGCGGGTCTCTGACGGTCTTGCCCTTGTAGAGTGTGATACTATAGCCTCGCCTGAGCAGCAGGGTAGGGTCGAGGGCCTTGACCTTCTCCTCTATCATCTCCAGACGATGGCACTCCGAAGTGAGTCTGCGCTCAAGAGAAGTAAGCAATCTCTGGGAAAGATGACTGATATCTGCCTGATGGCTTACGGCTTTTTGTTGTATCCTCAGGAGCAAACGTTGGTAGAGAGCATCGAGACGGGCTTCTTGGCGCGTCCTGACGATGGAGAATAGTCTGGGAATGGCCTCTGAAAGCGTTGAGAGTTGGGCGTTGAGCGTCGTGATTTTCTGTTGGGCACAGCGGGTGAGGCGTTCCTGTGAGTCGTTGAGCATGTCCAGCACGGCCTTCAAATGGTCAATGAGTAGGGCTGCTGCGGCCGTAGGGGTTTTCACCCGTGTGTGACTCACCATGTCGAGGATGCTCTCGTCGCGGTCGTGTCCGATACCTGTGATAATAGGTAAGGGGAAGTTGGCCACGTTTTCGGCCAGTGCTAACGTGTCGAAGCCGCTCATGTCACTCGTGGCACCACCACCTCTGATGATAACGAGACAGTCGAAGTCGTCGTAGGTATCGTTGATGCGGTTCAGGGCAGCGATAATGCTTTGTTCCACACCCTCACCCTGCATGATGGCAGGGAAAAGTAGCGTGCGAAACTGGAAACCGTAGGGATTGTCAGCGAGTTGGTTGCAGAAGTCACCATAGCCTGCGGCTGTCTCACTCGAGATCACGGCGATGCGCTGACAAAATACTGGTAGTTCAAGACTCTTCTGCAGGTCGAAGACACCTTCTTCCTTCAGTTGACGGATGATCTCCTGTCGTTTGCGAGCCATATCGCCGAGGGTGTAGGTGGGGTCGATGTCTGTCACGATCCAAGAGAAACCGTAGGCCTCATGGAACTGGGCATAGACCTTCAGCAACACTTTCATGCCAGCATGGAGCCGTTGACCCGTGGTGCGCTCGAAATAGGGACGGATGAGCATCCATTTCGAGGCCCAGCATTTTGCCGAGGCCTTGGCGATGGGCGTGGCACTCTGCTCATCCTTCTGAATGAGTTCCATGTAGCAGTGCCCTCGGCTCTCACGGCATTCCGACAACTCCGCCTCTACCCAATACTCATTGGGCATCTCGCACTCGATTACCTCGCGCACGAGGCTATTGAGTTCATAGAGGGTCAGTCGCTTCTCTGTCATTCCATCTTCCCAATCATATAGGCTTTCCAGAAATTCGGGATGCCGTAACCGTAGATATTGTCAGGCTTCTTATAACTGCTACTCGTCTGGCGCACGAGGTCGATGATCTCCAAGGCCGTCTTATCTGGAAGCGCCTGCCAGAGACAGGCCACCAGTCCGGCGACGATGGGTGTGGAGAACGATGTCCCCATGTCCCTGATGATGGTGCCACGTCCCGATATCAGGGCTGCAGGACTTCCGAGGGCCATCACGTCAGGTTTTACCCGTCCATCCTGTGTCGGTCCTACACCACTGAAGGGCGCGTTCTTCTTCTCCTGGTTCAGGGCGCCAACGGTCAGGATATCATTGGCATCCGAAGGGAAGACGATTTTCTTCCAGGGACCCATGCCCGAGTTGCCTGCCGAGTTGACGAGCACGATACCCTTTTGGGCCAGCATCGAGGCCGTCCGAGAGATGAGGGCCGTCTGTCCGTCGAGGTCGCGCTGGTGATAGTAGGCCGAATCACCGTCGTAGTCATTGTAGCCGAGGCTGCTGCTGATGATATCGGCACCTATGGAATCGGCGAATTCCGCTGCCATTGCCCAGTAATCTTCCTCTACAGGCTGCTCCGTCTGCTGATCCTCACAGCGCAACAGCCAGTAGCGGGCCTCTGGGGCCGTTCCGATCAGTACTTCCGGTTCGTTGGCGGCCATCGCCGAAAGTACCTTCGTACCGTGATCGGTCTCCTGATAGAAATACGGGCTATTGGGATAGACGAAGTCTTTTGTGCCAATGATATTCGCGTGTTGGATGGCAGGAATCTTGTCGGCGTTCTGAAACCCGCCGTCGAGCACGGCGATGGTGATGCCTTTACCCTTCATCCCGATGTTGTGGAGACGTTGGCCATTTATCATCTCTATCTGTTCCTTGCCGTTGCCGTAGGTCACGCCCTTGACGCTGTCCCAGGCATTGAACGTTTCGTGGTAATCTTGTTTCACCATCTTTGGGATGGAGTCTGACGACTCCCATACACGCTCCGCCTTAGCAACAAAGGGCAGGGCGTCGATGCTTCTGAATATAGCGGTATCGTTAGAACGCACGAGTACCGTATTATTCCAGCGACTGGTGCCTACGATCAACCATTCTGCTGACCGCTTCTGGATTCTCTTGGCAGTCTCGGAAGACGTCTTCTCTATCTGTCGCAGGTACTTGCTGCTCACGGGCAGGTCGGTGGAATCGACGGATAACCCCTGCCGCTTCCTGCGCTCCACGGACTTATGTGACAGCCATTTGCCCGGATGCTCGATGGAATAAGGGGAGCCTTGTTTGTCCTTCAGGGTGTAGCGGTAGATGTAATATTTCCCGCCAGGATACTTTTTCCTTCCGCTTGTGCCTGAGAACGCGGGTGCGCAGAAAAGAACGGCCAATAAGAGACACGCGAGCGGCAATAAGGACTGCTTTTCGCGCAATAAGGGCCGCTTATTTAGAAATAAGAGCCACGGAATTTTTGTTATGTGCCCTTTGTTTTCCAGGGTTTGGCTGTCTTTCTGAATCACATTGCAAAGGTACGAAATTTATCTGAGATATCCAAATATTTTCTATGAAAAAACGAGAATATAACCTCTAAATTATTTGGTGGTCTCACGGAAATTTTGTACCTTTGCACCATCAAAAGAAGAGAACCATCCATGGACAACAAACAAGCCGCTCTTGAACTGGGTCAGAAGCCTGTAGGTGCACTGCTTTGGCAGTATGCCCTGCCTTCCATTGTGGCAATGACCGCTTCGAGTCTCTACAACATCATCGACCGCGCCATGATCGGTCAGGTGGTGGGCCCCGAGGCTATTGCGGGTCTGGGTATCACGTTCCCCCTGATGAACCTGAGTGCTGCCTTCGGGGCTGCTGTGGGCGTCGGCTCTTCTACTTGTATCAGCGTCAAACTGGGACAGAGGGATTATAAGACGGCGGAACACTTGTTGGGCAATACCGTGACGCTGAATCTGATCATCGGTTTCCTGTTCATGGCGATCTCCCTGATCTTCCTCGACCCGATCCTGCGTTTCTTTGGCGCGTCGGACGTGACACTGCCCTATGCCCGTGAGTTTATGACGGTGATCCTGTTGGGTAATATGGTGACGCACATGTATTTTGGTATGAACGCCGTGCTCCGTGCGGTTGGAAAACCCCGTCATGCGATGTACGCCACGCTCTTTACGGTGGGCATGAATATCTTGTTGGTCGTCGCTTTCGTGTGGTGGTTCCGTTGGGGCATCCGTGGTGCGGCCATGGCGACGATTGCCTCGCAGTCGATGGCGCTCTGTTGGCAGATGAAACTGTTTTCTAACCCGAAGGATTTGTTGCATCTGAAACGAGGTATCTATCGGCTGAAAAAGGAACTCGTCAGGAATATTATATCCATTGGTGTGTCGCCCTTCCTGATGAACGCTACGAGCTGCGTCATCGTGATCTTCATGAACAATCAGTTTGTGCGCTATGGCGGGGATATGGCTGTGGGTGCCTATTCGATTGCCAACTCAGTGGTGATGGCGTTCTTCATGTTCGTCATGGGTATGAACATGGGTATGCAACCGATTGTAGGTTATAACTACGGGGCAGAGAAGTACGACCGTATGTTCCGTTGTCTGTGGTTGACTATCGCCTCTGCTACGGCAATTCTGTTCTTGGGATGGACGCTCTCGATGCTCTTTCCGTATCAGATTGCCCGTATCTTCTCGACGGATCCCACGCTGCTTGGGCTTTCTGCTAAGGGTATCAAGATCGACATGCTAGTGTTCTTCGTGGTGGCCTCGCAGGCGGTGATCACCAATTTCTTCCAGTGCATCGGCAAGGTGAAGGTGTCGATCTTCCTCTCGCTCTCACGCCAGTTGTTCCTGCTGTTGCCGATGGCGTATGTATTCCCGTTGTTCTGGGGGCTCGACGGAGTCTGGTATGCCATGCCGGCGAGTGACTTCGGGTCGTTTGCGATGACGATACCTATGCTGATATGGTTTATGAATAAAAATAAAAACACATGGAAAAGAAGATAGTTATTAACGTAGGCAGGCAACTGGGCAGTGGTGGCCATGACATCGGCAGGATGTTGGCCCTCGACTTCAATGCCAAGTACTACGATCGTGAGTTGTTGAACCTCGCGGCGAAGGAAAGCGGGTTCTCGGAAAAGATTTTCGAGCAGAACGACGAGAAGAAAGGCTTTTTCAGGGGACTTTTCAACATGGGATCACCTCACGTGGATAGTGGCAGCATCTATAAGTCGGGCTTTTCTCAGGAGAGCCTGTTCCAGTTCCAGAGTGACGCTATCCGGAAGGCTGCCAAGGAAGGGTCTTGCGTGTTCGTGGGTCGTTGTGCCGACTATGTGCTGAGAGACTTCCCCAATGTGGTGAATATCTTTATCACCGCCTCGATGGACTACCGTGTGGAGCAGATCATGAATAAGCAGCACCTCGATGAGGAAGCCGCCAAAGCCTTTATTGAGAAACGAGAGAACCAACGGGCGGAGTATTATAATTACTATACTGGTAAGAAGTGGGGGCATGCTGCCAGTTATGACCTCTGCATTGACTCGTCGATCCTTGGTATCATGGAGACCGAAAAGATTATCGCTGAGTTTATCCGCAAGAAGTTCAAGGCATGAAGCGAATAGGCATCCTCAGTGATACGCACAGCTACTGGGACGATAAGTACCTGCACTACTTTGAACCCTGTGACGAAATCTGGCACGCAGGCGATATCGGCAGTGTGGAGGTGGCTGAGAAACTCGCAGCGTTCAGGCCCTTCCGTGCCGTATGCGGTAATTGTGACGGGGGAGACCTCAGACTGATGTACCGCGAACTTAATAGGTTTAAGTGTGAAGATGTTGATGTACTCATCAAGCATATCGGGGGGTATCCTGGCAACTATGATGCCAGCGTGCGCTCCACGCTCTTTGCCAACCCGCCACAACTCTTCGTGGCTGGTCACTCACATATATTGAAAGTGAAATACGACAAGACTTTGGGACTGCTGCACATCAATCCTGGAGCGGCAGGCATTCAGGGCTGGCACAAGGAGAGAACACTCGTGCGTCTCGTCATCGACGGGAAGGAGTTTAAGGATCTTGAGGTTATAACTTTAGGAGATCATCAATAAATGGAGCAGATCTGGTCGTTCGTTAAAACCATATGCGGTGGGTTCAAACAAGGTGTAAGGCTGTACTTTGAAAACGATTTCCAAGACTACTTACCTCTGTATGTGATTACTGGCGTTCTCCTGACTATGGTTCTAGTGAATAAATTAATAAGGAAAATTAAAAATAAAAAAGAACAATGAAAACAATCGTCATTACTGGTGGAGCTGGATTTATTGGCTCACATGTTGTTCGCCTGTTCGTGAACAAGTATCCCGAGTATCACATCATTAACCTCGACAAACTGACGTATGCGGGAAACCTTGCAAACCTGAAGGACATCGAAAACAAGCCCAACTACGAATTCGTGAAGATGGACATTTGCGACTTCGACGCCTTCTATAAGCTGATGCAGGACAAGAAGGTGGATGGCATTATCCACTTGGCAGCAGAGAGTCATGTGGACAGAAGTATCAAGGACCCGTTTACCTTTGCCAAGACTAACGTGATGGGTACTTTGAGTCTGTTGCAGGCTGCAAAACTCTATTGGGAGTCGTTGCCTGAGAAGTATGAGGGCAAGCGCTTCTACCATATCTCTACCGATGAGGTGTATGGTGCGCTCGAACTGACACATCCTGAGGGTATCGAACCTCCGTTCACGACAACGGCTTCTTCATCGGAGCATCATTTAGCATACGGCGATAAGTTCTTCCTGGAAACCACAAAGTACAATCCCCATTCTCCGTATTCAGCCGCCAAGGCGTCAAGTGATCACTTCGTGCGTGCCTATCACGATACTTACGGCATGCCTGTAGTGGTGACAAACTGTTCGAATAACTATGGCCCCTATCAGTTCCCAGAGAAGCTGATCCCGCTGTTCATTAACAATATCCGTCATCGTAAGCCGTTGCCCGTCTATGGTAAGGGCGAGAACGTACGCGACTGGCTCTACGTAGAGGATCATGCCCGTGCCATCGATGTGATTTTCCATGAGGGTAAGATCGCCGATACCTATAACATCGGTGGCTTTAATGAGTGGAAGAACATCGACATTATCAAGGTGGTGATCAAGACCGTCGATCGCTTGCTGGGTCGCAAGGAGGGCGAGGATATGGATCTGATCACTTTCGTGACAGACCGTGCTGGCCATGACCTCCGTTATGCCATCGACTCTACGAAGTTGCAGAAGGAACTCGGTTGGGAACCCTCGCTCCAGTTCGAGGAGGGTATCGAGAAGACCGTTCGCTGGTATCTTGATAATCAGGAGTGGCTCGATAATGTGACGAGCGGCGACTACCAGAAGTATTATGATAATATGTATGCCAACAGATAAATTAGATTATGAAGAAGATTTTGCTTTTAGGCTCAGGAGAACTCGGTAAGGAGTTTGTGATTGCCGCCATGCGTGCTGGTCAGTACGTGATTGCCTGTGACCGTTATGATAATGCGCCCGCCATGCAGGTGGCTGATGAGCGCGAAGTGTTTTCCATGCTCGACGGTGATGCCCTTGAGGCAGTTGTCAAGAAGCACCAGCCCGACATCATCGTGCCCGAGATTGAGGCCATCCGTACGGAGCGGCTCTTCAAGTTCGAGGAACAGGGTATTCAGGTGGTGCCCTCAGCCCGTGCCGTCAACTACACGATGAACCGTCGTGCCATCCGCGATCTCGCTGCCAAGGAGTTAGGCCTGCGTACGGCGAAGTATTTCTACGCCAAGACCTTCGAGGAGTTCAAGGCTGCTGCCGATGAGATCGGCTTCCCCTGTGTAGTGAAGCCCCTCATGTCTTCTTCAGGTCATGGTCAGAGTTATGTGCATAACGATGGTGAACTCGAAACGGCCTTTAAGGAGGCTATGGAGGGCTCGCGTGGTGATGTGAAGGAGGTGATTATCGAGGAATTCATCGACTTCGACTCTGAGTTCACGCTGCTCACCGTCACCCAGCAGCACGGATGGCCCACGCTGTTCTGTCCGCCTATCGGACATGTGCAGAAGAGTGGTGACTATCGTGAGTCGTGGCAACCCTATAAGATCTCGGATGAGGCCCTGAAACAGGCGCAGATGATGGCCGACAAGGTGACGAAGGCACTGACGGGTGCCGGCATCTGGGGTGTGGAGTTCTTCCTGACGAAACAGGGTGAGGTGATCTTCTCAGAACTCTCACCCCGTCCGCACGATACGGGTATGGTGACATTGGGTCACACCACGAACCTCTCGGAGTTCGAACTCCATTTCCGTGCCGTGATGGGACTGCCCATTGCCGGCATCCATCTGGAGCATGCTGGTGCCTCGGCTGTGATTCTTTCTCCTAAAGAAGCCAAGACTCCCGTTGACCGTTCTCTACTCGACTACAACTTTGTGGATGCTCTCAAAGAAGACCGTACCCGTATCCGTATCTTCGGTAAGCCCGAGGCCCATAAGGGTCGTCGTATGGGCGTGGTACTCTGCTACGGTGAGATCGGTGATGATGTCAATGCCCTCCGTGACAAGGCCAAACGTCTGGCGAAGACCGTTCTCGGTACAGACCCATATACCAAGTTTGAGCACTAAGAGAAGGAAATGATAGAGACACTGCAGTCACTGCGTTTCGTCTTTGTGATGATGATTTTCATGTCACACTTTGCCTATCAGGACATACAGGCATTTGAAGCGGGTGGTGACTGTGGTGTCGCTTTTTTCTTCATTCTGAGTGGATTCGTTCTATCCCTCCGGTATGGCGGTCAGATCCGTGAAGGCTCGTTCCAATATGGACGTTTCCTGAAACGCCGTTTCTGGAAACTCTATCCCTTGCATCTTCTTTGTCTGGTGTTCTTCTTTGTGGTGAGTAAGGCAATCTTGGATTGGCCTGTTCTTCTGAATGCGTTGCTTTTGCAGGCATGGGTCCCTGAGCCCGACTACTATTTCTCCTGTAACAGCGTCTCATGGTTCTTGTCCAGTCTGTTCTTTTGTTACCTCTTGTTTCCATTAGCCTACAGACGGGTGTCGAAGTGGTGGGTGTTTTTGGTTCTCGTGACGTATCTGACAATCCTCTTCCTGACTCCCTACGATCAGGTGAATGCCATCCTCTATGTGAATCCGCTGGTGCGCTTTGCAGATTTCTATTTGGGCATTTTGTTGTGTCGGCTATATGAGCGTGGTTACGACATTCCCTCTCCGAAGTGGATGGAGTTGCTGCTCGTTGTGCTGTTGATTGCTGCCCTGGTAGTCTATCCCTCGATGGATGCCAAGTTGCGCAATGCCCCCTTGTATTGGTTGGTCTTAGTCCCTCTGATTCTCGTTTTTGCGAAGGGGCAGGGCTTTGTGTCTTCTTGGTTACAAAAGAAGCCGATGTTGTTGCTTGCTTCGCTGACGATGCCGCTGTTCATGACGCATCAGATGTTGATAGGCATTCTTTTTCATCGGTTCCCTGACATTCCAGTAGTTGTCATGCTTTTCTTGTCTGTTTTCACGGTGTTGGTAGTGAGTTGGATTATCGACCGTTTTATTCTGAGACCGTTAGGGAGGCTCATATAATAATTCCATCGTAATTCCGTTATATTAATATGAAAGGTGATAAAGCAAAAATCATAAATCTTCCGAAGATCGTCGATCCTCGTGGCAACCTGACGGTGGCCGAGCAGTTGAAGAATGTACCGTTCGATATTGCCCGTGTCTATTGGACATACGATGTCCCCTCGGGTGAGCGTCGCGGCGGTCATGCCCATCGCACTTGCGAGGAGATTGTTGTCGCTGTGAGCGGCTCCTTCGACGTGGAGGTGTTTGATGGTTGTGAGCGGCAGACATTCCATCTGAACCATCCCTACCAGGGCTTGTATATTGGTACTGGTGTGTGGCGCACGCTGGAGGATTTCTCCAGTGGGGCTGTCTGTTTGGTGCTGGCCTCGGAATTGTTTGATGAGGACGAATACATCTACGATTACGATGAATTCCTAAGGCTGACGAAATAGATGTTTGAGATCCGACGATATAGCGCAGACAAAGCCGACGAATGGAATGCTTTCGTCGCGACATCGAAAAACGGTACGTTTCTGTTTGATCGTCGCTATATGGATTATCATAGCGATCGCTTTGAAGACTTCTCGCTGATGTTCTATTGCGAGGGCCGACTTTATGCACTAATGCCTGCTAATCGTAAGGGAGATGTTTTTCAGTCACACATGGGGTTGACGTATGGCGGACTGGTGATGGATGCCAAGACAACGGCTGCGGCTACTGTTGAATTGTTCCGAGAGTTAAACGATTGCCTGCGGGCGGAGGGCTTCCGTCATGTCTTCTATAAGTGCATCCCTTGGATCTATCACCAGATGGCTGCGGAAGAAGATCTTTATGCAATGGTTCGCACGTGTGATGTCAGGCTGCAAGAACGGGACTTAGGTACGGCTATTATCCAGCGCAACACCATACGTTGGGAACGGGTACGCCGCCGTGCGCTGAAGCGTGCCCAAGAGGCTGGTATGACGGTGGAGAGAAGCACTGATTACGCAGGTTTCTGGCAGGTGTTGAATGACAATCTGAAACTCAAGTACGATTCGAAGCCAGTTCACACTCTTTCTGAGATATCCTTACTGGCCTCCCGCTTTCCTGAGAACATTATTCTTTATCTGGCCCGTCTGGGCGACGAAATCCTGGCTGGTATGGTGCTTTACGTCTCTAAACAGGTGGCTCGTGCGCAGTACAGTTCTGCCACACCGTTAGGCAAGCAGTTAGGAGCCATCGATATTCTATATGACCGCATCATTCATCACGACTATGCCAACTTGCCATATTTCGAGTTTGGTACGTCTGCGATGGCTGATTCCAACGTCATCAATGAATCGCTCATTTTCCAGAAAGAAGGCTTTGGAGGACGAGGTGTCTGTTTCGACAGATACGAGTGGGATTTGTGATAATTAGGAATTCTGAGAATTAAAAAGAGGTCAACCGTATGGCTGACCTCTTTTTTTAAGCACGCATTTTTATTCTGGCAATAGCAGAACGGTTGCGCTACGTGCTGCCTGCGCTCCCATCACCAATACCTGTGCGATATCTGCCGTCTTTGAGGGACCGCTGATGAAGGTTCCATAGCCGTCGTACTCCTTGTCGAACTCAATGCGCTTGTAAGCCTCGTGCATGTTGTTCACGATCTGACTCTTCGGCAACAGGATGACCAGATTCTCAGAGATAAAGCAGACGGCCTTCTCCTTCATGGTTTGGGGAACCCAGACACAGGCGTTCTCAGCAACACCAAACTTACCACGAATGATACCTACGTCTGTGCCGTTGAGGTCACGGGCACGTCCTACGGTGTCAGGATTCCTCGTGGCAATCGTCACTTCGGGCAGGTTCGAGGCGATCTCCTTGGCATCTGGATACATCTCCTTCACCAGTTTGTTGATATCCTGACCTTCCTTCACCTCTATCACATGACCGCCTACACTCTCCGTCATCTTGATAAACTGTACCAGTGGGTCAGAGTAGGTGATGGCCTTGATGTCACTGAGGTCGGGCATGTCGAACTTCTCTCTGACATTTGCCCTGTATCTCTTCAAAATATCTTCTTTGTTACTCATTTCTCTAAGTCTTTAATGATTTTGTGGAAAGGCTTCTTGGGGAACTCCATCATCTTATGGCCTTCTGCCCAGGGGTTCAGACCACAGTTGATGATGGGCGATGGGATAATATTGGCCCAGTGTGCCAAGGCTGTACCGAGGTTGTAAATGCCGCTGCTGCCAAAGATGGTGCTCATACCCTTACACATCAGTTTCTTCTGGGGATTGGCTGTGCCGAAGTCGTCCAACTGCTGGCGCCACTGGTAGATCTGGTCACCCAGATTCACCTTGACGGGACAAACGGTCTGACAACTCAGACAGAGCGTGCAGGCACTCACGTTACCAGAGTGTTGCTGGGTGTCACGCAGCATACCAAGGTTGATGCCAATGGGGCCAGGGATGAAATAGCTGTACGAGTAACCGCCAGAGCGACGATATACTGGACAGGTGTTCATACAAGAACCACAACGGATACACTTCAGGGCCTCCCAGTGCTCAGGGTTACCGATCCACTCACTGCGCCCGTTGTCAACTAATACGATGTGCATGGGATGAGCCGTCGGACGGGCCTTGCGGAAATGACTCGTATAAGTCGTTGTGGGCTGTCCTGTTCCTGCACGGCAGAGCATACGCTGGAAGACTGCCAGACAATCGTAGTTGGGGATGATCTTCTCCAGTCCAATGGCGGCGATATGCAGTTTGGGACAAGAGGTGGACATATCGGCATTACCCTCGTTGGTACATACCACAATGTCGCCCGTCTCTGCAATGCCAAAGTTGCCACCCGTCATACCTGCATCAGCCGTCAGGAACTCGTTTCTCAGACTCAGACGGGCTACATACGTCAGATAGGTGGGATCATGGTTGCCTTTTTCACTGCCAAGTTTCTCTTCAAACAGTTCGCCCACGTCATCATGGTTCAGATGGATGGCTGGCATCACGATATGGCTCGGTTTCTGTCCCTTTAACTGGATAATACGCTCACCGAGGTCGGTTTCTACCACTTCAATGCCGTGCTCCTCCAGATAGGGGTTCATCTCGCATTCCTCCGTCAGCATCGACTTTGACTTCACGAGTTTCTTGACGTTGTGGTTCTTGAGGATACCATAGACAATCTCATTGAACTCATTGGCATCCTTGGCCCAGTGAACGATACAGCCGTTTTCCTCTGCCTTGGTGGCAAACTGGTTGAGGTACTCGTCCAGATGGGTGATGGTGTGTCGCTTAATCTGTGAGGCCTTCTCGCGCAACTGCTCCCACTCGTCCAAGCCGTATGCCATATTGTCACGCTTGGTGCGTACTGCCCAGAATGTGGCGTCATGCCACTTGGAGTATGTCTGGTTCTTCAAGAACTCTTTCGCTGCTTTACTATGTCCTGTACTCATAATCCTGCTGCTAAAATCTCTACTACGTGTTTAAACTCTACATTCAGTCCTTGCTTCTTGGCAACGCCTGCCATATGCATCAGACAAGAGCAGTCGGGACCAGTGACGAATCGTGCACCAGTCTTCATGTGACGCTGCACCTTGTCCAGTCCCATTTGTGCACTCACGGCCGTTTCCTCGACAGAAAACATACCGCCGAAACCACAGCACTCATCAGGGCGTTCAGGCTCTAACACCTGAATGCCTTCTACCAAGTTCAGCAGATCCTTGATCTTATTGAATGGTGTCACATGCTCCTCACTAGGCGAACTCAGTCCTAATTCTCTGACACCGTGACAGCTGTTGTGCAGGCTCACCTTATGGGGGAAAGTGCCCAGTGGGTGATCCACCTTGATGACATCGTGAAGGAATTCCACAACATCCATAATTTTATCAGAGGTTGTGCATTCGTGTTTGCCTTCCAGCAGGCGAGGATAATTGATCTTAATGAAAGCGGTACAACTTACGGAGGGGGCTACGACGTAGTCAAACTCCTTAAACTTGTCCTCAAACTTCTCAGCCAAAGGTATGGCTTGCTTTTCAAAGCCAGCATTGGCCATCGGCTGTCCACAACACGTCTGATTCAGTGGATACGTCACGTCAAGGCCTAAATGCTTCAGTAGTTTGTAGGTGGCGATACCCACTTGGGGATACACCACATCTACATAACAGGGGATAAATAGACCGATTTTCATTGCTCTGTTAGTGTATTATTAATATGTTTTTAGTTATTGATGGGTACAAATATAGTGAAAAATCTCCAATATTGCCAATATTATGGTATTTTATACTCTTATTTTATGCTTTATTAAAACTATTTGCTTACCTTTGTGGCATCATATTTGCTATTAGAATCGTGAACAAGTTATTTGAATGAGTATGAATTATAATGAATTGAATTTTGAAGCCGTCAATAGGGAGCGTGAACTTTCGATGTCGGCTGCTTTCCCTGCTTTGATGCGGAAGGTGTATGTATGGATGACGTTGGCACTTGTCATTACAGGAGTTACCGCCTATGGTGTGGCTACTAGTCCAGGACTGATGATGGCTATCGCCACGAACAAACTCCTGTTTTGGGGATTGATCATTGCAGAGTTCGGATTGGTAATTGGTATCACTGCAGCCATTAACAAGTTGTCTTTGACGACTGCGACGTTGATGTTCGTCTTATATTCGATCATCAATGGTGCTGTCATGTCGTTTATCTTTGCCATCTATACGATGTCTAGTATCGCCATGGTGTTCTTTATTACGGCTGGCACCTTTGCCGTGATGGCCTTGGTAGGCTATACCACTAAGAAAGATCTCTCTTCCATGGGAAAGATCCTCTTGATGGCATTGATTGGTATTATCATTGCGACGGTTGTGAATATCTTCCTGAAGAGTACGGGATTGGAAATGATTCTCAGTTATCTGGGCGTTCTGGTTTTTGTTGGTCTTACGGCGTACGATTCACAGAAGATCAAACAAATGTTGCTGATGGCACCAGATGCAGGGGAGGGAGCACAGAAATTGGCATTGTTGGGAGCACTGACGCTATATCTCGACTTTATCAACCTTTTCATTTATTTGTTGAGGATCTTTGGACGTCGAGAATAGTCGCGTGCGTACAATATTATATTATTTAGAAGAGAATTTTGCCTCATAAACGGCAAAATTCTCTTTTTTATTGTTCCTAAAAAACGCTCTTTTGTCAACAAAAGCGAAAACTTTCAATATTTTAGTAATATTTTCATTGAAAAGTTTGGTTTGTATTGTTATATTTTGTACCTTTGCATCCGCTT
>CACZVN010000001.1 GCA_902784615.1 uncultured Prevotellaceae bacterium | reverse complement strand
CTGGGTATCGGGTAGTTTCAAGGGACATGGCTATTCCAACGACCTGCTCGACGAATGTATCAGAGATAGTAAGGAGAAGGGGAAGAGCGGTTTGTGCATTCTCTCATCGGCAAAGAAGAAGCCTTTTCTGGCCGATCCTAAATTCTTAGCACACAAGGGATTCAAGGTATGCGACGAGGCAGACAACGGCATCCAACTCTGGTATCTTCCTTTCTCGGCAGATACACCAATTCCCCAATTCAAGGAATATGCCAGGCATCCGAAGATAGCAGAACGTGGATATGTGTTGTATTACACCAGCCAGTGCCCGTTTAATGCGAAATATGTTCCAGTACTTGAGGCCGTTGCAAAGGAACAGGGCGTACCGTTCAAGGCCATTCATCTGCAGAGCAAGTCTGAGGCACAAAACGCACCTACGCCCATCACCACCTACGCTTTCTTCCGCGATGGCGAGTATCTAACTAATGAACAGATGAACGATAAGCGGTTCCTGAAAGTGCTAAATGGATAAGCAACTCATGCATTCAGCTGTGGCACGACGATAATAATATGATAACGCCGCTCACAGCGATATAGGCATATTAGTTCGTTTCACCGCCCATTTTTCCCGTTTCACCTTCTTTCTTCTTCTATTTCGCGCGTAAAGGTTGTAATTTCGCAGCCAAAAACGCGAAGATATGAAGAATGGAACAAAATTATTTATCGCAGCCATAGTGCTGTTGTGCTGCTTGGTGGCGAAAAGCCAAGTTGCGGCTAAGAAAAAGTATGCAGAATCTTTGTTCTCCCTTGGGGAGATTGCTACTGTAGAGATCAACATGCCTGACAGCACGTGGCAGGCCATCATCGAACATGCACGTGACAAGCAGTATCATGTGTGCTCCGTCACCATCAACGGGGAAAGATTTGATAGTGTCGCCATCCGAACCAAAGGTGCCAGCAGTTTGGATGACGTGACAAACATGAAGTCCGACAGATACAGTTTTACCCTGAAACTAAACAAGTATAAAAAAGGTCAGAAATATCACGGCATGACGAAGCTGTTGCTGAACAACAACATTTGGGATGCCACTCAGATGAAGGATGCCGTGGTCTATGACATGTGTCGCTATATCGGACTGCCCGCACCGTTAACCAACTATGCAAAGATTTCCCTAAACGGTAAATACTTCGGCTGCTATCTGATGGTGGAGGCCATCGACAAGCATTTCTGCAAACGCAACTATACTGATGAGAAGACCAACATCTACAAGCCTTATCACAATCTGGCCTACACAGGCGATGATTTGAAGATGTATGGCGATATCTCAGACTTTGCGAAGGTGAGAGGTGGCGAGGCTTCTATGCAACGTGTGGTGGCAGCACTCAAGAGCGTGGAAGAGGGCAAGGACATCGAAGAGCATGTGGATGTGGAGAGCGTGATGAAATACATGGCGCTACAGACCATCGTTGTCAACTACGACTGCATGACGGGCAAGAACGTACAGAATTATTATCTGCGTGAGGCCGACGGCAAAATCAGTCTCATTCCCTGGGACTATAACCTCGCATGGGGTGGCTATCCTGACGATGAAGGAGATTTCGAAGGCTTCGGTGATTTCGACCCCAACGCCTTCAGCCAACAATGGATTGATGCGCCAATGACAGAGAGTTCTTGGAGTAAGGAAGATGTGAGCAAAATCGTGAACTTCCCTATCGACACGCCTTTCACCAGCAAACTCTCAAAGCGTACGTTCTTCATGAACCTGTTGGCCAACGAAGCGTATAAGGCACGCTATTACCACTATCTGAATGTGCTGTGTAATCAATATATAAAAGGTGGCGGATTCAAGAAAACCATCAACACCATCAATAAGGAAATCGGCTCGTTCGTAGGAACAGAAGAAAACGCCTTCTATTCAAGCAATCGTTTCTACAAGGCCATGCAGACCTTCGACACACTCTTGCAGAAACGTGCCGCCTCTGTGCTGGGGCAGATAAACTGCTCGATACCTTCCACTTGGGATGCTCAAAAGGCAGATCCGGAGAAACTCATCAACAGCGATGACATCAATCTATCTGATCTGGGTGGACTCATGGTAATAGAGAAGAAATAAACAAATAATGATTGGCAATTTAAAAGAAAATTGTATATTTGCCGCATGAAACTGAAACGAATCATACATGGAGTGTTGCTGGTGCTGGGGCTCTCGGTGCTGGGACTGCTGTTCTACTATGCGTTGTGGCTGATTACCGACGAGGATTTCAGGGAGATGTTCAAGCACGGATGGCCTTGGCAATCGTGGGAGATGTTGGTGGATTACGCCGCTTGCTGCCTGTTTACGACGGTGGTGACGCTCTACTATTGGCGGTCGCGCGAGAAAGCCGAAAGGGAGCGTGACAAGTTCCGCCTGCAGGCGCTGGAGAACCAGCTGAGTCCGCACTTCGTATTCAATAACTTCAGCATCCTGGCCGACCTGATAGAGGTAGATCCTAAGCGGGCATCGGAATATCTGATGAACCTCTCGAAGGTGTATCGCTACACATTGTCGCACCTTGATCACGAGACGGTGACGCTACAGGAGGAACTGGCATTCCTCGACCGCTATCTGGCCCTGCTGCAGCAGCGATTTGGCGAGGGGATTCAGGTAAGGATAGCCGACGAAGTGGCTAAGATGCAAGGCAAACTGCCCCCTGCCGCCCTGCAGATGCTGATAGAGAACGCCATCAAGCACAACGAGCATACCAAGGAGCGTCCGCTCGTCATCGACGTGACTGCCGAGGGACAGCATATCAGCGTGAGCAACCGCAAGCAGCCCATCACAAAAGCTGAATCGACAAGTGTCGGACAGCATAACATCGTGGAGCGTTACCGTCTGTTGACCTCGCAAAAGGTCACTATCAGCAACACACAGGACGAGTATTGTGTCACCATTCCACTAATCCCCATTGAACGATGAAGATACTGATTATAGAAGATGAACAGAGCAGCGCCGACCGCTTGCGGAGGATGCTCGAAGGCGAGCACCTGGTAGTAGGTACTTGCGCCAGCAATGCCGAGGTGAAGTCCTTTTTTGCAGATGCTACTCACCTTGATGTAGACCTCATTTTGAGCGACATCCAATTGGGCGATGGACTCAGTTTTGATTCGCTACGCACGGTGCCCGAATCCATCCCCATTATCTTCACCACGGCCTACGACCACTATGCCGTACAGGCCTTCCACTTCAACAGCATCGACTATCTACTGAAACCCATCGACAGCGAGGAGCTGCATGCTGCCTTGGCAAAGGTGAAACTAACAATGGTCAATGGCCTTTCTACAACCGATGCCATCGCTCAACTTCTGGAATCCGTCAAGAATCAAACCATCCGCTATCGTGAGCGTTTCCTCATTCCCCATCGTGCTGACGAGTTCCTGATTATCCCCGTCAGCGATGTGAGCCACATCACCATCCGCGATGGCGTGGTGCGCCTCTGCACTTTGGAAGGCAAGCACCACACGTTGAACATGACCCTCGAAGAAGTAGAGAGTCAGCTCGATCCCCAGCGTTTTATGCGCGTGAACCGTCAGTTCATTATCAGCGCCGCTGCCGTGCAGAAACTCTCCTCCTATTTCCTTGGCAAGATGCGCATCCACATGACTGCCGCCCCCGACGAGGAAATCATCGTAAGCAAAGACAAAGTCGCCACCGTTAAGCGCTGGCTCGACTCCTAAAATGTAATCATTATGACGAAAGAAAAATGCTCAATCCGACTTGTCAGACTCTCTGAGGAGCATACCATAGCTTTCAAAGAGGAAATGCAAGAAGCCTTCCAGTATGGTTTCGAAGCATATAACAAAGATGCTGAAGAAACGAATCAGTGGCAGGTGCTGCCTGACAAGGACTTCTATCAGTCATTAGAGGCAGAAGGTGCCGAAGCCTACGAAGCCGTCAGCGAGGATGGCCAGCGTGTGGGCGGTGCCATCATTACCGCTAATGGCACTATGGGAGAGTTAGCATTCCTCTATGTAAAGGTGGGTGTTCAGAGCAAAGGTATCGGCCAGTCCATCTGGAAGGCTATAGAGACGATGCATCCGGAGATAGAGGTGTGGGAAACCTGCACACCGTATTTCGACCGCCGGAATATCCACTTCTACATCAACCGCTGCGGATTCCATGCCATTGAGTTCTTCAATGAGTATCATCCAGACCCCAATATGCCTGAGCAGTTTGATCAAGAGGACGGGCTGTTTAAGTTTGAGAAAAGAATGAAACGATATGGAAGATAATGAAGTAAAGTCAGTTCACGACGGCAAACTATAGACATGGACGCTGGAGCCTTGGGCGGCGGGCAGGTAATTGATACCCCACCAACACATCTGTAACAATACGAAAGAGACGAGCAATACCCACAAAGCGAGACGAGGCCTGTGAGTGGGTATTTGTCTGTAATGCACATACACCAGATAGGCAAGCCAGGTGATGGCAGCCCACGTCTCTTTAGGGTCCCACGACCAGTAATGTCCCCAAGCCTCCTTGGCCCACAGGGCGCCGAAGAGCATGCCGATGGTCATAAAGGCCAGGCCGACATACACCAGATTATCAGTAATGTCGAATTCTTCGTCAGCAATGGTTTTCCGTTTAAAGAATAGCAAGTACAAAGCCATCACAGTCGAAGCACCTAATACAGCGTATGCGAACATATAGACGATGACATGCGGGGCGAACCATGGACTCTGTAGGGCCGGCATCAGCGTCTTGGAATGGATCTCGGGCTTGAAGAGGTTGACGCAGATGAACACCAGTGCCAAGACGGTAGAGAACGAGGTCGATGCGTAGGCCAAGGCCGTCTTTTCGCGCCATGCCGCCCAGGCACCTACGGCCCACAGCAAGACTGCTGCTATTGCGAAATATATAAATTGTTCCCAAGTCATACGCGCTTTCTCCCCCCAAGAATAAACATACATACAGCTCCGGCGAGCATCATATAGATGCCAGTATAAACCAGCGGCAGCCACGGGTCGCTCACCAGTTCCAGTATCGAGTATTGACTCATGGTACCCATCTGCGTGTCATAGCCGTACTGGTAAATTTTCCAGCCGTCCACCTCTACGGGTTTGTTCACTTCGACGGTGGTCTGGATGTTCTTGCCTGTCTTCGTCAGGATCTGAATGTCGGAGGCAAAGCGGCGGGGCGAGCCGTCATCGTACGTCTCCATGATAAACTCCTTCAGTTCGATGGCGATGGGCATCTCCACAATCTGCTGCTGTGAGGTCAGCGCACGCCATTCGGGTTCTCCCTTCACCGTAATCATCTTCAGCCGTTGCATGTCGGCATTGCCCAATGTTGCGGTAGTCAACGCGAGAAACAGTCCGAGGTGGTTCAGCAAGAAAGGAATATCGCGATGCCAACTGTTAAAATGCAACGTCCGTCGGAGAATGATTTGCCCGAGAATGACGGCAACATACACATATATCAGTACGAATGGCCAGAACGACAGCATATTGTTCAGCCACGTTCCATTCACTTCCTGCCGCGTCAGTCCCATAATGATGGTGAGTACAACGGCATAGACCAGTGCGGGTATCGCGGCCTTATAGGTGCCGATGAACTGTAAGCCATACACCCGTTCCCTCAGCAGGAAGATGATTGCGATAAACGCGAGAATTCCTGCCTGTACAATGCCATTGATAGGCCAGCGGAAGGCATCCCAATCGACAGGACCACTGCTCAGTTCAAGCATCAGTCCTGCAATGATAAGGCCTCCTCCAATGAGGAAGCCTTCTTTCATTCCGTATGGTTTAGTCCACATCAGATTTCAATTAACTTGCCATTTTTCTTGGCCTCGTCAATCCACTTGGGAACAATCTCGTCGAGGAACTTTTGCTTCTTCTCGTTCAACTTCTGCATATCGAGACCGATAGCCTGCTGAGCCTTAACCTTCGTAGAATAGTTGGGTACAGGAATCTCGCCGGTGTGTCCATACTTGGCAGCTGTGCGGGCAATGAGGATACGGGCCTCCTTGGCATAGTCGATAGAGGCAGCCAGCAGTCGGATAACCTCCTGTGGTGCATGGAAGGTAGCTCCATGCGAGGCAATCGAGTAATCCCAACGCCACTGACTCTTGCGCAGCAGGGCCTGGATGGGCTTCAACTCAGCCTCGGTAGCACCCTTGTCGATGATGAATTTAGTCTCGAAGTGGGCGCGGGCTAACTCCTTTTCAGCACGGTTGCGGATCTCCGTACACTTGTCCTGACGATCATACACGTTCTGACGAAGCGTCTCGGCATCCTGACGGTGACAGGTCTGGCAGGTGCGGTCGATCTTGGCCAGCGGCGACATAATCTGGTGGTCGCTGTACTTCACGCCACCCTCCTGCTTATACGGCATGTGGCAGTCGGCACAGCTCACGCCACGCTGAGCATGGATGCCGTGCTGTGAAATCTCGTAACCTGGATGCTGAGCCTTCAGGATAGGCGTCTTTGATACGGCATGGATATAGTCATAGAAGCCGATTGAGTCGTAATATTCCTCAGCAGCCTCGCAGGTCAGACCCTTGTCGTGTGGGAATACCAAGTAATTGGCCTTGCCGGGATTGTTGGGATCATCGGGTTTGATGAAATAGTACTCCACATGGCACTGGGCACACACCAGCGAGCGCATCTCCTGATGAGTCTGCTTCTTCACGTCGAGTCCTCTGCGGGCAAACGCCTCATAGAGCGCAGGACGGGCAGGACGCAAATCCATCGTCGTGGCATCGTGACAGTCGGAGCAACCGATGGTGTTCATCTCTTCAGCACCCAGTTCACTCCACTTCTTGGCATAGAAGTTAGCAGGATCGAACAAAGACTTCTTATCACTCAGTTCGCGCATCATACGAGGCACATCAGGACCCTTACACGTCCAGCAGGTAGCCGGCTGCATATCACCGTCGCCATCGATACCCGGATTGCCCGTGCGCAGAATCTTACGCATATCCTCCAGAGCGTGCTTATGTCCGCGAGGCGTGTTGTAGTGGCGCGAGAAAGCATAGCCGGCCCACAGCACCACCATCTCTGGACGCTGCTCGAGCACGTCAACCTCCTCTGAACCGTTGTACTTCGACTCGAACGAGGTGTCCTCGGTCTTTGCCCACGTCTCGTACTCACGCGGATAGTCAGTCTTGAACTTCTCATTCTGGGCCACAATACTGTCTTCAAACACAGTGCGCTTGTTGTTGAACACACTTGCTACTTCTGCACGGCGCTCCATCAACGACGAGACGAGCAGTCCCAGTACAAAGACCACAGCCATTGAGCCTAAAAACAGAACCCACCCTTGCCATTTCTTTAATGTCTTTGCCATAATATCTTCTTTTATAATTATTCACTTTTCATTTGCCAAGCATTCCTTGCAACCAATCTGGAACGGGTGACGGCGGTAATGGCGTCACAAACTCAGCATTCGGTGTAGCCATCAGCGAGTTCATACCGCCGTGGGGCACGTTGCGATGACAGTCCCAGCACACCTTGCCTCCTTGGGTCTGCTGCTGCATGTAGCTCAGGCGCCCCGTCTTCACAAACTCCTGATTCAACTGGGTGTGACAGCGGATGCAGTTCTCCATCACCACCTGTCCTGTCAGTGCCTCGGCCATCGGGGCCTGCCGTTCAGAGTGTGTCACGAAGTAAGCTGTGTGCTTCAGTCCGTCCATTGCCTTGAAACCGTAGTAGAATCCCAGATTCTGGTGTGGCACATGACAATCATTACACGTGGCATCACGCCCATGCGAGGAGTGGCTCCACGTGGCATAGTAAGGTGTCATGATGTGGCAGTTAACGCAGGCCGACGGGTTGTCGCCTACAAAATAGGTATGTGCCCTGAGCAGGTACATAAACAATCCGCCAAGTCCGCAGAGCACACCCGCCACGACCAGCAAACCAACTTTCTGCCTGTATGAGAATATATCTTTAAGTGATAATAACTTTTTCCAACTCATACGTAGATTATTCAAGTTTTGTGGCAAATATAATCATTTATGGGGATATAGCCTGGTAACATTTGTGCCCCAAACCCTATAATTCGTGTTAATTTTTAGAATAATTCACATTATTTCCTTATCTTTGTGGCAATTATGGATATCGACACCTTACATGGGCTGAAGCAATGCCCGTTATTCAAAGACTTAGAAGAGTCGGAAATCATCGACCTGATGCACACGGTGCATTATCGGGTCATCCGTTTTCACAAAGGCGATATGTTGGCTTGTGCTGGTTCTGTTTGCCAATATGCCGACATCATTATCAGCGGCGAGATGGTGGCATACATTACTGGCCCCTCTGGACGTATTATCAGAATGACAGCCCATCAGTCAGGCAAACTGTTGGCTCCTGCTTTTCTCTTTGCCATAGACAATCATTACCCCGTGACAGTCGAGGCCACTAGTGACACCAGTATCTTACGTCTATCGCCTACCGATCTTGAAAAGCTGTTTCATAGCAAGCAGAGAATAATGAGAAACTATTTACAATTGCTATCAAACATCATTGCTCAATTGACTAAGAAAGTTCGCATGCTTTCCATGAGTGTACGCGAGAAAGTAAGTCTTTACCTGATAGAGCAGAGCAGGCTTCAACAGACCAAGAATATTATTCTACCCTTGTCACGGCAAGAACTGGCCGATCACTTCGGCATACAGAAATATTCGCTATTGCGCTGTCTGAACGAATTGAAACAGGAAGGTGTTATCCGTGTTGAAGGCCGGCACATCCATATCTTATCTCCACTATTGATCTCATAGCTTAATCCCGTACTTCACAATCTGCTCTTCCATCATCCCATCAGGCATAAATCGGAGGAGCGTTTCTGTAATGGTGTTGAGCATGCGCTGGCGGATGTAGTCCTCGCGGATGTAGAGCGACACACGGCGCTGTGAGAGATAGTCACCTTCTATGCGACGCACGTTCACCCGTTGACGATTGGAAAGGAATGGCAGATGCATCTCTGGGATAATGGTGAAGCCACCGTTCTCATCAACGATGCGGATCAGCGTCTCGATACTGCCAGCCTCGTACACGCGATTGCCTTTGGTACGTGCCTTACAGAAACTAAAGGCACTCTCACGCAAGCACTGTGCCTCCTTCATAATCCACATCTTCTCGTGTTCCAGATTTTCGGGTTTGAACACGGGAAGCTTGCGCCAACAACTTTCAGTCAGATAGACCATGAACCGCTCTGTGTATAGCGGTATTTCAAGGATGCCCTGACGCGAATTGCCACTGATGGCTATACCAGCATCGATGTGCCCCAGCAGCAGTTCGCTAAGCATCACGTCGGCCTTCATCTCGCGGATAGAAAGTTTTACGGTGGGATAGTTTTCCACATAATGACGAATGAACTTAGGCAGGATATAAGGCGCGATGGTAGGACCGACTGAGAGTGCCAGCTCACCATTGACGGCTCCCTTGTCTTCAGCTACGAGTTCTGTAATGCGTTCTGCCTCGGCCAACGCTTTTTCAGCCTGTCGGATAATCTTTTCGCCAGCCGCTGTGGGAGTGACGAGTTTGTTGCTGCGCTCGAAAATGCGCACATCGAGTTCTTCTTCCAGTTTCACAAGCATGGCGCTGAGTGTAGGCTGTGAAATTCCACACTGTTCGGCAGCCTTGGCGAAGTTGCGCTGGCGGTCGATGGCCACGATGTATTTCAGTTGTTGTAGGGTCATACACTTCTTTAATGATAGATATAATCGATGCAAAGATAGATAAAATAATTCGTTTGTCTATTATATTCTTCGTACCTTTGCACCGAATTTAAGAATTAATAAGGAATATGCAACAGAAAAAGACTTTCCATCGCCACTTTGCGACACCAGGATTAAATCTCTATTGGATCATCATCGCGTATATAATAATAGGGTGGTTCTATCCCGTTGTGGGACTCATTGCGCTCATTTGTATGATAGGTCCTGTGATGACCAGCATCTGGAAGGGACGCTGGTGGTGTGGTAATGTGTGTCCTCGCGGCAACATGTACGACCGTCTGTTGTCGAAGTACTCACCCCACAAGCCAATACCAGCATTTGTGCGTACCTTCGGTTTCCGCCTGTTCATGGTGTTCTTTATCTTCAGCATGTTCGGCATCCAACTGACATTAACCGTTCCCTGGAGCGAGGGCGGAATGGCTATGTGGAGTGGCATTGGTCGCGTGTTCTGGACGATTATCGTGGTGACAACCATCGTCGGTGTTACGCTGAGTTTCATTTATGCGCCACGCACATGGTGCTCGTTCTGTCCCATGGGTACTATCTCACGCTGGGTGGCTCCGAAGAAGGCACCACTGCCCAAGGCCTTTACGAACATTCACGTATCAAGTGCCTGTCAGATGAAGTGTAAGAGTTGCGCCCGCGTCTGTCCGATGCAACTCACACCTTATGACAGCCGTGGTCAGGAAATAGGCTATCTCGATCCCGACTGTCTGAAATGCGGCAAATGCACGCTGGCCTGTCCTTCGAAGATTATGACGTTAAAACATTAAAAATTCAAACGATTATGGAGAATATCAAAGATTATCAGCAGTACCTCAGAGGTTACAACTATACAGGCATCACACCGGTTATCATCGATTTCTATGCCACATGGTGTGGCCCATGTCACGCACTCACCCCTATGTTGAAGCGACTTGCCGACGAGTATGAAGGCTGTATCAAAGTCCTGAAGGTGGATATAGACAAGAACCAGGCTCTTGCTGCAGCAGCCCGCATCCAATCGATTCCTACACTGTTCTTCATTACTAAGAACGGAGACATAGAACGTGTAGTTGGCGGACTTCCATATCAGGAACTAGTGAGAATAGCCGAAAAGATTAGTTAATAGAAATCATAATTATTCCCAAATTATTCCTCTGTATCGCAATGATATGGAGGATTTTTCGTATCTTCGCAGCAGATTAGAAATAAAGAGTTTTTCGGATTTACAAGATAATATATGCAAAACCATGAAATAATGAGCATATTCATTACTATAGGATCAACCAGAAAACAACCCTTATATGTAATTCAATGTAAAAGCATGTAAAGTAGTGAAATGACAAGAAAAATGAGAAATAGAGGGTCAAAAGGTATCATACACTCATTATTATGATTTTTTAACGATTTAAAAATGTCAATGAAAAAGAAAACTGTTACAGATTAGGGTTCATATAATTCCACTTTGCGTCCCCGAAAGCGTCCCCAAAATCCATAACAGATGGGGACGCTCGGCATAAAAAAGCCGCTAATCCGTTGGGAATTAGCGGTTTAAATTTTGAGGGGGTGTGGAGCTGGAGGGAGTCGAACCCTCGTCCAAACAGGGAAACCATACGCTTTCTACACGCTTATTCCAGACTTTGGTTTTCGAACGCCAGCAAGACCTGGACCACCAACTGACGCCTTAGCTCCTAAATCTCATCCCAGCATCGGAGCCTGCTGAAACTATTTCCGATTTAACCTGCGCCGCTTGATCTTCGGATTCGGAACAACATCCTTGGAGCGACGTCTCGTTCTCCCGCCTAGCAGGAGAATAAAGCTAGTAATCTACTATACTTCGATTAAGCAGCGAAATTAATTTTTCCTCAGCTCAGATTATGGAGGGAACCAAGAAGCCTCCGCGTGCTTACGTACCATCTCAACCCGCTGTCAAATCCAGTCAACCCCAGGTGTCGATTTCGTAAAATCGCTGCAAAGATACGTTTTTTTCTTATTACATGCAAATTTTTCAGGGAAAAACCGTAACTTTGCATCCGATTATTTATTAATAAGGTAAAAATGAAGATCAAGAACCTGTTGATGGCAGGTTGTACAGCCCTGTTGCTGACATCCTGTATAGTCCCCAAGAACATCACATACTTCCCAGATGCACAGAACGGCGAAGTGCTGACACTAGCCGACAGCAAAGGGATCGTCTTGAAGCCAACAGACAAGATATCCATCATTGTCAACACGAAATCCGTGGAACTGAATAATGTGCTTAACATGCCCGTGACCTCACAGATCATCGGCTATCAGGAGCAGCAGACACTCAACCAGAGCCGCGGTACCTCTGGCTATACTGTCGATCAGGATGGGAACATCGACTTTCCTATTATCGGTAAGGTGAAGGCTGCGGGTATGACACGTGGTGAACTGGCAGCCCACCTGAAGCAAACGTTAGAAGAACAACATGTGGCGAAAGATGCTGTGGTCACCGTGGAGTACTTGAACCTCGGCTTTTCTGTGATGGGAGACGTAGTGACACCAGGCTTCTATCGGTTTGACAGCGACAAGGTGAATCTACTACAGGGACTGAGCATGGCAGGTGACATGAAGATCACTGGTAAGCGACAGAACATCAAAGTGATACGCACTAACGGAAACAGGCAGGAGACCTATATTGTAGATTTGCAGGATCAGAAGTCGCTGGTGTCATCCCCCGCCTTCTACCTACAGCAGAATGATGTGATCTATGTAGAGCCCAATAACTATCAGAAGCGGCAGTCAACAGCCAACTCCAACGAACTCACCAAAGCCTCGTTCTGGCTCTCGGCGATCTCCGTGCTCGCCACAATCTCCGTCCTGATATTCAAATAAGAGAAGAAAACTATGGCACAAAATAACACCCTGACTCTCGGCGAGTTCCTCAGACAATGCCTCGCCAAATGGAAATGGTTTGCCATCTCCGTGGCCTGTACCCTACTGCTGGCTATCGTCTATCTCGTTATCACTCCACCAAAATACACCAAGGCTGCTCAGATACTCATCAAAGATAACAGTGCCATGGGTGGTCTGATGGGACAATTGGGAGGTCTCGCAGATTTGGGTGGCCTCGTAGGTGTGAATATGGGATCATCCAATATCTATAATGAGCTTTATGCCATGCAGTCGCCCTGGCTGTTGCTGAACGTCGTCCACCAGTTGGATCTCGACATGAGCTACACCATCAAAGGCATCCGTAACAAAGATCTCTATGCTGAGGAACTGCCCATCACCGTGGAGTTCAAGACCCTCACTGATGAGGACGATATCAGGATGAAGGTGGATCTGAAGAAGAACGGAGAGTTGACCGTCTATAAGATCAAGAAGAACGACGACAAATACGATGACAAGATCACTGGACGCGTAAATTCGACGCTGAAGAGTTCCATCGGTGACATCGAAATCAAGGCCACGCCCTACCTGAGTAAGATGGAGGATGACGAAGTGACCATCATCGTGAAGCGTACGGAACCCATGGCAGTGGTTGATCTGATGTCCAAAAAGAAACTCAACATTGCCGTAAGCAACCGTGAGGCCTCGATCATCGACATCGAGTGCAAGGACGTGTCAAAGTTACGCGCCACGGATATCATCAATGCCATCATTGCTGAATACCGCAAGGAGTCGAAGGAAGACAAAGAAGCCGAGGCTGCCGTGTCAGAGCGATATGTCATTGAACGCATGGCCTCGCTCGATGAGGAGCTCAAGAACCTGGGACAGCGCGTGGCCGAGCACAAGAGCAAGACGATGATGCCCGATCTGGAGGTGATGGCGACAATGTATGCCCAGAGCGCCAAGGACATTTCCGAGGCACAGATGGAACTGACGGGACAACTCTATGTGGCACAGGCTATCCGCGACTACCTGCGTGACGAGTCGAAGAAAGACGAACTGTTGCCTGCCCTGCTCGTGACGGAGAATACAGGACTGGCAGAACAGGTGGGTGAATATAACACCCTGATGCTGCAGCGTAATAAGATCGTTGCCAGTTCCAGTACGGAGAACCCCGTAGTGAAGGATCTGGACAAGCATCTGGCTGCCATGCACGATGCTGTGCTCGTCTCCGCAGAGAATGCCATCAAACAACTTAATTTGCAACTAAAAAATGTTACTGCCAAGGAAAAAGAGGGCAAGCAGTTGATTGCCTCCGCACCCAAGAAATACATCGACGGACTGACCGACGAGGAGGACCTGAAGGTGCTCAGTACCCTGCGCATCTTCCTGCTCCAGAAACGCGAGGAGGCTCAGATGACCAAGTCTCTGAAAGCCGATGTGCGCCTGCTGACTCCGCCATTAGGTCTCAAGGAGCAGAGTTCACCCTTTGTCCCTCTTATCCTCCTCTGTGCTATCATCTTGGGACTCTTCATCCCTGCGAGTTATATCATCGTCCGTGAACATATCTTGAGAATCTAAGTGGATCTCGCAACCCAGATATCCATCGTTCTGATCCTTCTCATGGAGGTGTCATGCCTGACGTATCTTGAGTACAGGGCCTGGCGCACAATCTATACCCCACTCTGCGCCCTCATGCTCCCCTACGTCGCCGTCCTCCTCATCACTATTGCCATCGCGGGAAACTTCGGTTTCGTGCGCTTCAACTACGAGAGCATCTACGTGTGGATTCTCGGACTACCGCTCTTCGCCATCCCCAGTTTCGGCTTCGCCACCCTGATGCGCCATTACCAGTTGCCCGTTATCTCCCCCGTTCAGGAGGATGAGAGCAACGGCCTTCCTAGGATACTCCTGGCAATAGCCATCCTTCTGGTGGCCGTACTCCTGTTTAAACTCTACAGGACACTCTCCCACGGCTTCTATCTCTTCGGCACAGAAGATTTCGCGGAGGAGTTCAGCGGCCATGGTGTCTGGGCCCACCTCAGGGGCATGATCATCCCCATCCTCATCCTCGCCCTCTACTATGTCAGGAAGAAAGACTTTTGGCTATGGGTCCTTATCGCCCTGATGCTCGTCATCCAGTTCAGTTACATGGTGAAGGGTGCCATCATTATCACCGTGGTCTCCGCCCTGATGATGCGCCTCTACGCAGGGAAGATGCACCTGAACCTGACTCTTGTGCTGGGCGTCATCGTCGGTGCCGTTCTGGTGTTCTATCTGATCTATATGGTGATCCCCCTACTGGGCAACGACGGAGAGGCCAACATGAACCTTGTGGAGTTCATCGCCCGCCACTTCGTGCATTACTTCACCAGCGGCACCCTCGGCTGGAGCTATGATCTGGATCAGGGCATCCCAGACCGCAACGACATTTCCTACATCGTCGCACCCTTCGTGAACATCTGGAATGCCATCAACGGCTACGAGATGATCTCGCCCGTAAACCCCTTCTACTGGAACACGGGCAGCAGTTTCACCAACGTGCGCACCTTCTTCGGCACGCTCAGCATCTACACCAATCCCCTCTCCTTTGCCACCTATACCCTCATAGCCAGCACGTTCATCTATTTCTGGAAGATGCTGGCCACAATGACACGCAATATCTATATCTACACCATCCTGTTCTATTACTGTGGTCTGATGGCCATGGGATGGTTTGAGTTCTACCTGTTCCACCTCTCGGCCATAGAGGTGCCGATAGTGGCTCTGCTCTATGCGTGGCTGGCGGAAAAAGGAAAGGAGGTGAGTCTTGGCTAACATCAAGCGCAATCTGGCCTATAGTACAGTGCTCACCATGAGCACCTACCTCGTACCGCTGATCGTCTTTCCCTATATCAGCCGTGTGCTGGGTGTGGAGGGCATTGGCATCGTGGATACCGTCGATAACATGATCGACTATTGTATCCTCTTTTCGATGATGGGATTGTCGTCGGTGGGTGTGCGGGAGATTGCGAAGAACAAGGACAACCCCCAGACCCTGAGTCAGACGTTCACCGACCTCTTTGCGCTGAACCTCTGCTCCACACTGCTCATCGCCATCGTGTTCTGTGGTGTGGTACTGATGTCGCCCCGTCTGCAAGACTATGGTCTGCTGATTCCCATTGCCATCCTGAAACTTACGGCCAACCTCTTCTGGATCGAGTGGCTCTATACGGGTCTGGAGGACTTCCGCTATATCACACTGCGCTCCATCATCCTGCGCACAGCCTTTATCATCGCCGTCTTCCTTTTCGTACAGACGAGGGCCGATGTCGTCACCTATTATGCCCTCTTCGTAGGCATCACAGTGGGCAATGCCGTGTGCAACTGGTACCATAAGCGCACCTATCTGCACTGGGACATCCGTCGCGCCAATATCCGTCGCTTCCTCGTGCCTTTCTTCATGCTGGGCATCTTCGCCATGCTGTCGGCCGTCTATGCCAAACTGTCGCTGCCGGTGCTCAACTTCATCACGAACAACGAGGAGGCAGGCAACTTTGCCACGGCCACCCGTGTCTATCGTGTGGTCATCGCCCTGGTGAGTACGCTGACGGGCGTCATGATCCCCCGCATGAGCGTGCTGATGGAGGAAGACCGTTTCGACATGGTACGCCATTACACGGACGTTGCTTTCAAGTTGCTCTTCCTCTTTGCCTTCCCGCTGATCTGCTTTGTCGAGCTGTTCGCCCCCGATATCATCCGCCTCTTCGCAGGTCCAGGTTTCGAGGGAGCCATCCTGCCTATGCGCATCACGATGTTCCAATTGTTGGTCATCGGCTCCGAGAAGATTTTCGTGCTCCAGTTGCTGATACCGTTGCGCAAGGACCGTACCATCGTCAAGGCGGGACTGGCTGGTGTGGTGGTCTGGGGTCTGCTCACCGTACTCCTGGTGCCCTGCCTGCAGAGCGTAGGCACGAGTCTCGTATGGGTGGCCGCCGAACTGGTGGTGCTCATCATCGCAGCTATGGAGTCCAGCCGCTCGCTCTCCATCCGTTTCCCCTTCGCCCTCCTGCTGAAGTCGGTCCTCTATGCCCTGCCCTACGTGTTGGTAGGCGCCCTCGTACTGTGGATCACAGATTCACCCGTACTCAGGATCCTCATGAGCATCCTGCTGTTTGTGGCCTATGCTATGATCCTCGAGGACAAGGTCTATCAGACGGGTATCCTCAAGACGCTGAAAGGTCTTTTCACCCGATAAACAGATAAGGATATGGAATACGCCATCGGCATCGTCACCTACCAGCCCGATATCGCCCGCTTGCAGGAGAACCTGAAGACGGCAGTCGGTAATCTCCAAAAGGGGGCTATCCTCATCGTGGATAATGGCTCAGAGAATATCGGCGATATCCGCGCCATCGCTGCTGACGCCATCCTCATTGAGAACCCCCAGAACCTCGGTGTCGCTACGGCCTTGAACCAGCTCTGCCGCAAGGCCCAGGCTCTCGGCTGCGAATGGCTCGTCACACTGGATCAGGACTCCGTGATCCAGCCTGGCATGGTCGAAGCCTTCAGCCATTATACCGATTTGTCGGATGTCGCCATCATCTGCCCGCGCATCGAGGATCGCCACTTAGGACGCCAGCATACCCAAAGCACATCTGGCACAGAATATGTCACCCATGCCATCACAGCAGGTAACATGGTGCGCCTCAAGGCATGGGAGACTGTGGGAGGCTATACCGAGGAACTCTTCATCGACGGCGTGGATTTCGACTTCTGCCTGAAACTTCGCGAAAGCGGCTGGCAGATCCTCCGTGACAACAATGTCTATCTCTGTCAGGAGATAGGCCACGGCCACAGGATCGCCTTGCCCTTCCACCATCAGATGTCCGTCCTTAACCACTCCCCCCAGCGTCTCTACTACATCACACGCAACTACCTCTGGATAGGCCGCCAGCACCGTCAGCGCCTCCACTGGACGTTCGAGGTCGCCAAACGCCTATTCATCGTCCTCTGCTTCGAGCAAGACAGATGGAAGAAGCTCCGAGCCATGTTTACGGGCATCCGTCATTACCATCAGGGAAAGATGGGGTCTGTCCTCTTGTGAGGCCATGAAATTATTTTTTACTCAGTTTTTTCAAAATCTGAGTGGTTTTTTGTAATATCCCGCAAAAAGATGCGTCAAACAGAGTAGAGACAAATAAACAGAACAAATAACAATTAAAACATTACAATTATGGATTGGATTGTACCTCCCCTGGTTTGCGCCGTCATTTTCGGCTGCATCTACAAAGTAGTAGAATTGTTCGTTCACAAGCGCGAGCGACTGATGCTGATCAACAAGATCACAGAAATCTCTAACACCAACTTCAAAGGTATCAACCTCTACAACAGCGGCAACAAGTTCACTGGCCTGCGTATCGGATGGCTGATGCTGGGCGTAGGCTGCGGATTCCTCTTCGGATTCCTCATTAATATGATGGCTACCTACGGGCAGTATGCCACAGAATATGGCAACGCATGGTCATATCACAACTCAGTAGGAGGCATTGTGTATGTAGCTTGCATCTGCATTTGCGGTGGCATTGGTCTGTTGCTGTCCTATCGGGCTGAGAGGAATGCAGAACAACCTAAAGAAAAGAAAACTGACGAATTCCAAGCCTAATTGATGCAGACGGACGAACAAGAAATGATAGCCCAGATCCTCGACGGTCACATCGAGGACTTCGGCTATTTCTTAGAGCGTTACAGCCAGGAAGCCTTTGCCATCGTGGTGCGACTGGTACCACGACAGGAAGACGCAGAGGAACTGGTACAGGACGCTTTCGTCCGTGCTTTCAATCGACTGGAGACGTTCGAAAGACGATCCTCATTCTCTACATGGATCTGCCGGATCGCCTACACCACAGCCGTGTCATGGCTGAGGAAACGGCGCATGAAATACCTCAGCATAGACGAGCAGCCCAAGCTGACGGACGCAGAGGTCGATGAGACCCTTGACGATGAATCACGCATCGAAGAGCTGCGTCGCGCCATCACGCTGCTGAAACCAGATGAACAGACACTCATCACGCTCTACTATTACGACAACCGTCCACTCAACGACATTGCCTATATCCTCGATGCAGAGCCAAACACATTAGCAACACGCCTGCACCGTATTCGCAGAAAACTATATCTACTCATGAAACATGGAACAAACAAGTAAGGATCGCGCCCTGATGCAAGCCCTTGCTCCCAAGGAGCCAAGGCAACTGCCGTCGAATTTCCCCTATCTTACCCTGCGTCGTATCAAAGAGGAACAGCGCCAGGAAGAGCGTCGTCAGCACAGGATGGCCTTTGTGACAACGATCATAGTATCGCTGCTTGGTATCGCTGCGCTTCTGTATTTAGTAGGCGATGTCCTTTGGAAATCTTTAGCCAGCATTTGTAACCAACCGGATACGTTTGTACTCGTCTGGCCCACACTGTTCTGCTTGGTATTCTTTGCCTTACTGAACCACTGGCTATCCCGCCAATACAGAAAGACGTGAGGGCACACCGGGGCCTGGCCCCATTGTGCCCCAATAAGGGTAATTATTGTTAAAACAATACCTTTTTCGGGACTATTTTCGTACCTTTGCAGCCATGAAACGGATTGCGGTATTCTGTGTGACGTTCCACTCGGACGTGGAACTGGAGCATTACAAGGCCTCATTGCAGAAGGCGGCGGAGAAGGCTGGCGACGAGGTGGAGCTTGACATCTTCGTGTCACAGAACACGGAGGCGGACAACCCCGGCTACTTCGGCGGCATCCGTCGGGCGATGCTACAGACCGACGTCGCGGCCTACGACTATGCCATCATCAGCAACGTGGATCTGACGGTGGAGGAGGACTTCTTCGTGAAGCTCGCCGCCTACGACTGCAAGGAGGACACGGGCTGGATAGCCCCGCAGATATGGTCGGCACAGGAAGGCCGCGACCGTAATCCGAAGATCATGAGCCGCTATCCGCTGAAGACGCTGAAGATCCTGAAGACGATCTTCCGTTTCCCGCCCGTCTGGGCCCTGAAACGTGCCGTCTCCTCCCGTCAGAAGAAAGGGGAAATCCACCCTGCCGGTGAGATCTACGGCGGACACGGCTCGTTTATCATCCTGACAAAGCGGTATTTCGAATGTTGTGGGGTGATCAACTATCCCGTTTTCCTGTTCTGTGAGGAGATCTGGTTGGCAGAACAGTGCAGGAAGGCAGGACTGAAGGTGATGTATGAGCCCAGCATGAAGGTGAGCGACGCGGAGCATGCCTCCACAGGACGCATGAAACTCAGTTATTACTGCCACCTGAACGAGAAGGCCCTCCAGTATATCATCGAGAACTTCTACTGAATCCGCATCACACAGAGGCTGCGGCGGCCCGTATGGGTGGAGTCGAACGACACCTGTGTGCCGTCGGCACTGACACGCGGGTGCAGGTCGCACTTCCAGTTGTGATCCACGTCGGGATTCACGAACTGCTTCAGACTCTTCACATCGGCCAGCAGTGTCACCTCGTCGCTCTTCACACTGACTTTCCACAGTTTGCAATGACGGTATTTGTCGGGATAGGTATCCACGACGAAGGTGTCATCGTCGATGAAGTGGTGATGACCGTCGGAATTGAGTTGGGGATACCCGCAGCGCTTCCACTGGCGCATCGTGGGATCAGAGAAGAAGACGTGGGAGTCGATATCCTCTACGCGGCAATAGGCCACAATGGCGTTCTGACGGTTCCAGACATAGTGGGACACCATGCCCGTGGTGGGCGACACATACATCTGGCGCGTCTGGAGATCCATCACGATGAGACGCGTGCGCTTAAAGGTGCCCTTGTACCAGCGGTGGAGAAAAGCCACATAGCGGCCGTCGGCCGAGAACTCGGTATGGGTAACGAAATGGTAAGTGTCGGCCATGTCGGCCTCGGGCTGTAGTTCGGAGAGTTGCCTCAGGCTCACCAGCATCTGGCGCTCGTTCTTCGTCAGATCCACCAGATAGAGGCCCGTGCCCTCGGGGGCATACGTCTCCAGAAGCGCCTCATCGTCACCGATGGCATAGCCGTAGCCTGGCATCAGCCGCTCCAGACGGCCATAACTGAAGGTGGTGGCCCAGCAGCCATCGGCACTCACGCTGTCAATGGGCCAGCCAATAATCTGACGCTCGCCTGTGGCGATGTCGCAGATGGTGGCGTTCAGCCTGTCGTTCTCGCACGTATTATAAATAAGGTGGGAATCATCGAGCCACTGCAGGCGGCAGCCCTTGTGATAGTTCCAGGCACGTGTCTTGCCCACATGGTGCCACGCCCCATAGTATTCGTCAGTATAATAGCCCACCTCGAGGACATCGTCCTTCGTGGGCATGCGCAGGGGTATCTGGAGGCGGCAGGCCAACAGCCGGCTGTTGTCGCGCGAGAAGGGTTTCACGTCGTGGAAACCGAAGAAACTGTTCTCAAGTATAATGGGCTCATGCTGAAACTTCGACTCATAATTGGGCAGCAGGTCATAGAAGGCCTGATAGATATTGCGGACAGCATCTTTCAGGAGATAATTGTTCTTGACGCGCTGATAGACAAATGACTCTAATCTGTTCATTATTATCCGATTTTGGTGCAAAAGTACAAAAAATAATTCAAATGGTTCTTATATCTGAAATAAATATCGTACCTTTGCACCCTGAAAATTTTCCAGGGGGTATAAAAAAGATATGAGTCAGGATTTAGTTTCAGTCATCATGCCAACGTTTAATGCAGGCCGGTTTCTTTCCAGCAGCATTGACAGCATACTGGCCCAGACTTATCCGAACCTGGAACTGATCATATCCGATGATGGCTCGACAGACCCCCAGACCATCAGCACCCTGAAGCATTATGCCGCCAAAGACCCACGGGTCAAGGTGAAGTTCCTCGAGAAAAACCACGGTCCCGGCTTTGCCAGGAACGAGGCCATCGAGCGGGCTCAGGGACGTTATATCGCCTTCTGCGACAGTGATGACCGCTGGTTTCCTGATAAGCTTGAGAAGCAACTGGCCCTGATGCTGGCCAGAGACTGTGCACTGGTTTGCTCGTCATATATCATCTGCGACGACGATGACAAGAATACGGGCATCAACCTGGCTCCCCCGCGCATATCACTCCGGATGCTGAAGCGCGACAATAAGATTGGCTGTTCCACGGCGATGTACGACATCCAGAAGTTGGGGCAGAAGTTCTTCATGCCCAACCTTCGCAAGCGTCAAGACTGGGGACTCTTCCTCACCATCATCCAGAAGTGCAGGATGGCCTACGCCATCGAATATCCCCTCGCCTACTACAGGAACCGCAGGAAGTCGGTATCCAGCAACAAACTGTCGTTGGTAAAATATAACATCCGCGTGTATGAAAAAGTATTGGGATTCTCCAAAGTAAAGGCATATCTATACTTCCTTTTCCTGTTCCTCCCCACCTATTATATCAAGGTACAAAAAAGGAAAATAGACAGTCGGCATTATCTGGAGAATAAAATAATACCAAAGGCACAATAAACGCTCATTTCCTGCGTTTTATAATAAAAAACGGCTTATCGATAAATGACTACCCCCCAAAAACAGGTCCAATCATCGGGTATGGGACGGATACAGAATAGCGTCAAAAGGGTCATCGACTTTTTTGTGGCCGTTTCTTCTATCATTTTTTTTTCCCCGCTTATCGTCGGTTGCTATATCCTGATTAAACTGGAGGACGGTGGACCTGCTTTCTTCAGTCAGGAACGTATCGGCCGATACGGCAAACCGTTCCGCATCTACAAGTTTCGCACGATGGAGGTGGACGCCGAGAAGGAAGGGCCGCAACTATATCAGCATGAGAACGACCAGCGCATCACCCGTATCGGGAAATTCCTCAGAAGCCATCACCTCGATGAACTGCCACAGTTATGGAACGTGGTGAAGGGTGACATGGCCTTTATCGGCCCCAGACCGGAGCGCAAGTTCTTTATTGACCAGATCATGGAGCAAGACCCCCGTTATGAACTGCTCTATGCCATCCGACCTGGCGTCACCAGTTATGCCACTCTCCACAACGGCTATACAGACACGATGGAGAAGATGCTGAAGCGTCTGGAGATGGATCTGTACTATCTGGAGCACCAGTCGCTATGGATGGATATTAAGATCCTGTGGTACACCTTCGCGAACATCGTCTCTGGAAAGATATTCTAAAAACCTATGAAATATCGGAATATCCTACTTCTCAGTGCCAGCCTCTTCTGTTCTGTTATTTCTCAGGCTCAAGATACGCTGGCGACACATGTCACTTACGACGTGACGACAGAAACTGCCGTGGGCACAGGTGACTATACGGCTTTTCTACTGACGGCCAATCGCCACCACGTGCTGAGCACCCGTCCCAACACTGCCTATCTGCGCGGAGCCGTCAATGTGGAACACGCTTTCTCGAAAGACCTCTCCCTCTCTGGGGCCGTGGATATCATCGGATCTGTTCATGCCGACCACAAGGTATATCTGCAGCAGGCCTATCTGAACTTACAATGGAAGGGGTTCTTCCTGGAGGCTGGCAGCAGGGAACATCGACAGGTGGTGCGCGACGACCTACTCTCTACAGGCTCGTTTGTGAAAGGTACGAACGCCAAGCCCATCCCACAGGTGCACTTCGGCACCAACGACTTCTGGACCGTGCCCTATACGAAAGGATGGTTGCAGGTGAACTTCGATTTCGGCTATGGCAAGTTCATGGACAGCGGCTATCGCGAGGACCAGTTTGTGGAGCACGATGTCAACAAGACCTACGCCAAGGATATCTGGTACCACCAGAAGCATCTTTATCTGCGTAGCAATCCCGAGAAGTCCCTATTCATTACAGTCGGCATTGAACATGCGGTACAGTTTGGTGGCACGAAATATTTTAAGGATCTGGAGAAGTCCCCTTCAGAAAAACCCCTCAACCTGAAGTCGTTCTGGAAGGTGATCCTGCCTGGCGGTGACAGCCAGTATTTCGAGAACAACGCCATGGAAGACTGGGTATGGGGTAATCACGTGGGTGTGATGACCGCCCAGATTGGCTGGAATATCAGCAAGGACTATCAGGTACAGGTCTATCTGGACAACCCCTTCGAGGACGGTTCCGGCATCCGCAAGGGTAACGGCTGGGACGGCCTATGGGGAATGCAATATACCAACAAGGCCGAGAGCAGACAATACGTGCGCGGCGCCGTACTGGAGTACTTCCAGAGCACCAACCAGTCAGGACCCCTGCACTGGGACAGCGGCGACTATCCTGAGCCCATCCGCCATCAGATCACGGATCTCGTGACGGGTAAGGACGAGTATTACAACCACTCCTTCTACGGCAGTTATGCGCACTACGGCATGACACCGGGCAACCCGCTCATCCCCTCACCTATTTATAATAAGGACGGCTATTCCGCCTTCCACGACAATCGGGTGAAGGCCTGGAATCTGGGCATCAATGGTGAGATCACGGATCATCTGTCCTATCTGGTGAAAGGTTCTTATCGTGAGGGATGGGGAACGTATGACGTGCCACTGGCCATCAGGCACCACTCTTTCGACGCCCTGCTGCAGGGCATCTACCAAACAGGGCCATGGCAATTCAGTGCCGCCTACGCCTTCGACAAGGGTAATATCTTAGGCGACTGTTCTACGTTCGACTTCAAAATCAGTTATCATGGCAAGATTCTTTAAATCATTCATAGTATGCGCCGTCATGCTGCTCGTTGCCTGCCAAGAAGGGCGCGAGGCTGGTGATCTGCTAGGACAATGGCGCCTGAAGGGGTCGGATACGAACTACCTGAGTTTCTCTGGTTCCGTTGCACTGTTTCGTGACATTACGTTCTCAGACCTTGCCAAGGGACAGATTTACGGCAACTTCCAGCACAAGGGTGACAGTCTGTTCATCCAGTGCTACTCCGTCAGGGAAACGGCCTCAGATACCGCCGTCGTCGAGAACAACTTCGGCTTCAAGCCCTTCAATAATATCCGCGTGAAGGTGGCAGCGCTCGAAAAAGGCCAACTGGTACTGACCAAAGACAGTCAGACCTGGACCTTCGAGAAGTACTAAACTCGGCGATTTCCATATCCATAATATATCTATAGGGATTTCCCCCATTCAGTTTAGGGGAAATCCTTTTTATTTGCTTTCATTTTACCCTATCTTTGCATCGTGAATAGATAACAAAGTATGTCAAACCATTTAAAGATTACGGATATGAAGAAGATGTTTTTCGCACTGATGATGTTAGCAACTACCATCTCAGCTAAAGCAATGAGCTACGAGCAGGCCCGCAACGAGGCCCTGTTCCTCACCGACAAGATGGCGTACGAACTGAATCTGACCGAAGAGCAGTATGAGGCTGCGTACGAGATCAACCTCGACTACCTCATGGGTGTCACAGGGCGTGCAGATGTGTTCGGCACCTATTGGGAGCGTCGTAACCTCGACATGAGCTATATCCTCTACGACTGGCAGTGGAATGCCTTTGTGGCAGCCACCTATTTCTACCGCCCACTCTACTGGGAGGCAGGCTACTGGCACTTCGGCATCTATCTCCGCTACCCGCACCGTGACTATTTCTACTTCGGATATCCTCACTTCTATGTGACCTATCGCGGAGGTCATGCCTGGCACCGTCATGGCGGTCACGGCTACTATCACGGCCACAGCCACCACTATCGTCCCCATCACAATGACCATCACGTAGGTATGCATGACCGTTGGGATCGTGGAGACTACCGTGGTTCTCGCAACAGTTCCACCCGTGTGACAGGCAGCCGTCATAACGACAGGAATCACCGTGATGGAGGCAGTGGCAACTTCAATGGCCGCAGAGACGGTCAGCAGAACCGCATCGGTAATCAGAGCCATTCGAACCATCAGCCCCGTATAACGGAAGGGAGTCGTTCTTCTCATAACACCCGTGGGGGATTCTCTGGAAGATCCCACAGCACGGAATCACGCAGTAGCGGTTCGTTTAGCAGTGGACCACGTAATGGCGGATCACGCAGTAGCGGTTCGTTTAGCAGTGGACCACGCAGCGGGGGATCTCACAGTAGCAGTACACGCGGCGGATATTCTGGCAGATCACATAGTGGTGGATTCTCCAGCAGTTCACACAGCAGCGGCTCAAGGGGTGGATTCTCTGGCGGCTCACATGGTGGAGGTTCTCACGGAGGCGGCTCACACGGAGGCGGCTCACATGGCCATGGTGGTCATCGCTAAATCAGAGCTCGAGCACCCTGACCTCGGCATTCATCATACGACGTACTTCGCTCATTGATTTTCCATAATATACTGCCTGGATGGCCTTGTTAATGATCCCATGGCCTACAGCCAGCACCTGCTTTCCCGGGAATGTCTCCTTGACATAGGCGATGAATTCTCCTGCCCGGGAAAGCAGGTTTTCCAATGTCTCCACATTATCCGGCCACACCTCACCCTTCAGGTCTGGAATAAAGCGCCCAGTAAAGTCGCCCCAGTCACGTTCCCTGAGCAGAGGTGTCATCACCACCTCCAGATGATGGGGCTCGGCAATGATCCTCGCCGTATCAATCGAACGCTTCAGATCACTGGCTATCACGGCATCAAGCGGATGGTCACGCCATGCCTCACTGACCTCCCGAGCCTGACGGATACCATGCTCATTGAGTTCGCCCTGCGTCTGGCCCTGCATGATCTGGTTGACATTATCCACCGTCTCACCGTGTCTGACTAAGTATAAAGTTGTCATTATCCTTTAAATTTTGTGCAAAAATACATAATTATTTGTGATTTCCATCATATTTTATTATTTTTGCAACGTAAAAAATAGACTAATTGGTAACATGAAGATATTACAGAGTTCTATATTCCGCGCCCTCAGCGCCATTGCCATCGGTATTCTCCTGATTAAGTTCCCGGACAATACCGTCACGTGGATCACTGTTGCCATCGGCATTTTGTTTCTGCTTTCAGGCATCATCTCCCTCGTGGTGTATGTGCATGCCAAGAAGAACGTCTCCGAGTATAAGATTACGGATGCCCAAGGCCGTGTGGTGGCTGGCGAGAAGCCTACCTTCCCTATCGTTGGCGTGGGCAGCATCATCTTAGGATTTCTGCTGACACTGACGCCCAACATCTTCATCAAGGCCCTGATGTATATCATCGGTGCCATCCTGATCTTGGGTGCCATCAACCAGTACATGAACCTCATCAATGCCCGCAGGTATGGCAAGATAGGCTTCGGCTACTGGATCTTCCCATCTGTCATCCTCCTCATCGGCCTCTATGTCATCATCAAGCCCCTAGCTCCTGCCAGCATGGCGATGCTTGTGCTGGGCTGGTGCTCGCTGCTCTATGGCGTCACGGAGATGATCAACTCGCTGAAGTTCTATTCCGACAAGCGGAAGGCACATCAGGCAGAGGAGATACCTGTGGCTGAAGAGGTCATTGAGGCAACGAACGTGGAAGAGGTCGCCGAAGAGACGGCCCCAGCTAAGGAACTGCCAGCGGTAGAGGAATAGCGCTACACGCCCGTTACGATTCCCTCGATATAAGTCTTAAGAATATGGATGCCGGTCTTATTGTCTCCGCCTGAGGGGATGATAATATCGGCAAACTTCTTGGTGGGCTCGATGAACTGCTCATGCATCGGTTTGACGGCCGTTTCGTAATGCTCCAGCACCATATCCACGGTACGGCCGCGCTCCACCACATCACGACGGATATTGCGCATCAGTCTGACATCGGAGTCGGTATCCACAAAGATTTTCAAGTCCATCATGTCGCGCAGTTTCTTATAGTGCAGAGCCATGATACCCTCGATGATGATGACGGGCTTGGGTTCCACGTGGATGGTCTCCTTCAGACGGTTACTCTCTATATAGGAATAGGTGGGCTGCTCAATGGCCTCACCATTCTTCAACTTCTTGATCTGTTCCGTCAGCAGCTTCCAGTCAAATGCATCGGGATGGTCGAAGTTGATCTGTCTGCGCTCTTCTGGCGTCAGACCTGTCGTATCGTTATAATACGAGTCGAGGGGCACTACCGCTGCACAGTGAGGGGGCAGTGCCTTGACAATTTGTTTCACCACAGTGGTCTTTCCTGAGCCGGATCCTCCGGCAATTCCAATAATCGTCATAGTTTCAGGTATTTGAATACAATATCATAATAGTCTGCTTTCTTCTCCGCCTTCATCGGATAGGCCCGCGAACTGCTGGGCATCCGGTAGAGCCGCAGTGCCCTGCCGTCAAGATGGAAAGGCACGTATTCCCCCACCTTTGGAGGCTTGATCCCGTAATGGTCGCAAAACACCTCCGTGGCCAGTTGGCCTGCCGTGATGACAGCCTGACAGTCAGGAATCTGTCTCAGCATTGCGTCGAGATCCGTCGCCTCCACGATCTCCAGATCCTTGTCGGAGGCATTGTCCTGCGTGCGACGGATACGGGTAGCCGTATCATAGAGGGCTATGCCCTTCTCCTTCAGGAAAGGGATGATCCGCTCCAAATCGAAACGCTTCTCCTGCTCCACGACGAAATGGTTCTTGTCGCCGAAGAAGCAGATGCCAATGATCCTCCACATGTCGTTGATCCAGTTCGGGTAATAGAACGCCATGCACCAGCGCTTGGGGGCTGGCGGGAAGGTGCCCAACATCAGCAACTTCGCCTTTTCAGGCAGAAACGGTTTGAAAGGATGGCTCTCTACAATCTCACTCATCGCTGCACTTCAGTTCGTTTTCTGTTTGCAAATATAGGAAAATAATCTGATCAGACAAAGAAAAAGACACAAAAAGTTTGTGGATTCAAAAAAATATTCGTACCTTTGCAGCCCAAAAGTGTGAAATCAAATTTTTAACATTAATATTTAAACTCAAAATGAAAAAAGGTATTCATCCAGAAAACTATCGCCCCGTCGTATTCAAGGATATGTCCAACGGCGATATGTTCCTCTCGAAGTCTACAGCAAAGACAAATGACACAGTAGAATTCGAAGGCGAAACTTACCCAGTGGTAAAAGTCGAAATTTCAAGCACCTCTCACCCGTTCTACACTGGTAAGAGCAAGCTCGTTGACACTGCAGGACGTGTCGATAAGTTCATGAGCCGCTACGGTAAGGCTGCGAAGAAATAAGATAATATCCTTCGAGAAAGAGAATAAAAATGCGTTCATGGTAGTTGCATATGCCATGAGCGCATTTTTATTTTGACAGATATCATCATTTTTTCCGCTTTTCTTTTGGCTAAAACGTGGAAAATGCGTATATTTGTGCCCAAGAACTTAACAAGAGACTATATTTTACAGATGAAAACAGTTTATGACTTCACTGTCAAGGACAGAAAAGGCAAAGACGTATCCCTGAAGGAATACGCCAATGAGGTGTTGCTGATTGTCAATACGGCAACCAAGTGTGGATTTACCCCTCAATACGACGAACTGGAGGCACTCTACCAGAAGTATCATGCCCAGGGCTTTGAGATTCTCGACTTCCCCTGTAACCAGTTCGGACAACAGGCTCCCGGTACTGACGAGAGCATCCATGAGTTCTGCAAGCTGAACTTCGGCACGGAATTCCCCCGCTTCAAGAAGATCAAGGTCAATGGCGAGGATGCCGATCCCCTCTACAAGTTCCTGCAGGAGCAGAAAGGTTTTGCAGGCTGGGATATGAGTCACAAGATTGCCCCCATCCTCGACGACATGCTGTCGAAAGTCGATCCTGACTACAAACAGAAGCCCGATATCAAGTGGAACTTCACCAAGTTCCTCATCAATAAGAAGGGACAGGTGGTGGCCCGTTTCGAGCCTACGGAGAGTATCGACAATATCGCCAAGCAAATCGAAGAGCTTCTGAAATAAATGGAAAAGACCAAATGCCTGATTATCGGCAGCGGTCCTGCAGGCTATACCGCTGCCATCTACGCCAGCCGCGCTAATCTGAACCCTATCGAATACAGTGGCATGCAGCCTGGCGGTCAACTCACGCAGACCACGGAGGTGGAGAACTTCCCAGGCTATCCGCAGGGTGTGGATGGTAACCAGATGATGATGGACCTGCTCGAACAGGCCCAGCGCTTCGGTACGGATATCCGCATGGGCTCCATCGTGAAGGTGGATTTCTCGAAGGCCCCTTACGTCTGTACAGACGAGGAGGGCAATGAGATTGCCGCTGATACCGTGATCATCGCCACTGGCGCCTCCGCCAAATACCTTGGACTCGACGATGAGCGCAAATACAACGGACAGGGTGTCTCTGCCTGTGCCACCTGCGACGGATTCTTCTATCGTAAGAAGACGGTGGCTGTAGTAGGCGGTGGGGATACGGCCTGTGAAGATGCCCTCTATCTCTCCGGACTGGCCAAGAAAGTCTATCTCATCGTGCGTAAGCCCTTCCTCCGTGCCTCACAGGTGATGCAGCAGCGCGTCAAAGAACGTGAGAACATCGAGATTCTCTTTGAGCACAACACCATCGGACTCTTCGGCGAGAACGGTGTAGAGGGTGCCCATCTCGTAAAACGTAAGGGGGAACCTGATGAGGAAAAGGTAGATATCGCCATCGACGGTTTCTTCCTGGCCATTGGTCACAAGCCCAATACAGATATCTTCAAAGAATGGCTCGACATGGATGAGGTGGGCTACCTGAAGAAGATCGACGGTACGCCCAAGACGAAGATCCCTGGCGTGTTCGTGGCAGGCGACTGTGCCGACCCTGTGTATCGCCAGGCCATCTCAGCGGCAGGCTCTGGGTGTCAGGCCGCCATCGAGGCGGAACGTTTCCTACTGAACAAATAAGATTTCTTTAGTTGATAACAACAGAAAAGGCTCGTTTCACAACGAGCCTTTTCCTTGAATTACTTAAAAAACTAAATTAATCAACCATAAACCTTAACCATTAAAATCTTTTTCTGCTGCAAATATACAACAAGTATAGAAAAGTGATGTTTAATCTGCGTTATTTGATGTCGAAAATGCGTTAATTAACGTATTTTCAACCAGAAATCACGCATTTTAAACATTTTCGGCCTCTTTTTTGAAGTTTTTCGAGGAAAAACGATACAATATCGGAATTATTTTCTATTTTTGCAAAGTATTAAACAACCATATAATGAGCACGCGCGTACTGCTTTTATCCCTTCTGATATTGGCAATACTAGCCATTATCTTCATCGTAGGTAGGAATCTGTACCTACGAAGCATGAAATTGCGCCGTCGGCTCCAATTAAGTTCCGTCTTCATGAACATCACCCACGAACTGCTCACGCCGCTCACCGTGATCTCCGCCTCGGTGGATAAACTGCGGGAGGAAGAGCCTAAGTTCGGACGAGATTACGACATGATGCAACTGAACATCCAACGTATGGTACGCCTGTTGCAGCAGATTCTGGAAAGCAGTAAGTCTGATGCGGGCGAACTGAAACTCCTCGTGGCACAGGGCGATGTGATGGGATACATCCACGAGACGGCAGAATGTCTCGAACCCCTGCTGGCCAAGAAACAGATGAAATTCTCCATTTCCTGTGTTCCGGAAAGCATGATGGGATGGATTGATGTTGACAAACTGGACAAGATTATCTATAATCTCCTATCAAACGCCGCTAAATACTCCTCCGAAGGAGGAGAAGTAAGCCTCAAGGCCGTCACCAACAAAACATACGACCGTATCAAGATCACGGTGAGCGATACGGGCGAAGGCATCCCCAAGGAAAAAATGAAACATCTGTTCCATCGCTTCCAAGACGGTGACTACCGTCAGCATCGCACCATCGGCACGGGACTCGGTCTATCCCTCACACGTGATCTGGTCTATCTGCACCACGGAAACATCGAGTGTGAGAGTGAGGTAGGCAAAGGCACCACCTTCACCGTGACCCTCCCCATCAGCAAGGAATCCTTCCTGCCCGAACAGATCGATGAGCATCATACCATAGACTTCAGCGTTCCCAAGAATACCATTATCGACTTCAAAACCATCGTCCCCGACGTGAACGAAGAGTCGGAGGCGGAGATTGCTTACGATGAGGACGTCTATAAGTTGCTCGTCGTGGAGGACAATGTGGAACTGCTGATGCTGATGAAACAAATACTCAAGCCCTACTATCGGGTCTATGCGGCCAACAACGGTGTAGAGGCGCTGAAGATCATCCAAGAGAAGGAACTCGACATCATTATCTCCGATGTGATGATGCCCGAGATGGACGGTTACGAACTGACGAGAAATGTCAAATCCGACGACGACTACAACCACCTGCCCATCATCCTCCTGACAGCGAAGACCCAGAAGGAAGATATTGAGGAAGGTCTGCTCGCTGGAGCCGACGATTACCTCATCAAGCCGTTCCGTCTCGGAGAACTGAAACTGCGCATCGACAATATCGTAGAAAACCGTAAGAGGATACAGCGCGACTACAGTAAGAAGTCCATGGCAGAGACGATGCAGAAGCAGGAGGAGAGGATGTCTTCACCTGATAAAGAATTTCTGGGGCGTGCCTTGGAATTTGTATATAACCATTTGGAAGACGAATACTACGACCGTGATGCCCTGGCCACCGACATGGGCACCAGTACCTCTACCTTATATAACAAGTTACGCTCCCTCACGGGTCTCAACGTGTCGAGTTTCATCCGCGACGTCCGCATGAAAGAGGCTAGCAGGATCGCAGAAACGACGCCTGGCATCCGCGTCAGCGACCTCGCCTATCGCGTGGGATTCAAGGATCCCCGCTATTTCTCCACCTGTTTCAAGAAACACTTCGGTGTTCAACCGAAGGAGTACATCGAGAGCTTACAGTCAAGGCCAGAAACGTAAGCAGTCCGTTCAGCATCAGCAGTTCATAGCCGAAACGATAGCCTGACCATTGCCAGGTCAGTGTGTCTATGGCATAGCATACCAACGGCGAGGCCACACAGATATACGACACATATTGGTCGCGAGGCATCCGCTTCGTCAGCATCCCGAAGGCAAAGAGGCCCAGCAGCGGTCCATAGGTATAGCCGCAAAGCGTGTAGATGGCATCGATCACACTCGTTGAGTTCAGCAGTCTGAACAGCAGGATCATCACCACAAACAGTACACTGATTCCCAGATGTGCCCTTTTCCGCAGGCGCTCATCCCCTGCCCTTCCCCGGATATCCACACAATAGCTCGTGGTGAGCGAGGTCAGCGCGGAGTCGGCACTCGAGAACGAGGCCGCCGTCAGTCCGATGGTAAAGGGGAGCACCACGGAGAGTCCGCTCTGTTGTACGAAATCAGGCAACAGTGCATCCCCCACGGCCACGGGCATTCCCTGCGACTGTGCCAGCATCACCAGCAGCATGCCCAGCGACAGGAAGAGCAGGTTAGCAGGCACGAAGGCCACGCCATAGGTACACATATCCTTCTGGGCCTCCCTGAGCGACTTACAAGTCAGGTTCTTCTGCATCATATCCTGATCCAGCCCCGTCATCACGATCACGATGAACACGCCACTCAGGAACTGTTTCCAGAAGTTCTGCTTCGACACCCAGTCGTCAAAGACAAAGATCCGGCTATGGGCGTCAGCGGCGATGGCATCCACCGCCTCAGGGATGGTCATCCCCAACAGTCCTGTCACCTTATATATGATAAGGAGAAGGGCGCCAAAGAGACAGACCGTCTGGAACGTGTCCGTCCATACCAGCGTCTTGATGCCACCCTGACGGGTGTAGAGCCAGATCAGGGCCACCATCACCGTGACCGTGACGGCAAAGGGAATCCCCCAGGCCTCAAACACAAACCGCTGGAGGATCATGCAGACCACATAGAAGCGCACCACCGCCCCCGTCATCTTCGACAACAGGAAAAACGAGGCCCCCGTCTTATACGCCCTCGGCCCCAGTCTTTGGCCTAAGTACGAATAGATGGTCGTCAGGTTCAGCCGATAGTAGAGCGGCAGGAGGATAAAGGCCACGGCGATATAGCCCAGGATAAAGCCCAAACAGGTCTGCATATAGGTCATGTCGATATTTGTCACCATACCAGGTACACTGACAAACGTCACCCCCGAGATCGAGGCGCCGATCATACCGAAGGCCACCATATACCAAGGCGATCTCCTGTTTGCACGGAAGAACGTCTCGTTCGTCGCACGTCTGCCCGTCAGTCGGCTGATGCCGAACAAGACTGCAAAATAAATCAATATTGTTGCAAGAATCCACATAATCGACTGCAAAGGTACTATTTTTTAATAAATTATCAATTATCAATTCTCCATTTTCAATTAAATGTGTTATCTTTGCAGACGGAATTTCAAAATTCTAAAACTTTTATATTATGGCTAAACAGAAAAAATTCATCCTCCAAGAGAGTGAGATCCCAACACAGTGGTACAACATTCAGGCAGACATGCCCAACAAGCCCATGCCTCCCATCCACCCGGCTACGAAGCAGCCTCTGGGTGTCGATGACCTGGCACACATCTTCCCCCGTGAGTGCTGTGTGCAGGAACTGGACACGGAGCATCGTTGGATAGACATCCCTGAAGAGGTGCTCGAGAAGTATAAGTTCTATCGCAGCACACCACTGGTTCGTGCCTATGCCCTCGAAGAGGCTTTGGGTACACCCGCCCATATCTATTTCAAGAACGAATCCACCAACCCGCTGGGTTCCCATAAGATCAACTCTGCCCTGCCCCAGTGCTACTATGCCAAGATGGAGGGCACGAAGAACGTCACCACAGAGACCGGTGCTGGCCAGTGGGGTGCTGCCCTGAGCTATGCCGCCAAGATCTACGGCCTCGACTGCGCCGTCTATCAGGTGAAGATCACCATGCAGCAGAAGCCCTATCGCTCCAGCATCATGCGTACCTTCGGTGCTGTGGTGGAGGGTTCTCCCTCGATGTCCACCCGTGCCGGTAAGGATATCCTGACGAAGGATCCCACCCACTCCGGTTCACTGGGTACCGCTATCTCTGAGGCCGTCGAACTCGCTACGACCACACCTAATTGTAAATATACACTGGGTTCCGTGCTTAACCACGTAGGTCTGCACCAGACGATCATCGGTCTGGAGGCTGAGAAGCAGATGCAGATGGCTGGTGAGTATCCCGACATCGTGATCGGCTGCTTCGGTGGTGGTTCCAACTTCGGTGGTATCGCCTTCCCCTTCATGCGTCACAAGATCCTCGAGGGCAAGAACACGGAGTTTATCGCCGCAGAGCCCGATAGTTGTCCGAAGCTGACACGCGGTCAGTTCCGCTACGACTTTGGCGACGAGGCCGGATATACCCCACTGCTGCCGATGTTCACGCTGGGCCATAACTTCAAGCCCTCTAACATCCACGCTGGTGGTCTGCGCTACCATGGTGCAGGTATGATCATCAGCCAGCTCATCAAGGACGGTTATATGTATGGTGTCGATATCCCACAGCTCGAGACCTTCGAGGCTGGTATGCTCTTCGCCCGTACGGAGGGTATCATCCCTGCACCCGAGAGTTGTCACGCCATCGCCGCCACCATCCGCGAGGCCAACAAGTGCAAGGAGTCTGGCGAGGAGAAAGTCATCCTCTTCAACCTCTCTGGTCACGGTCTCATTGACATGCCGTCGTACGAAGCCTTCATCAAGGGTGACCTCCAAAACTACACGGTCACTGACGAGATGATCGCCGAGAACCTCGCAGAACTCGACAAACAATAAGACAAACAATAAACTATCAATAACCCCGCTCACTTCACAGCTGAGCGGGATTTTTTGTCTTTTATCATTACCGAATTTTTTCGAGTAATATTTTCGTGAGAAAAAATAATAAAAAATGGTTCAACTATACACTAAATAAGATAACATTCTGATTATAAATGAATTATCTAGTGTATAGAGCCTTGTTTCTAAAGGTCATCTATACACTAAATCTGGCTTTTGTCAATATTTCAGACTATCTTATTAGAGATTATAAAAGTGTTCCAACATTGTTTCAACACTTGGAACACTTTGTTTCAAGGCCAGAAACAGAGTGTTTCAAAGGCAGAAACAAAGTGTTCCAAAATATTTTGTGATTATGAAACGGTCTGTATATCAGAAAGTTAAGTATAAAAATATTACAAATATGGCTCAAATAATACGAATTAGTGTATAGATGACAGATAAAAACAACCGTCTATACACCAAGTAATTTTCTGTATTTCAATAGGTTATCATGTTTAGTGTATAGATAAAGCATAAAACAGAAGAAAATATTGGAAAATTATTGTGACTATCACATATTTTCATTATCTTTGCAGAAAAATCGCAAAGACATGAAAGAAACACTGTCTCCGTGCGATCCTTAGCCATTTCAAGCGAACACCTGCCAATCATCCTCGTGGTCAATGCCATCAAAGGTGTCATCCTTAACTATTCGCCTGATTTCGTGCAGATCCACAAACGGTATATCGTCAACATCAACAAGATCAAGAAGATCCAAGAGTCTGTCTGTATCCTAGACGACTCGTTGGGCGATAATCGCGAATTAAGAATCAGCAAGAATTACCGCCAAAGTTTCATGGCCGCCTTCTATTCGATGTAAAAATGACGAAGCGGGTGTGCCGAATTCGGCACACCCGCTCATGAACTAACCAATAACTAAAACCTAAAAACCTTATGTGATATGAATCCTTATGCGATATCTATCTGACGTGATACCTTCACTTTCTCTTCAACGACCTTGGGGAGTTCGACGGTGAGAACACCATGCTCGACCTTGGCGGAGATATCCTCCTTCTTCACGTCATCCGGCAGGATCAGCGTCTGCTCGAACTTTGAGTAAGAGAACTCACGACGCAGGTAGCGCGTGTTCTTATCCTCATCCTTCTTCTCCTGCTTGCTCTCCATCTTGATGATCAGGTTGCCCTCATCATTGATATGTACGTTGAAGTCCTCCTTCTTCATGCCCGGTGCAGCCAACTCTACGGTATAGGCTTTGTCACTTTCTTTCACATTGATAGCGGGAGCCGTGCAGTTTGCCTTCGGCATAAAGTCCGTATCAAACAGATCATTGAACACACTGGGAATCCAACTGTTACTTCTCATTACTGGCATCATAATCGTTACCTCCTAATTCTATTTTTAAATGGTTATACATGTTGTCTTTTTTAGCGATTACCTTTCGGCTCTCACCAGACAATATGCAAGATAAATGCCAGTGGATTTTTACATGTCAATCTGTCAGAATTGCACGACAGATTGACAGAGCCGCCTCAACAGAGGGGATATCGTTGACGACCATGGATCGCTTGCCATTCGCTTCACGAAGATTGCAGCGGCGCACATTCTGAGTCATATAGTTAATGACCCTGCCAAAAGCCTCGCTCAGGTAATAGGGACTATCAGGGACACTCACGAAGTAGAGATACATCTTCTGTTGCTTGAGCATGATCTTCTCGATACCCAACTGTTTACCTAACACACGCAAGGGAACGACGTTAATCAGTTCCTCGGCCACGGCGGGAATCTTTCCAAATCGGTCTTTCAGGCGCTTACGATAAGCCTCGAGATCGGCATCGAGACGGTTGCTATTGGCAAGATTGTCGAGTTCACGGTAGAGAAGCATGCGCTCTGAGTCGCTGGGGACATACTGGTCTGGGAAGTACATCTCAATGTCGGACTCCAGAGCGCAATCGTCAACGAATGTCACATTAGGGTCAGGACACTTTGTGTCATCGGGCGATGACACAAAGTGTCCTGACCCTAATGTGACATTTTCATTACGGAGTTCGGCCATGGCCTGGTTAAGGATCTTCTGATAGGTCTCGTAGCCGAGGTCGGAGATAAAGCCGCTCTGCTCGGAGCCGAGGAGATTACCCGCGCCACGGATATCAAGGTCCTGCATGGCGATGTTAATGCCTGAGCCGAGGTCAGAGAAGTTCTCGAGGGCTTCGAGGCGACGGCGCGACTCTGGAGGCAGTGCCGCCAAGGGAGGTGCCAGCAGATAACAGAAGGCCTTGCGATTACCACGCCCGACACGACCTCGCATCTGATGGAGATCAGAGAGACCGAAATTATGGGCACCGTTGATGATAATCGTATTGGCATTGGGGATGTCAATACCATTCTCCACGATGGTTGTAGAGAGGAGCACATCGTAGTCGTAGTTGGAGAAGTCGAGCACGATCTGTTCCAGTTCTTCCGGTTTCATCTGTCCGTGTCCGATGGCAATACGGGCATCCGGAACGTACTTATGGATCATGTCCGCAATCTCCTGCAACTGACTGATACGGTTGTTGACGAAATACACCTGTCCGTTGCGCGACATCTCGAAATTGATGGCATCGGCAATGATCTCTGCCCCAAAGGTATGGATCTCCGTCTGGATGGGATAGCGGTTGGGAGGCGGTGTCTGGATGACACTGAGGTCGCGGGCGCCTACCAAAGAGAACTGAAGCGTGCGCGGTATCGGTGTGGCTGACATCGTCAGGGTATCGACATTCGACTTCATCTGGCGGAGCTTCTCCTTCGTGCTGACGCCAAACTTCTGCTCCTCGTCGATGATGAGGAGACCAAGGTCCTTGAACTTCACCGTCTTGCCGATGAGTTTATGCGTGCCAATAATGATATCTATCTTTCCATCAGCAAGGTCTTTCAGCAGGGCGGTGGTCTGTTTGGCACTGCGGGCCCGTGTCAGGTAATCCACCCTGACGGGCATATCCTTCAGACGGGAGGTGAAAGTGCGGAAATGCTGATAGGCCAAGACGGTGGTAGGCACCAGCACGGCCACCTGTTTACCATCCGTCGCTGCCTTGAAGGCGGCACGCACGGCGACCTCCGTCTTACCGAAACCTACGTCACCACAAACCAGACGATCCATGGGCTTCGCCTGTTCCATATCGGCCTTCACATCCTGTGTGGCCTTCAACTGATCAGGCGTATCTTCATAGAGGAAACTGGCCTCAAGCTCATGCTGGAGATAGGTGTCGTGACTGAAGGCAAAGCCCTTCTCACGACGACGCTTCGCATAGAGTTTGATGAGGTCACGGGCGATATCCTTGATATGTTTCTTAGTACGTTCCTTGAGGCGTTCCCACTGACCAGTGCCGAGGGCGGAAAGGCGAGGTCCCTCGCCACCATCCTGCGACCTGTATTTCGACACCTTATATAATGAATGGATGGAAACATAGATGCTGTCACCATGCTGGTAGAGGATCTTGATCATCTCCTGATAGCCATCGCCCTGAGGCATGCGTACCAATCCACCAAACTTACCCACGCCATGATCGACATGCACCACGAAGTCGCCGATCTCGAACTGTTGGATCTCTTTCAGCGTGAGGGCCATCTTACCACTACGGGCCTTGTCGCTCTTGAGGTTGTACTTATGGAAACGGTCGAAGATCTGATGGTCGGTAAAGACGCAGATGCGCAGGTCGTCATCAGCAAAACCCTCGTGGAGCGTCTTATCGACGGGGGTGAACTCACTGGGGACGGTTCTCCCTGAGTCCTTGGGCAAGGACTCAGGGAGAACCGTCCCCAGTGAGTTCAGGATCTCTTTCAGGCGCTCGGTCTGTTTGGCACTGTCGGCGAGGATATAGATCTGGTAGCCTTGCGACAAGTAATCCTCAAAGGATTGTGCCAGCAGGTCGAAATTCTTATGAAAGAGGGGCTGGACGGTGACGTGGAAGTGAAGTGTGGCTTGAGGCTGAGACGAGGGGCGGTGGCCGAACTCGATGCGGCGGAACGTCTCGGCATCCGTCATAAACTGAGCACCCGTAACCAACTGTGACTCCCTACGCATCTGTCGCTCTATCTCGCGCTGCTCCATCTCAGTGGCACCTTCCATCTGCTCCATCCGCGCCTGTGAGGAGAAGCCCTCCTGATAGGCATGGTCGATGGCATCGCGGACATAGAGATAATCCTTCGTGACCAGTACCACTTCCTTTGGCACAAATGAGAGGAAAGGCACCTTATCTTCAGCGACTGCCAGTTCTGGCACAATCTCCACACGGTCGCGATGATCCTTCGACAACTGATCCTCCACCTCAAAGGTACGGATGGAATCTATATCATCACCGAAGAAGTCGATGCGATAGGGGTATTCACAACTGAAGGAATAGACATCAAAGATGGAGCCGCGCACGGCGAACTGTCCTGGTTCATAGACATAATCCACCTCTCGGAAGCCGAAACCACGCAACGTCTTCTCTATCTCAGTGATGCTGATCGTCTGGTTTTTCTCCAGCACCAGTGTCTTCGAGTCCATGTTCTTCTTCGACACCACCATCTCTGCCAGTGCCTCCGGACAGGTGACAATATACCCTCCCTCCCCTGAAGAGAGGCGGGCCAGCACCTCCGTACGAAGGATCTCACTGGCTGCGTCGCGCTGGGCATACTTAATGGCCCGACGATAACTGCTGGGGAAAAAGAGCACATCACGATCGCCCATGAGTTGGGTCAGGTCGTGATAGAAATAGCCGGCTTCCTCGGCATCCTGAAGGACAAACAACAAGGGGGTGTTGCACTTTTTCGACAGACTTCCAAAGAGCATCTGTGCCGAAGAGCCTAACAAACCTTCGAGGAAAATCGTCTTCACTGAAGATTTTCCCAACTCTTTTGCCAGAGCCGACACCTGCGGCAACTGTGCGTATAATTTCTCTAATTCCTGTATATTCATCGCGAACAGTGTGCAAAATTACGAAAAAAGAAGTGAAAAACATGCTTTTTTCTCAATTTATTTGTACCTTTGCACCATCAATCATCAGATTATGCACAAAAGCGACAGTATTGTCATCATTCCGACCTATAACGAGAAGGAGAATATCGACAAGATCATCCGTGCGGTATTCGCCCTGGAAAAATGCTTCCATATTCTCGTGATCGACGACGGTTCCCCCGACGGGACGGCAGCCATCGTCAGGGGTATGATGGCGACGGAGTTCTGCGACCGTCTCTTCATCATCGAGCGGAAAGGCAAACTCGGACTGGGCACGGCCTATATCGCCGGCTTCAAATGGGCGTTGGAACACGATTACGACTACATCTTCGAGATGGATGCCGATTTCAGTCATGACCCCAACGACCTGCCACGGCTCTATGCTGCCTGCCATGACGAGGGTTACGACGTGTCTATCGGAAGCCGCTATGTGACAGGGGTGAACGTGGTAAACTGGCCTGTCGGACGGGTGCTGATGAGTTATTTCGCCTCGAAATACGTGCGAATAATCACCGGGTTCAAGGTACACGACACCACAGCGGGCTTTGTCTGCTACAAGCGGCGGGTACTGCAGACCATCGAACTTGATAAGATCCGCTTCAAGGGCTACGGTTTCCAGATCGAGATGAAATACACCGCCCATAAGATTGGCTTCAAGATCAAGGAGGTCTCCGTGGTCTTCGTCAATCGCCGTGAGGGAACCAGTAAGATGTCTGGCGGCATCTTCGGTGAGGCTTTCTTCGGTGTGATGAGGATGAGATGGGACGGATGGACGAGAAAGTATCCGAAGATAGAAAGGTAAAAAGGTAAAAAAATATAAAGGTGAAGTTGTTATTAAAGATACTATATCTCATCTACCAGATATGCATAGGCTTTCCTGTTTTGGTGCTGATGACCATCATCACGGCACTGGAGGTAGGCATCGGTACAACGATCGGCAACGGCCATTTCTGGAGTTACTACCCTGGCCGCTGGTGGGGAAAGATCATACTCAAGGCATTTCTGTTGCCCATCAAGGTAGAAGGGCGCGAGCATCTGGAGAAGAACCAGAGCTATGTGTTCGTTTCTAATCATCAGGGCATCTTTGACATCTTCATCATCTATGGTCACCTGGGCCGTAACTTCAAGTGGATGATGAAGTATCAGTTACGGAAGATTCCCTTCTTGGGCTATGCCTGTGAGAAGTCTCACCAGATCTTTGTCGATAAGCGGGGTCCCAAGAAGATCAAGAAGACTTACGATACAGCACGGGAGATCCTGCAGGAGGGCTATAGTGTGACGGTGTTCCCTGAGGGTGCACGCTCCTTTACCGGACACATGGGAAAATTCAAGAAAGGTGCCTTCGCCCTGGCCGACGAATTGCAGTTACCTGTAGTGCCACTCACCATCAACGGCTCCTTCGATGTCCTGCCACGTACGAAAGGTTTTATCAATCTTGTCAACTGGCACCCGTTGACACTGACCATCCACCAGGCCATCTACCCCATCGGACAGGGGCCGGAGAATATCGATGCAACCATGCGTCAGGCCTACGACTCCGTGATGTCGGCCCTCGTTCCTGAATACCAAGGCTTTGTAGAAAATCCCGACCAATGATTGCAAGAGACCTTCCCCTATTCCTGCTGCTCATCCTCATTCCCTTTATCTATTTCGACCTGCGCTATTTCCATCGGAAAAAGGCATGGTGGAAACGGGTGCTCCTGTGGGTTCCATGTCTGGCAATGATGGCATATACCATCTATCTGGCGCTGGAGCCGAACTTCATTCCCGACAATGACCGTATCTTTATCCTGTACGCCTACCTGTTCCTGATAGGACTCGTCATCATACCAATGTGGACCTATAGCATCTGCTCGCTATTGGGCAGAGGATGCCGCAAACTCTTCCACAAACGGAACAACTACGGGAACCTGTTGGGTCTGCTGAGCGTCCCTGCCGTATGGTTCGTACTGTTCTGGGGCACATTCGTTGGTTTCAACAAACTGGAGGTAAACCGTATGGAATACACCTCCAAGGAACTGCCCAAGGCGTTTGACGGCTATAAGATCGTGCTGTTCTCCGATGCCCATGTGGGCAGTTATATGAAACACAACAATTGGGTACTCCAACGCGCCATCGACAGCATCAACGCCCAACGGCCTGACCTGATCGTCTTCACGGGTGACCTGCAGAACATCCAACCGCAGGAACTTTATCCGCACATCGACGTACTGAGTACCCTGAAAGCCAAAGACGGTGTCTTCTCCGTACTCGGCAACCACGACTATGCGGATTATATCGGGGCCGACAAGGTGACGAAGGTTGCCAACTGTCGGGAAACCGTCAGTCTGGAGCGTCAGATGGGTTGGACAGTACTGCTCAATGAACACCGTACCATTGAGCGCGACACATCCCATATTGTTATCGCAGGCATGGAGAACGATGGAAACGGTGAGATATTCCCCCTAAGAAGCGATATCCACAAGACCCTCGAAGGAGTGACAGAGGACGAGTTCATCCTCATGCTCCAACACGATCCTTTTTACTGGCGTCACCAAATCCTGCCAGAGAGCCATGCCCAACTCACCCTCAGCGGACATACCCATGCCATGCAGTTCAATATCCTAGGCTGGTGCCCGTTATCACTGACGGGTACGGAATCCAACGGTTGGTATCACGAGGGACGGCAATCTCTCTTTGTCACGGCCGGACTGGGAGGGCTTATTCCCTTCCGTTTCGGTGCCACAGGCGAGATCGTGGTGATCACGCTCAAATCAAACTAGAGATTGGCGGCAAGGAACTTGCGGCATACTTCAACGGGAAGACCACGACGACGGGCATAGTCTAGCAGTTGGTCTTCTCCGATCTTTCCCAGATTGAAATAATGTGCTTTCGGATGTGAGAACATCAGACCACTGACACTGGCATGGGGTTTCATGGCTCCGCTTTCCGTCAGTCGGATACCGATTTGCTTCATATCCAGCAACTGGTCGAGGACGAAGTTCAGACTGGTATCGGGCAAGGAGGGATAGCCAACGGCAGGACGGATGCCCTGAAACTTCTCCACCAACATCTCTGCGACCGTCAGATCCTCATCCTTCGCATAACCCCAAAACTCTTTTCTCACCTGTTCATGCATCCGTTCGGCAGCAGCCTCAGCCAGACGATCAGCCAGTAATTGGGTCATCATCTTCTGATAGGGATCGCTGTCGAAATCCGTTTCCAGACCAATTTCGGCCGAAGTGGCAAAGAGCCCTACCCTGTCCTTCTTACCTGAAGACTGCGGACGGAGGAAGTCTGACAGGCAAAGATACGGGGGATTGCCTTGCTGTTGACGGAGTAGAGGGATACGCGTTTCGTCAATCACGATATCATCACCGTCAGCATTGGCATCAAAGAGTTCAAAAAGGGCATAAGCATGGTATTTCCCCTCCAACTGTCCAAGGGTTTCTTCCGCCTCCTGACGCAGCCGCACCTTCTCAGCCTCATCCTTCACCTGCCACGCATAGAAGAAATAAGGCCAGTTGATATAGGGCGTCAACTCCGAGATATCGTAGGTAAGTCTCATCTGAATTCGACAGGTTGTCCCGTATAATCCGTATCTACCCCACCCTTGGCATAAACCGTATGCCCGTTGCAGAGTGTCTGCTCCACACGCCATAAGTACATGTGGCCTTCCATCGGACTCCAGCCGCATTTGCTCAGGATGATATTCTTGGTTACCGTCCAACCAGCATGAGGACGGATGAGGACAATATCTGCCTGATAACCTTCACGCAGGAAACCACGGCCACGTACCTCAAAGAGACGGGCAGGATTGTGGCACATCAACTCTACCAGCCGCTCCAGCGTCAGCACACCCTGATCCACCAGTTCCAGCATCGTCACCAGCGAGAACTGGATCATCGGCATACCACTGGCTGCCTTGGCACAACCGCCCTCCTTCTGGGACAGCAGATGGGGGGCATGATCAGTACCGATCAACGTGATCCGTCCATCATTCAGGGCCTCGCGCAAGGCCTCACGGTCGCGCTCCGTCTTAATGGCGGGATTGCATTTGATATGGGAACCAAGGGCGGCATAGTCACGGTCACAGAAATAGAGATGACTCACAGTGGCCTCGGCGGTAATCTTCGGATCATGACCCAATAACGCCAGTTCCTTAGCCGTTGTCAGATGAGCCACGTGCAGACGGGCATGGTGCTTCTTTGCCAGTTCCACTGCCAGGCGCGTACTCTCATAACATGCCTCCTCACTACGGATCTCAGGATGATGTATCACTTTCGGATCATCGCCATAAAGCCGTTTGGCTTCCGCCATGTTACGGTTGATGATATCCGTATCCTCGCAATGGGTCATGATAGGGAGTTGTGCAGAAGCAAAGATACGCTCCAGCGCTTCCTGGCGATCCACCAGCATATTACCCGTCGAACTGCCCATGAAGAGTTTGATACCCGGGATACGATGGGAGTCAAGTTGTGGGAACAGATCCACATTATCGTTGGTAGCTCCAAAGAAGAAAGAATAATTCACATGGCTCTTCTGAGCAGCCAGCGCAAATTTCTCTTCCAAGGCCTCCAATGTCGTCGTCTGAGGTACGGTATTGGGCATATCGAAATAGGTAGTGACACCACCAGCAGCCGCAGCACGGCTTTCCGTGTCGATATCGGCCTTCTCTGTCAGTCCTGGCTCGCGGAAGTGCACATGATCGTCGATGACACCCGGCATCACAAAACAACCCGAAGCATCAATGACTTCATCATAGGATGCTTCGGGTATTGTATGTCCTTGTCTTATCTGTCTGATTATCCCGTCCTCGATTACGATGGACCCATCGAAGGTCCGCCCCTCGTTAACGATAGTCCCTCCTTGTATCAGCGTTCTCATTTCTGCGGGAAATTGAGCGGCGGCAACTGCATGGAGTCGGCAGGCTGTTCAGGGACAGCGGCAGGAGGTGGGGTCTGCTGGACCGGCTGCTGAGGCGTATCATCCACCAGTCCGTTCTGACGCGCCTGAATCTCGTTAGCCGTCCGATAATACTCCTTCACATACGGATCTTCCTTGAACTTCTTGGTGGCCTTGCTCATGATATCCTCAATCTGAGGAGTCAGCACAGGATAGGGATAGCCACCAGTCATCATCATGAAGACACCGGGACCCAGGATATTATCGAAGTTCTCCACAATGAAGTTAGTCACCAGACTGTCTTCCTGCTGGGCCAGACGTGCAGCCTCTGCGGAAAGCTGACGATTGATAATATCCTCATCGATACCGTCGAGCAGCATCTGACTCTGCTTGTGTGACAGTTCGTTCAACTCATTACTGATCTGATCATGGCGATGGATAAACTGATAGAGTTTATCGTTCAGCGGTGTACCGCTGACACTGCGCCCTGTATTATCTATGCGAATCTCGATCTCACCTTTCTCCACGACGACAGGCATCATCAGCGACTCATCGTCCATATAGAGATTGGCCAGTTTCACCGTATCCAACAGTCCTGCAAAGCGGAACTTACCATGAACGACATCACAGGAATCGATATTCTTCAGTTCCTGATTCTTCACCGTCTTCAGGTATAGTTTACTGCCATCAAGCGCCGACACGGAAGATGATCCCTGAATCGAGTAGGACTCGGCACAGGAAACGAGCGTTGCCACGATGGCCAATACATATAGGATTTTGTTCATAAATAATCTGTTTCGTGGGGCAAAAGTACAACGATTCATCGAAGTAGAAAAAAAAATTTGCGCATTTTAAAACAAATGCGCACTCTTTTATAGTTTTTTTGCCTCTTTATCCAACTCTTTACTGATTCTATGCGTAGAATAGAGTTGCAGGATAGCGGCAATCAAGAGGGTTATCACCCATTTGTTATATACATATTCTATATATGTAATATAGTCCAGTCCAAGGAAATTCCCCGTATTGGCAATCATCAGCAGGGCCGACAGCAGAAAGAGGAAATCACTGATGAGCATCATCCTACGCAAACGGCGGATGACAACGTTCGTGCCCTCATAGCGCTGAAGGAACTGCATGGAGACAAAGGCAAGTGCCCCAACGGCAAAAATGTATGGTGCAAACTTCCACGCCAACATGCTCGTACCTGCCCCTACGACCATCAGCAAGGCACCGATCAGGTAAACGGCATTCTGGATACTATTCAGTTGTTTCATGACTTACGGGTTCTGGCTCTCGCTGATCATCACTGAGCACGAAGATATCCTCATCATCGGCTTTCATGAAATATCGCTCACGGGCAATCTTCTCCATGGCCTTCGGATCCTTGTCCAATTCACGGATTTTTGCCTGATCGCGCTGATAATCCGCATGATATTTCTCGGTCTCTTCCGTCAGTTCATCGATACGCTGTAGGTTCTTCAGATGGCTCCACACGCTGTTCTCATCAAGAAAACCCACAATCAGCACACCGGCGATGCAGACCACTGCATATTTCAAGAACGCAGAATGCCACACGCGAAGTAAAAACAACTTGATGCTTGTGAATACTCTCATAATTATGAATTTGTCTGCAAAGATACAAAATAATTCATAATACATCATTCATAATTCATAATATTTTTGTAACTTTGCAGAAAAATTAATCTGTTTTTATGGAATATATCGTATCTGCCAGGAAATACCGGCCTATGACCTTCGACACCGTTGTTGGTCAGACCGCCCTGACGACCACGCTGAAGAATGCCGTGAAGAGCGGAAAACTGGCACACGCCTACCTGTTCTGCGGTCCCAGAGGCGTGGGCAAGACGACTTGTGCACGTATCTTCGCAAAGGCCATCAACTGCCAGAACCCGACAGTTGAGGGCGAGGCATGTAATGCATGTGAGAGTTGTCAGTCCTTTAACGAGCAACGCTCGCTCAACATCTTTGAGCTCGATGCCGCCTCAAACAACTCCGTGGAGCACATCAAGACGCTCATGGAGCAGACACGAATCCCGCCGCAGTTGGGCAAGTACAAGGTTTTCATCATCGACGAGGTGCATATGCTCTCCACCGCGGCCTTCAACGCCTTCCTGAAGACATTGGAAGAGCCGCCTGCACATGTCATCTTCATCCTCGCTACCACCGAGAAGCATAAGATCCTGCCGACGATCCTCAGTCGTTGCCAGATTTACGACTTTGAACGGATGACTGTCCGTAACACCGTCAATCACCTGAAGCACGTGGCTGAGCAGGAAGGCATCACATACGAAGAGCAGGCCCTGGCCATCATTGCCGAGAAGGCTGACGGTGGTATGCGCGATGCCCTGTCCATCTTCGACCAGGCCTCCTCGTTCTGTCAGGGGAACATCACCTACGAGAAGGTCATCGAGGATCTGAACGTACTGGATTCCGAAAATTACTTCCAGATCATCGACCTGGCTGTCAACAATCAGGTGAGCGACATCATGGTACTGCTGAACAATGTCATCAACAAGGGTTTCAACGGTGGTCTGCTCATCCAGGGACTGGCCAAGCATGTGCGCAACGTGCTCATGGCCAAGGATCCCCAGACCCTGCCTCTTTTAGAGGTCAGCGACCAGCAGCGCCAGCGTTATCAGGAACAGGCGAAGAAATGTGAGACACGCTTTCTCTATCAGGCTCTGAAACTGATGAATCAGTGCGACATCAACTATCGGCAGTCCAACAACAAACGACTGCTTGTGGAACTGACGCTCATCGAGATGGCCCAGATCACGCAACCTGATGAGGATGCCAGCGCGGGGCGCCGCCCCAGAAGATTAAAATCCCTGTTTAAGAACCTGATACGCCAGTCTAAGCCACAGAAAGCAGCCCCGCAGGTAGCTGCGGCTAAGACCAGCGTATCACCCCATAATCCTGACATAACCAGTCAGATTAATAAGGTTAGCACTCCAAGTAAGCCTACTAACCCAGGCCCCACCACCAAACTCGGCGGGATCGGCTTCTCATGGAATAACCTTCGCGGTCGGGAGAAACCCGGCAAGATGAACATCATCCCAGGAACGGTTTCCAATACGATGGAGCAACAGACGGACTCCTCTTTCACTCAGGAAGGCCTTGAACTCCAGTGGATGGCCATGTGTAACCGTATGCCACAACAGTTCAGCGGCATCGCCACACGCATGAAGAACATGAACCCCGTCATTACGGAATTCCCCATGGTGGAGGTGATCGTTGACAACGCCCTCATCAAACAGGAGATGGAGGACTTCAAAGGACGTATTGTGAAGACACTTCAGAATGCCCTCCACAACAACGCTATCACACTCAACATCCGAATTGCCGAACAACAGGAGCGCCCCATAGTCCTCACCCGTCGCGAGCAGTTCGAACTGATGAGCAAAGAAAATCCTGCCGTAGATAAACTACGACAGGTTTTCGATCTGGAACTAGCCTGAGCCTTATTCCCCAGTAAACTTTCTGATTGTCTTCAGACAGGCCTCACTGCTCACGGGCTTAGAGAGGAAGTCGTTACATCCGGCATCAAAGGCTAACTGGCGGTCGCTGTCAAAAGCGTTGGCCGTCAGAGCCACTATCGGCAGATCAGGATGAGCCTCCTTGATCTTCTTAGTGGCCTCAAGACCATCCATCACAGGCATTTTAATATCCATCAGGACAATGTCATACTGACCTTCCTCCACCATCTTGACAGCCTCCTCGCCATTCTTGGCACGATCATACTGATAGTATTTCTTCAGGATGTACGTCATCAGGATGTAATTGCTGTCGTTGTCTTCAGCTACTAAAATCTTTTTCATTGGATATTACTTTATTATTATAATTAATTCTTTTTCCAGAGTTTCGTCATATCCTCCAGTGTCTTACCCTTGGTCTCAGGAACGAGTCGCCATACGAACAGGGCAGCGATGACACAGATGATACCATAGAGACCATAGGTGAACCAGTGGCCGAAGTCATCACCCTCCGTCAGGTGCATATTGAACATAGGTACGAACGAACTGGATACGATGAAGTTGGAGATCCACTGGAAGGCCACGGCGATAGCCACGGCAGCACCACGGATGGTGTTGGGGAAAATCTCGGCGATGAGCACCCAGGTGATGGGGCCCCATGAGAACATGAACGAAGCCGAATAGACGAGCAGGCTGGCGGCAGTTACAAATGCCAGACTGTCGTTACCGAAGGTTATAGCCACACCGAAGGCACCCAGGGCCATACCCAGCGAACCACAGATGAGCAGCGGCTTACGACCCAGTTTCTCCACCGTGAACACAGCCACGAGCGTGAACGAGATATTGATGATACCCATGAAGACTGTCAGCATCATCGGGTCGTCCATACCCATATCACCGAAGATACGCGGTGCGTAGTAGAGCACGGCATTGATACCAACGGCCTGCTGGAACACGCTGAGCATGATACCCACGAAGATACAGAGTGCACCATAGGTCATCAGTTTCTCGGTCTTCACCACCATGGTCTCCTTGATATCCTGCAGGATCTCAGCAGCCTTCAACTTACCGTTGATCTTGGCAAGAATACCCTCAGCCTTCTGGTCCTGACCAATGCTGACAAGATAACGCGGCGTCTCAGGCACGAAACAGATGAGCAGGGCGAAGAGTCCTGCAGGAACAGCCTCGGAACCGAACATATAACGCCAACCTGTTTCTACCGTCCACTGTGCGGCAGGTGTGATCTCTGCTATCTGCTTACCTATATCCTCTACGAGCGGCTGGATGTGGTCGCCCAGGATGAAGAAGTTCACGAAATAGACCACCAACTGACCGAAGATAATGGCAAACTGGTTCCAGCTCACAAGCATACCTCTTATATTAGAGGGAGCCACCTCACCGATATACATCGGACAGATAGCCGAGGCCAGACCCACACCGATACCACCGATCACACGGTAGAAGTTGAACATGAGTGCCAGTGAGTAAGTCGGTTTGCCATACTCGAAGAACAGGAACTCCGGATCCATCGAGCCAAGGGCAGAGATGAAGAAGAGGATACCAGCGATGATCAGCGACTTCTTACGACCCAAGTTCGTGGCCAGGAATCCTGAGAGTGCCGAACCGATGATACAGCCGATGAGGGCCGAAGCCGAGGTGAAGCCATGCCACCCGTCGGTGTAGTCAAAATCATGTGCTGTCTTAAAGAATGCCTGCAGACCCTTCTCTGCACCGGAGATGACAGCGGTGTCATATCCGAATAACAGACCGCCCAAGACGGCGACCATCACAATTGAAATGAGGTAGGCTTTGCTACCTTGTTCTGTTTGTTGATTCATACCATTTATTATTAAATTATTTATCGTTTATTTCTTTACCTTTAACAGCATCGGCAGACTCAGTGTGAAGGCCGTGCCCTCGTCTGATGTCTTGTCGAGCGTCAGACAGCCGCCTAGTTTCTCGGCCGTCTCACGACAGTAAGCCAATCCAAGACCGAGGCCCTCCTTAAACTCATCTACTTTCGTAAAGCGCTCAAAGATGGTGCCAATCTTGTCCTGGGGGATACCACAACCTGTATCTTCCACAGTAAAGTGGAAGTGAGTCTTGTCTTGCTTCAGCGTCAGGGTGATCTGTCCCTGTTCCGTAAACTTCACCGCATTCTCCAACAGGTTGCCCAACATTTGGACCAGACTGTCGATATGGGTACACAACCTCGTATTGCCAGACTGTATCTGGTTATCGAAGACCACCTTGATACGCTGGGGATCCGTCCATGGCATGGCTTTGATGGCGAGGTTACAAATATCCACCACATCCGTCATATCCAGACTGTTCAGCAGTTCCGTTGTATTCTCATTTACCAGCGCCTGCATCTTATCCACCAGAGAGGTAATCTGGCGGGTGCTCTCACTCATGGTCCTGACAATATCCCTCCGCTCCTCGGGTTCCAGTTCATTCTCGTCGTCGGTAAGCACCTTCGAGAAACCGTTGATAATGTTCAGAGGTGTACGGATCTCATGGCTCATACTACGGATAAACTCCGTCTTCGTCTTATCAGCGGCGATCACCAGCCTGTTGGCCGCCCGCAACTCCTCATTCTTCTCTTTTAGTTTCTTATAATAGCGGCGGCGCAGGAAGATGTTTCGATGCAGCAACACGATAAAGAGCAATGCCAACACCACGACGACAGACAAGATGATATTCAGCAGACGAGCCATCTTCTGCTGTTGCTGCATCATCTGGATGTCGTGCTCCATCTGTCCGATATTCTCTGCGATCATCACACCCGTGATAGAGTCGCACTTCTGCATCAGTTCCCGCTGTGTCATAAAGGCTTTGTCGTTGTCGCCAATATAGCGGTAGATATCACATTTTACGAGATATTGTTCCCTCTTATTCGACAGAGCCTCTGCTTCTGCCAGTGCCTGCTCAGAGTTCCCGTCAAGCAAGGTCTTATACACTTTGGCATAGGGCACGAACAAGTCGCTTGATGGCGACAGGTTCTTCTTGTTGGCTTCTTCCATCTCGTACATACTGCGACGGAAGGCGTCATAGCGATGCAGTCTGAATTCCGCAATAGCCCTGATGGCATAGGCGTCAGCCTTGGCCCTGTAGTAGTTCCATGAGTCCTTGTATTTCTCCTGCACCTGCATCACCACATCGACCCAGTGGAGTGCCTTCGTGGGATCATTATTTAATTCCACATGCGCAAGAGCCAGATAAATAAAGGCCAGACCGTCTTTCTCGTATTGCGTACCCTTGATCAGTTCGACAGATTTCTGGAACTCCTCTAATGCCCCGGGAATATTGCCGCAGGTATTATACACATGTCCCATCATATTAGGTACGAAATAGCATTCCTCGGAATCGGCGTTATCAGCATGAATTTCCTCCTTCATGACCTGGGTGATATGGTAGGCGTCCTTGATATTCATCCGTCCCAGGTTATACATCACCCCACAGACCCAGGCCGTATAGGCTGAAAACATATCCTTCTCGGCACGCGCATGGGTTTGGTATTCCACGCAGGCCTGATACAACACATCTGGCGAATCCTGGGAACAACAATCCCACATCGCCTGCTGCAGCCGATGGTGCTCAGCCGTATCCTTACACAGGGACGTCTGTGCAGGCACTTGCGATGAGACAAGGAGCGTCATCACAAGAAACGGTATTCTCAGCCGATGGTTGATCGTCATATCTGCGGTCTTTAGGAAATTCTCTGCAAAAATAAGTTATTTCCATGAAATCTCCAAATATTTTTGATTTTATACGCATTTTTTATTGAGATTATTTCCGTACGTCAGGATTTTTATGTACTTTTGTGCCCACTAGCAACTAATTAAAGATCAAATATGAAGAAACTCCTTACCTTTGCTCTGCTTGCCGTCAGTCTGACGGCATCGGCACAGACCCACGTGATGGACATCAACACAAAGAAACTGGGTGCCCCCGTACAGCCGACGATGTACGGTATCTTTTTTGAAGACATCAACTACGCCGCTGACGGCGGACTCTATGCTGAGATGGTGAAGAACCGTTCTTTCGAGTTCCCCCAGCACCTCATGGGCTGGCGCGCCTTCGGTAACTTCGACGTCAAGGACGACGGTCCCTTCGAGCGCAATCCCCATTACGTGCGCCTCAAGTACTCCGGCCACAGCGACAAGTTCACCGGTCTTGAGAACGAGGGTTTCTTCGGCATCGCCGTCAAGGAAGGTGCCACCTACCGTTTCTCCCTGTGGGCACGCTGTCCTGAGGGCGGTAAGAGCACCCTCGAAGTGAGTTTCGTCGATAACGACACCATGGGCGAGGACCAGCGCTTCGCCACCGTCAATGTTGAGATCAGCGGTAAGGATTGGAAGAAATACACCGCCACGCTGAAGTCGCCGCGCACCGAGGCCAAGGGTGCCCTCCGCCTCTTCCTCGCCGGCGACAAGGCCACGACCGATGTGGAGCATATCTCCCTCTTCCCCACCGACACGTGGAAAGGTCGTGAGAACGGCATGCGCAAGGATCTGGCGCAGGCACTCTTCGACATGCACCCGGGCGTGTTCCGCTTCCCCGGCGGATGTATCGTGGAAGGTACCGACCTGGAGACCCGCTACCAGTGGAAGAACAGCGTGGGTCCCGTGGAGAACCGTCCGCTGAACGAGAACCGCTGGCACTACACCTTCGGCCACCGTTTCTATCCTGACTATTTCCAGTCGTACGGTCTCGGTTTCTTTGAGTTCTTCCAACTCTGCGAGGACTTCGGCTGCGAGGCCCTACCCGTCATCAGTTGCGGACTCGCCTGCCAGTTCCAGAACCCCGACCCCACGAAGCCCGGCGTACATGTGGCCGTCGATGATCTCGACAGTTACATCCAGGATGCCCTCGACCTCGTGGAGTTTGCCAACGGTCCCGTTACCTCTAAATGGGGTAAGGTACGTGCAGACATGGGCCATCCCGAGCCCTTCAACCTGAAATACCTCGGTGTCGGCAATGAGCAGTGGGACTACGACGAAGCCCACGGCGGCTTCGGTCCCGTCTTCACCGAACGCCTGAAGAAGTTCAATGCCGCCCTCCGCGCCAAGTATCCCAACCTGAAACTTATCGGCACCACAGGCCCCAACTCCGAGGGCTGGGACTTCGACCTGTTGCAGCCGCGCATGAAGGAACTGAAGGTCGATCTCTACGACGAGCACTACTACCGCAACGAGGAGTGGTTCCTCTCCCATGGTCTGCGTTACGACAGTTACGACCGCAAGGGCCCGCGCGTGTTTGCCGGCGAGTATGCCTGCCACGGTGCCAACGGCAAGAAGTGGAACCACTTCGAGACCTCGCTCTACGAGGCTGCCCACATGACGGGTATCGAGCGTAATGCCGATATCGTCCACATGGCTACCTACGCTCCCCTCTTCGCCCACGTTGAGGGCTGGCAGTGGCGCCCCGATGCCATCTGGTTCGACAATCTACGCTCGTTCAAGTCCGTCAGTTACTACGTGCAGCAGCTCTTCGCCATGAACAAGGGCACCAACGTACTGTCGCTCACGATGGACAAGCAACCCGTGGCCGGACAGGCAGGCCAGGACGGTCTCTTCGCCTCATCTGTCTTCGACGCAAGCACGGGCGAGATCATTGTCAAGGTGGTGAACACCTCTGATGCCGCCCAGCCCGTCACCCTGAACCTCCTCGGCATCAAGGGTGAGCGCACCGCCCAGACTCTGACACTCAGCCATAACGGCATGGACGATGAGAACACCCTCGACAATCCCGAGAAGATCACGCCGAAGCAGGGCACCCTGAAGTGCGATGCAGGCAAGAAGAATACGCTATTGCTCGACGACATCCCTGCCAAAACCTTCCGCCTCTACAAGATCAAGAAATAGAACAAAAAGCCGCTTCCAAAACCTGTCGTAGCGCGCGCACGATAGTAGGGATAAGCCAAAAACAACTATATACGTATGCGCGCGCAAGAGAGCTTTCAATTCTCGAGAGAATTCATCCAAAAAGGGCTACTTATTGGGAAATAAGCAGTCCTTTTTGAAAATTTGGTGGCCCTTATTGCGCAATAAGGGCCACCAAATTTTCCTACGGTGCCTCGAATGATGCGTTATTTGCACTCACCGTCGCCATAGATGTAGGCGAAGGCACCGCTCTGGTAGTCGAAGATCTCCTCGGGCTTGAAGAAGCGGGCGAGTTCGATCTGGGCATTCGATGTGGAATCAGAGGCATGGACGATGTTCTGCTGGTTGCTCACGGAGTAGTCGCCACGGATAGTACCCGGGGCAGCCTCACGGCCGTTGGTGACACCCGTCATCGTGCGTACCACCTGAACGGCATCAACGCCAGAGATGGCCAGAGCCACCACAGGCGAGGCCTGCATCGAGGCGCAAAGGCCGGGGAAGAAGGGACGATCGACAAGGTGGGAATAGTGTTCACGGAGGATTTCGTCGCTCAACTGCATCATCTTCAGACCTGAGATGCGGAGTCCGCGACGCTCAAAACGGTTAATAACCTCTCCAATCAGTTGGCGCTGTACGCAACTGGGTTTCAGTAATACTAATGTTGTCTCCATAACGATTGTATTGAATGAATAATATTGTTTTCGACTGCAAATATAAGAAAAAAAACTGAAACCGCCAAAGGAGTTTGCAAAAAAGCACCCTCATATTTGGATGACATCCTTTTTTTTTGTATCTTTGTCCCAAACATTATAATGCTTATTGACGTATGAGAATGAAAAGAGTTATCATGGTAGTGCTGGTGGTCGTGGCTGGTCTCAACGGAGCGGCCCAAGACCAGAAGATGGATGCGTTTATCAACCAACTGATGGAGAAGATGACTGTCGAGGAGAAACTCGGGCAGATGAACCTGTTGCCTGGTGTCTCTGCCACCACGGGAGAATTGAAAGACAGTCCGTTGCTGGAGCTTGTCGCCCAAGGAAAGTTGGGCACGGTGCTGAACCAGACAGGGGTGGAGAGTATCCGTCAGTTACAGGACGCGGCCAGAAAGAGTCGTCTGGGCATCCCCGTGCTCGTGGGCATGGACGTGATCCACGGCTATGAGACCATCTTCCCCATCCCACTGGCGATGGCGTGCAGTTGGGATCTGACAGCCATCGAACAGGCGGCCCGTATCGCTGCCAAGGAGGCCACGGCCGACGGTATCTGCTGGACCTACAGTCCGATGGTGGATATCGCGCTCGACGCCCGTTGGGGACGTATCGCCGAGGGCAACGGCGAGGATCCGTTCTTAGGCTCGCGTATCGCCGAGGCTTTAGTGAAAGGCTACCAAGGAAATTATGGTCCCGAGAACATGATGGCCTGCGTGAAGCACTATGCCCTCTATGGCGGAGCGGAGGCTGGCCGCGACTACAACACCGTGGATATGAGCCATACGAGGATGTATAACCAGTACTTCCCGCCCTACGAGGCTGCCGCCAAGGCTGGGGCTGGTTCGGTGATGACCTCGTTCAACATTGTCGATTACATCCCCGCCACAGCCAACAAATGGCTTATCGACGACGTGCTGCGCCGCCAGTGGGGCTGGAACGGTTTCGTGGTGACCGACTACGGTGCCATCGGCGAGATCATCAAGCACGGGTTAGGCGATCTGTCCCAGGCTTCTGCCCTGGCACTGAAGGCCGGTACGGATATGGACATGTGCTCCGAAGGATTTATCCAGACGCTGGAACAGTCGCTCAAGGAGGGTAAGGTAACGATGGCCGAGATCGACCAAGCCTGTCGCCGTGTGCTCGAAGCGAAATACAAACTGGGACTGTTTGAAAACCCCTACCGTTTCCTCGACCCCAAGCGTCACGAGACGGACATCTACACACCTGAACACCGTCAGGCAGCACGCAACCTGGCAGCAGAGTCGTTCGTGCTACTGAAAAACGAGGGGAATCTGTTGCCACTTAAGAAACAGGGAAAGATCGCCCTCATAGGTCCGATGGCCGACAACCGTGTCAATATGGCAGGTACGTGGGCACCAACAGCGGCCAACGACAAATACGCCACGCTGAGAGAGGCGATGGAGAAGGCATTGAAAGGACGCGCCACCCTCACCTACGCACAGGGTTGCAACTTCACCAGTGACTCTACCCTCCAGAAAGACGGCGGGTTCTACCGTGCCACGCCCTTCGGAGACGCAGAACAGATGAAGCGCGAGGCACTGAGCATCGCCAGGGAGGCCGACGTGATCGTCTGCGCCATGGGTGAATCGGCAGAGATGAGTGGCGAGTGCAGCAGCCGTGCCACACTCGAGATATTCGACACTCAAAAGGAATTGCTCGAAGACCTGTTGGAACTTGGCAAGCCCCTCGTGGTACTCAACTTCGCGGGTCGTCCGACGGTGCTGACATGGGAGAGCAGTCACGTGCCCGCCATCCTGCAGGTATGGTTCGGTGGCAGTGAGGCTGGCGATGCCATCTGCGACGTGCTCTTCGGTGACAAGGTGCCCAGTGGCAAACTCACCGTCTCAATGCCTCAGGCAACAGGTCAGGAACCGCTCTATTATAACCACTTGCCGACAGGACGCCCTGTTCCTGAGGGGGCGAAATCGTTCTCGAAGTTCAGCAGCAACTACTTCGACGTACGCAACGATCCCCTCTTCCCATTCGGATTCGGACTCAGCTATACCACGTTTGAATACAGTGACATCAGCCTCAACGGACGGACGGCCTCAGTGACCGTCACGAATACCGGCGACTATGATGCCGACGAGATCGTACAGTTGTATATCCACGACGTGGTGGCCAGTCTTTCACGTCCCGTCAGGGAACTGAAGGGTTTCGAGCGCATCCATCTGAAGAAAGGAGAGAGTAAGGTGGTGACGTTTGAAATCAAGGACGAACTGCTGAAATTCTACAACAGCAACCTCGACTACGTACTGGAGCCTGGTGACTTTGAGATTATGATCGGGCCTGACAGCAGTCTGGAGCACTTGAAGAAGGCCGTGCTGACCATCCGCTAACGAGCGGCATGTTTCTTACGGAACTCCCAGAGTTCGAGGCTGTTGATGATATTCTGCCAGAGCACGTAACAGCCCGCGCCCACGGAGGCCACGGGATTCAGGTAGGTATAGGCCACCCAGATAGAGAGAGCGGTATTCTTCTGGAACGAGGACTGTCCGCCATTGATCTCGTCGCCCAGGTTACGGCCTATCGAGCGTCCCACGAGGAAGAGGATCATACAGAGTATCAGGCTCATCACGGCAATCAGCAACAGTGTACGGGTGCCAGCGTCGCTATGGACGATATTGCGTACGGTGACACCTGTGGTAACACTCAACTGGACAGACCAGAGGTAGAACGACAGGTCGGGGATGGACACCAGCCATGCACAGAAACGCTTGGCATAATGCTGCACGAGCCAGCCCAGAATGAGGGGAGACACGAGCACCAGCGCCAGTTTCTGGAGGATGATCAGGAACACGGTCATGAAGTCGAGTCCCTGTCCGCGCTCCAACAGCGGGAAGACAGCAGGGATCATCAGCGCCGAGGCAAAGGCAGAAATGACGACATAGGCCGTCATCGTGTTGATGTTGCCACCGATCTTTGCCGTCACCACAGGAGCAGCCGTGGCCGTGGGACCGATGATACAGGTGAGCACACTCTCCCAAAGCAACTTCTGCTCAGGATCGGCTTCAACACGGAAAATGATCCACACGTTCAAGGCTACCAGCGCCACCTGGGCCAGCAGGATGCCGATATGCCAGCGGTGGGGACGCATCTGGTGGAAATCAATGCGGCAATAGGTGGAAAATAACGTACAAAACACCATCATCGGGAAGATGGTATCGACCACCTCGCCCAACGCATCACCCGCTGCGTCGAGCTGGGGCACCCAGTAGAAAATGAGATAGACCACCGTGCCCACGGCTATCGCCACAGGCAACGTCCAGTCCTTAAGAAATTGCTTGATATCCACCATTTGGCTACAAAGATAATAAATTTTCGGCATGAATGGCACGGATTACAGGGATTTTTTGTAATTTTGCAGCGATTTATGCACAAATGACAATGAGCGTTACGGAATTTATCCATCAAGATACAGACACACGACGGTTTTCGTTTGAAGTGTTGCCCCCGCTGAAAGGGACTGGCACAGAGAAACTGTTTGCCGACATCGACAAACTGCGCGTATTCGATCCCGCCTACATTAACATCACGACCCACCACTCGGAGTTCGTCTATAAGGAACTGCCCAACGGACAGTTCGAGCGGCAGCGCATCCGTCGGCGCCCCGGCACCGTGGCCATTGCCGCCGCTATCCAACAGCATTATAACATCCCCGTACAGCCTCATGTGATCTGCAGCGGTGCCACCATCGAGGATATCGAGTATGAACTGCTCGACCTGCAGTTCCTCGGCATCAGCGACCTGTTACTGTTACGCGGCGACAAGGCCAAGGAGGACAGCCGTTTCGTACCGACACCCGGCGGTCATGCCCACACGACAGACCTGATGAAGCAGGTGAAACGCTTCAACGAGGGATTCTTCGCCGACGGCACACCTATCAAGAACCCGGGGCGTCCGTTCGACTACGGCGTAGCCTGCTACCCCGAGAAGCACGAGGAGGCGCCGAACTTAGAGATGGATATGCAGTATCTGAAGGAGAAACAGGATCTTGGCGCGCAGTATGCCGTCACCCAACTGTTCTTCGACAACCAGAAATACTTCGCCTTTGTGGAGAAAGCCAGCCAGATGGGTATCACCATTCCCATCATCCCCGGTATCAAACCCATGGCGAAGCTGAGTCAGTTGACAGTGGTACCGAAGACCTTCCACTGCGATATCCCCGAGCCACTGGCACGGGAGGTCGTGAAGTGCAAGACCGACGAGGATGCCCGTCAACTCGGTATCGAGTGGACGACAGAGCAATGTAAGGAACTATACGCCAACGGTGTGCACAATATCCATTTCTATACGGTATCGGCAGTAGATTCCGTGGTGGAAGTAGCCAAACGACTATTATAGATGCATTGGAGTGAGGTGATAGGACAGCAGGAGGCGCAGGAGCGGCTGAAGCAGATGGCAGAAAGCGGTCATCTGCCCCATGCGCTGATGCTCTGCGGACCACAAGGCAGCGGTAAGTTGGCACTGGCCACGGCCTTCGCCTGTTATCTGCTCGACAACGGGACACTCTCGTCTAAGGCCATGCTGGAGAAGTTGGAACACCCCGACCTGCACTTCACCTACCCCACCATCAAACTGCCGTCAATGAGTAGCGATCACAAGCCTGTCAGCGACGACTTCGCCAAGGAATGGCACGAGTTGGTGATGCAAGGGCCTTACTTCACCATGGACGAGTGGATGCAGGCCATGGGCGGGGAGAACCAGCAGGCCATCATCACCGCCGGTGAGAGCGATGAACTGGTCAGGAAACTGAGTCTGAAGTCCAGCCAAGGCGGTTATAAGGTGAGTCTCATCTGGTTGCCTGAGCGCATGAATATCGAATGCGCCAACAAACTGCTGAAGCTCATCGAGGAGCCCCCCCAGCAGACGGTGTTCATCATGGTGTGCCAAGAGCCCGACAAACTGTTGGAGACCATCCGCAGCCGTGTACAGGTGGTTGATATCCGCAAAACCAGCAATGAGGACATCCAACAGGCACTCATTGAGCGCCGGGGTATCGACGAGGAGGCGGCCCGCCGCATCTCACGGTTGGCTAACGGCAACTGGCTGAAGGCACTGGAAGAACTGCAGGTCGGTTCGGAGAACGAGCTGTTTCTCGACATGTATATCATGCTGATGCGCCTGGCCTATCAGCGGAAGATCAAGGACATGCAGAAGTGGAGTGAGCAGATGGCCGGTATGGGAAGGGAGAAGCAGAAACGCTGGCTCACCTATTTCCTCCGTATGACACGGGAGAACTTCATGTATAACTTCCAGAACGAAGAGTTGAACTACATGACGCAGAAGGAAGAGGACTTCGCCCGTAATTTCGCCCGTTTCGTGAATGAGAATAATATCCTGCCCATCAACGACATGACCAATCTCGCCATCCGCGACATCGGCCAGAACGCCAATGCGAAGATCGTATTCTTCGACTTCGCCTTGCAGATGATCGTACTGCTGTTGCAAAAGTAAAAAGGTAAAAAAAGTAAAAAGGTAAAATATGACAGAGAAAACGAAAGAATTGCCCGTCAAAGTCGGTTGTGACCGAGGTTTATGCCATCAGGCCGTAGGCCGTCAGGACCGCCAGTTGAACACCTACGACTGGCTCGCCGATGTGCCTGGCAATGCAGACACCACCGACTTGGTGGAGGTACAATTCAAACACACCCGCAAAGGATATTACCACAATATCAATAATCTGGAACTGAAGAAAGGCGATGTGGTGGCCGTGGAAGCCAGTCCTGGACACGACATCGGTGTCGTGACCCTCACCGGAAGACTCGTAAAACTGCAGGTGAAGAAAGCCAACCTGAAATCGGCCGACGACATCAAACGCATCTACCGCATTGCCCGTCCGATAGACATGGAGAAGTTCCACGAGGCCAAGGCACGTGAGCATAAGACGATGATCGAGAGCCGCCAGATTGCCAAGGGACTCGGACTCGACATGAAGATTGGCGACGTGGAATATCAGGGCGACGGCAACAAAGCCATCTTCTATTATATCGCCGACGAGCGCGTGGATTTCCGTCAGCTCATCAAGGACCTGGCTGCCGCCTTCCACGTGCGTATCGAGATGAAGCAGATCGGTGCCCGTCAGGAAGCCGGGCGCATTGGTGGTACAGGCCCCTGTGGACGGGAACTCTGCTGTGCCACCTGGATGAAGAATTTCTCGAGTGTCAGCACCAACGCCGCCCGCTTCCAGGATATCTCCCTCAATCCCCAGAAACTGGCTGGCATGTGCGCCAAACTGAAGTGCTGCCTGAACTACGAGGTGGATGACTACGTAGAGGCTGGCAAGCGCCTGCCTGGCAGGGATATCATCCTACAGACGCAGGACGCAGACTATCATCTTTTCAAGAGCGACATCCTGGCAGGGATGGTCTCCTACTCTACCGACAAGAACATCGCCGCCAATCTGGAAACCATCACAGCCGAGCGCGCCAAGCAGATCATCGAGATGAACCGTCGTGGAGAGAAGCCCGTTTCATTACAAGACAATGGCAGAAAGCCCGTAGAGGTCAAGGAGCATATTGATCTGGCAGGAGGTGATATCAGCCGCTTTGACAAAGCCAAGAAGAAAAAGAAAAAGAAGAAGCATAATAACCGCCCCAACGACAACAAGGAAGGAAACGGGAACAAGAATGCAGAGTAAGCATTTCCTGACAACTCTAATTCTGACAACAGGGCTGTTGTGCAGTGCCTGTACCCGCCAGAAGATATACAGTCGTTTTCAACATGTCTCGGAAACTGGCTGGGAGAAAGTCGATACCATAGACTTTGGCATCCCGCCCGTCGCAGAAAGCGGTACCTACTGTGAAGATTTGGAACTGCGCATCGACACTACCTTTCCCTTCCAGTCCCTGACCATGGAGGTCACCCAGACTATTTTCCCATTAGGCAGACAGGAAAGTTATACCAAGACCTGTCCGCTCATTGACAAAAGCGGCAATATCACAGGCGCCGGTGTAAGCCTCTTCTCATACACCTTCCCGTTCAACAACATCCAACTAAACCGTGGCGACTCTTTGCACATCACCGTGGTTCACTGTATGAAACGGGAGATCATGCCTGGCATAACCGATGTCGGTATCAGTCTGACAAGACAATAACAATCGCATGTCAGGTACGAACCATATTCCTACCAGCATCAATACGCAGGAATATGAAAAGCAGAATGGTGAAGCCCCATAGCGAGGAACCGCCATAGCTGAAGAAAGGCAGGGGAATACCAATGACAGGGGTCAGTCCTAGCACCATTCCCACATTGATGAACAAATGGAAGAGGAAGATGCTCAATACACAGTAGCCATAGATTCGCCCAAAGGAATATGGCTGGCGCTCCGCCAGATGGATGAGTCGCAGGATCAATGCCAGGAACAACAACAGGACGCTGGCAGAGCCGACGAAACCTTCCTCTTCACCCACCGTACAGAAGATAAAGTCCGTATCCTGCTCCGGCACGAACTTCAGTTTCGTCTGTGTACCATTCAGGAAGCCCTTGCCCTCCAAACCGCCGGAACCAATGGCAATCTCACTCTGATGTACGTTATAGCCTGCACCCTTCAGATCCTCCTCAAGACCCAGCAGCACGTTGATACGTACCCGCTGGTGAGCCTCCATCACATGGTTCAGCATATAGTCGGCCAGACTGAAGAAGACGACCGAGCCTACGGTAAACGCAGCGATCCATAGATAACTGCGGATGCGCGTGGCCAGTGTCTGCCATATCAGATAACCAACCAATAGGGCACACATCACCACTTCCACATACACAACATTGAACGGAATGACAAACAGGGAGAACAGCATCGCTATCAGCGTAACACCGATACAGACTGCCAAGATACGAAAAGCATCCTTCCTGTCTGCGCAATAGATCCACACCATCGCTCCTGAGAATATCTGCACGAGTAGCAGCACGACAAACTTTCCGACAGAAGTGGGGGTATATAGAATCATCGTGTCTGCAAAACGGATACCCACCACGAAATAAAGCACCATGGCCACACCCGTAAACAAGATGCTACCCGGCATTCCCTCGCGATAGAACATCAGGAAAAAAGCCAGATAGACCAGTGCAGAACCCGTCTCACGTTGCAACACGATGAACAGCATCGGCACAACGATGATTCCCAATGCTGCAGCGAAATGCTGCCATTTCTGGATGCTATACCCATAGATGCTCATCACCTTCGCCAAAGCCAGTGCGGTAGCAAACTTCGCAAACTCCGCCGGTTGCAGTCGCAGTGGTCCCAGCACGAGCCACGATCGGGATCCCTTGATACTATGAGGATTGAAGATGGTGGCGAATAGCAATATGAGCATGAAGCCAAAGATGAACATAGCAAACATCTCGTAATACCTGTCATCGAGCATCAGCAGGACAAAACCCAGGATGATGGACGTGCCAATCCAGATGATCTGCATGCCAGAGCGGGTATCAAGACTGAAGATATCCGTGTCGCCGTATGAATAACTCGCGCCACAGACACTGACCCACCCGAAAGTGAGCAGCGCCATATAAATGAGGATCGTCCACCAGTCAAGGGAACGAAGTACGCCTTTCTGTTTCCTATCTGTCTGCGGTACCATACGCTATCCTACGTTCCTGAATGTTCTTGGCCTTGGCCTCCGAGGCTTCGGAGAGTTTGCCTTTGATATATTTCTCCATGATCAGCCCACCGATGGGTACGCCGTAAGTGGCACCCCAACCGCCATTTTCCACATAGACGGCCACGGCAATCTGGGGATTATCCATGGGGGCAAAGCCCATAAAGACGGAATGGTCATGACCGCGGTTCTGAGCCGTACCCGTCTTACCACAGGCCATGAAGTCATACTTTCCCAGTTCATGGCACGTGCCGCCCAGTACGGAGGAGCGCATGCCCTGTACGACATAATCGTAAGCCTCCTTAGAGGCCTTCGTATAATGTTTCCGGGTATAGGCGGTATCGAGAGGTTCCCCCTGAACCTTACGTACCACATGGGGCACATAATAGTAGCCCCTGTTGGCAATGGTTGCGCCCAGATTGGCAATCTGGAGCGGTGTGGCATTCACCTCTCCCTGACCAATGGCAATGGAGATAATCGTCAAACCGTTCCACGAGCCTTTGTATGCCTTGTCATAGAAAGTGGCATTGGGGATCAGGCCACGCTTCTCACCAGGCAGATCGATTCCCAGCCGATAGCCGAATCCCATCGACACCATATAGTCGCGCCAGGTATCCATGGCTTTTTGGACAGACCCGTATTTGGAGATGTTCGTATTGATCATGTGATAAAGTCCCCAGCAGAAGAAACCGTTGCACGAAGTGCTCAAGGCTGGCACTAGGGGCAACGGCGCCCCATGTCCGTGACAACCCACACGGAGTCCCTTGAACACGAACCCGTGACTGCAGGGATATTGCGTAGATGGGGTGATGACACCCTCTGTCAGAAATGTCAGTCCTTGGGTGGTCTTGAAGGTGGAGCCTGGCGGATACTGTCCCATGATACTGCGGTTCAGCAAGGGTTTCCACACATCCTGACTGAGGATGCGATGGTTCTTTGAGCGCTGGCGTCCCACCATCATACGGGGGTCGTAAGAAGGAGATGACACCATACACAGCACCTCACCCGTTGAGGGTTCAATGGCCACGATACTTCCGATCTTGCCTTCCATCAGCCGTTCACCAAGTGCCTGCAACTCGGCATCAATGGCCAGTGTCAGGTTCTTTCCTGGTTGGGCCCGCTGGTCCAGTTCACCATTTCTGTACCTACCCTGCACACGCCCATGTGCATCACGGAGTAGGATCTGGATACCCTTCACGCCACGGAGTTGCTTCTCATACTTACGCTCCACACCGAGTTTGCCGATATAGTCGCCCGGCTGATAATAGTCGTCTTCCTCAATGTCGGCAGGCGACACCTCTGCCACGTCGCCCAACACATGAGCCGCCATCGGCGACTGGTACTGACGCACACTGCGCTTCTGGACATAGAAACCGGGGAAACGGAACATTTTCTCCTGAAAGATGCTAAAGTCCTTATCGGAAAGCTGGCTGATGAATAACTGTTGCGTGAAACGGGAATAGCCGGGATTCTTATTACGGTCCTTCATCGTCTCCATACGATGGTCGAACTCTTCCTTTGTGATACCCAGTGTCTGACAAAACTCCAAGGTGTCCAGACGGTCCTTGATCTCGTTCATCACGACCATGATGTCGTACGACGGCTGGTTATAGACCATCAGTTTGCCGTTTCTGTCGGAGATAACACCACGCGAGGGGTATTCGATTTTCTTCAGGAAAGCGTTGGAGTCGGCACTCTTCTTATAGTCATCGCTCGTGATCTGGAGCGTAAACAGACGAATGATATAGATGACCACAATCAGAATAGCCACCCCGCCAATGACATAGCGCCTATATTCAAGACCGTGATCCTTATTCTTCACCTTGAACGAATACTTTCAACAGCAAATACCAAGACCAATGTCAGCAGTGCGCTGCCGCCTGCCCGCAGGAGCCACAACTGCCAACTAAAGAAAGTGAAGGACTCCAAGGCAAAGAACAGCAGACAATAGAGTGCCACTAATATCGTGCAAAGCGTAGCGAACTTGCTTACACCCAACGTTGCTGCAGAGGTCTTCAGATTCTCCGCAGAGTCACGTGGTACCAAAGGCTCTAACAGGTAAGGCTGGATAAAGCCGATGAGTGTCAGACAGCCTGTAGCCAGTCCTGGGGTGTTGGAGAACATATCGACCATCAGTCCCAGGCCAAAGCTCCACAACAGGATCATCCACTTCGGCGTACCCCGACGGAAGGTGATGGGGAAAAAGACGTAAAGCAAGGGTGTGGCCACCTGAAACAGGCAGATATGATTCAGGATCAGCACCTGAACCACCAAGAGCACCACAAACACCACTAACCGTTCTACATGTTCCATAACCGTCTCTTCCTATCTCTGTTTGACATTCATCGAGTCACGGGCAGCCTGCATGACGGCAGCACGCTCAGCGATACTCCTGTCACTGATGACCACCACATCACGCACACAACTGAAGTCCGTACTCAACTGCACCTTCAACTTATACGACAATCCGTCGCTGGAGTTATAGGCCTGTTCTATCTTTCCCACCATCACGCCAGAAGGGAAGATGGAGGAGAAGCCACTCGTAACCACCCACTCTCCCAACTTGAACTTCGCATGACGGGGTATATCCTCTACATAAGCGACAGTGGGGTCGCCACCGTACCAATGCAGGTAGCCGAAATACCCACGGTCACGGATAGCGCAGCTGATGCGTGAGGAAGAGGCGTTCAGGACAGGAATGACCACAGAATAGTGATCACCGACCAAATAGACTACACCGACAACACCGTTGCCACAGGCTACACCCATATCTACCTCCACACCGTCGGCACGGCCCTTGTCGATGGTCATCAGGTTCTCCAATTTATTCAGGGAGTTATCGACAACCTTTGCAGGAATCAACTGATACTGGCTCAGGAACTGCAGTTCGTTGCGTTCCATCACCGTTGTATCACGCGTTGCCTCAGCATAGAGCCGCCGTAACTGATCGACCTGTCGCTCGAGATAGAAATTACGTATGGTGAGTTCCTCATTAGCCCTGGTCTGGGTAAAGAATGACAAGGCATCACTCTCCCACTCGTAGATCTTTCCCACCACTGCATTGGCGGAAGAGAGCCAGACACTGCCCTGATAGCTGTTGTACTTAAACAACAGAACACCACTGGTCACTTCCAAGAAGATGAAAAGGAACCAGTGATGATACTTCGTCAGGAAATCCAGCAGATTGCGCATTCCCGGGTATTACCTCATCAGGAAAGTAAACCGATCGAGGTTCTTCAGTGCGATACCAGCACCCTTTGCCACACTGTGGAGAGGATCCTCGGGTACATGGAAGGGGATATGCATCTTTTCGGTCAGACGCTTGTCAAGACCACGCAGCAGGGCACCGCCACCAGCCAGATAGATACCGTTCTTCACGATATCAGCATAGAGCTCGGGCGGCGTGTTCTCCAGAGCAGAGAGCACAGCATTCTCGATCTTCGACACCGTCTTATCCAAACAGTGGGCAATCTCCTGATAGCATACGGGCACCTCCATCGGCAGGGCCGTGATACGGTTAGGACCGTGTACGAGATAATCCTCGGGAGCCTCCTCACCAAGATCGGTCAGGGCAGATCCCACATTGATCTTGATACGCTCTGCCATACGCTCAGACACCTTCACGTTATGCTGACGGTACATATACTCCTGGATGTCGGCCGTCAGGTCATCACCTGCCGTACGGATAGAGTTATTGCAGACGATACCACCCAGTGAGATCACGGCGATCTCCGTAGAACCGCCACCGATATCCACGATCATATTACCCTCTGGAGCCTCGACATCGATACCGATACCAATGGCAGCAGCCATCGGCTCGAAAATCAGATAGACATCACGGCCGTCGGCATGCTCAGCAGAGTCGCGCACGGCACGCAACTCCACCTCAGTAGAACCTGAAGGCACACCAATCACCATACGGAGGGAGGGTGAGAACAAACGGGAACCCGAGTGTACCATCTTGATCAGACCACGCATCATCTGCTCACAGGCAGAGAAGTCGGCGATCACACCGTCACGCAGCGGACGGATGGTACGGATGTTCTCATGCGTCTTCTCATACATCATCTTCGCCTCGTTACCGACGGCAACCATCTTGTCGGTACGGCGATCAAGGGCAACGACCGAAGGCTCATCCACCACGATCTTATCATCACTGATGATGATCGTGTTGGCCGTTCCCAGATCCATTGCTATCTCTTGTACAAAACTAAAAAATCCCATCCTGAAATTTAATGTTTAATGTTTTCTGAAATTTAATGTTAGATTACTTCTTAAACCAAGCATTGATGGCGGTGTCGTAATGCGAACTTACACCGAAGGCACGGGTAGCGAAATCGCGGCGCTGGGCCAGCGTCGTCTCTGCACCCTGGGCTTTCAGGATATCCAGCAGTACGCCATACTCTGCCTTACTGGGCACGATTACCACGTCGTTGAAGTTCTTCGCACCGGCACGGATCAGCGAGATACCACCGATATCGATCTTCTCAATGATGTCAGCCTCCGAGGCACCACTGGCCACGGTCTGCTCAAACGGATAGAGATCTACGATCACGAGGTCGATCTCAGGAATCTCGTACTGCTTCATCTGGTCAAGGTCGCCCTCGTTGTCACGACGGGCCAGAATGCCTCCGAACACCTTCGGATGCAGGGTCTTCACACGACCGCCGAGGATCGAGGGATACGTCGTCACGTCCTCTACCTTCTGGCACTCATAGCCGAGTGACTCAATAAACTTCTGTGTACCTCCAGTGGAAAGGAACTTCACGCCCTCCTCATTCAGTTTCTTCAGGAGTTCGTCCAGCCCATCCTTGTGGAAGACCGACACCAATGCGGTCTTAATCTTCTTAGTTTCTGCCATTTTACTCTTTATAACGTTATAAACAATTCGAATTGGGCTGCAAAGTTACAAAAAGAAAACGGATTAATCCTCATTTTCACAACGAAAATTTAGATTAATCCGTGTTAAAATATGATAGGTCAATTCCTATATCAGATTCATGCCCAGTTTCTTGCACTCCTTGCGCATGTCGTCGGGCCAGATCGAAGCCTGGATCTCTCCGATGTGCCCCTTGTGGAGCAGCACCATGCAGAGACGGCTCTGGCCAATACCACCACCGATGCTCAGGGGCAGTTTGTCGTTCAGCAACTGCTGGTGGAAATAGAGCTGTTCACGCTCCTCCTGACCCTCAATCTTCAACTGGCGCAGCAGACTCTCCTTATCGACGCGGATACCCATTGATGAGAGTTCGAACGAACGTCCTAAGACTGGATACCAGATCAGAATGTCGCCATTCAGACCAGCGCGGCCGTCTTCGGCAATCGTGCTCCAGTCATCATAGTCGGGAGCACGACCATCGTGCTTTTCACCGTTCGACAATTTGCCACCAATACCAATGATAAATACGGCTCCGTACGCTTCACAGATAGCATCCTCGCGCTCCTTCGGTGTCTTGTCAGGGTACATCTTCAACAATTCTTCTGCATGGATGAAGTGGATCTTCTCAGGCAGGAAGGGCTTGATCTGGGGATACGTCTCACACGTCAAGTACTCCGTACGGCGGATAGCGGCATAGATACGCTCCACGATATTCTTCAAGAACGAGAGTGTACGGTCCTCACGACGGATCACGGCTTCCCAGTCCCACTGATCCACATACAGCGAGTGAAGGTTGTCGAGTTCCTCGTCAGCACGGATGGCGTTCATATCCGTATAGATACCATAACCTGGTTCTATCTGATACTCTGCCAGCGACAGACGCTTCCATTTGGCCAGCGAGTGGACCACCTCAGCCTTGGCGTCGCCCAGGTCCTTGATGGGGAAACTCACGGGGCGCTCCACACCGTTCAGGTCGTCGTTAATGCCCAGCCCCTTCAGCACGAAAAGCGGTGCCGTCACACGACGCAGCCTCAGTTCCGTGGAAAGGTTCTGCTGAAAGAAATCCTTGATCAGTTTAATACCCTGCTCCGTCTGTTTTGTGTCGAGCAGCGGCTCATACATCACGGGTTGAATGACTTGTCCCATATCTCAGTTTATGCTCAATTAACTATTACAGCTTTTTCATTTGCGCTGCAAAGGTACACATAAAATATCAATATGCAAGCAAAAACGGAAATAATTTTGCATTAATGACATAAATCAATGATGATGTCTATCATTTTGCACTTCCGGCAAGGAACTGTAGTAACAGTCCTAACGACTCCTCATTCTTCCACTTGATCTTATTATCCTTCAGGAACTGTTTCAGGACATCTTTCTTGTCATCGCCAACAAACTTCTCTACGCCTTTCTTGGTAGCCTCCACCTGCTGGTCACCGATAATGAAGAAAAAGGAATCCACGAGCGGGATAATACGTCCGTCATTCTTCTCCTGAAGCATCAGACCCAGTTCGGGTTTATCCATTCCACGGAGATCAACATCCAGCGACGACAGATCTTTTGTAGATGAAGAGTTGGTACTTGAGCCATAAGCTCCTCCACCACTGGAGCGCATTGCATCAAAATCCCCACTGGTCAACTTCACCAGTATGTTCGTACCCTCTGCCGCCAGAATCTTAACAAGTTTCTGATTCATGAAGATATAGGCATCGCTGCCAATTTCCACACGAATCACATTCTTGTCCTTGCTCTGGAAGATTTTCCCGTCGTTGCCCACATAATGCAGCACATTACCCCACAGGTGGATATTCAAGTCGGCCTCACTCTTCGTGTTGCCATCAAAGAAGATGACACCTGGCGTAAAGCTCTCATACAGATAAGGCCAGTTAGTGTTAGGTTCGAACTTCTGCGCACACACCTGAACGGGTAAAAGGGTAAAAAGGTAAAAAGGTAAAACCATTTTTACCATTTTTGCCATCACATTCATTGTTCTCATATCTTTTTTACCTTTTTACTTTCTTACTTTCTTAACACTCTTGCTGCTACCATCGCTTAACTGTTGGCGCACGATATTCACACCCTTGGCGTCATTAGTTTTCACGCCCTTCAGGTCGTACGACACCTCACTAACGACATCTTGCGACTCAACATCAGCAATACCGGAGCCACCTCCAGTGACCTTGATAGTGAAATGGCGCGTCACCGAACCAAGGTTTTTCTTATTGGTAGCTGTAATCTCGATATTACGGTCGCCATCGTCGGCCGACAGCACCTCTGTTGTCACCAGATTACCATCTTCAATTTTGAAGGGAGCAGGCAGGTTTGTGTGGAAAATCGGACTATACTCACCCACCACCTTAAAGTCGTATTCAGGATTCTTGGCCTCGCTTTCTACCGTTATCTCGCCTACCACCGTACCTGCGGGCTCATTAGCCTTCACCGAGGTGTTAGAGAGAAGGATGTTACTAGGCTTCTCCGATGGAGGCCTAATACCCACAATTACTTCCTGTCCATCAGTATAGTTCATGTCCATCGTCGCATCCTTCAGACCGTCGAGTCCAAAATAGCCGTTATTCGCACCACCCCAACCCCAGTTCACGTGGAAGAAAGCGCCGTCGTAACCGTCAAGGTTAAAGCAGTGTCCGTAGTGCTTTTTGGGGTCATTGCCAGCATAGGTCACGGCCCGCCCCTCTAGCAGTTCTGTCAAAACCAACTCGGACCAGTCACCCTCATAATTACTTCGACTATAGTATCTCACGCTCTCAGGATATTTGAAGTATTTCTTCAAGGCACTTGCAACAGCGGATGTATGTGCACCAGAACCATCGACTCCATAATTCATATTGACACTCACGCCACAATGCCACAACAAGCGGGCAACATCATCACGATCGTTGGCACCGCTCAGAATGTCGGGCCAATTATAGGCTGGTTCCTCATCATAGTTGACATAGATGCTACCGTATTTGTCGTGTGTATAGCCATGATCCCCTTCCGCATGGTCGGGCCACTGGGCCACGCTCATTGCCTGAGCCATACCCACAGCCACACAGCCTACTACAGCTGTGCCATCAGCATCGCTAGGACAGTACTTCTGGTAACGTCCGCTCTGGTTCCAGTTCACCTTGATCAGGGGTTCCACCTTCTGGGTAGCCCTTGTTCTGGCAGCATGGGGGCGCTTGGCCTCTTCCCAACCTGCATGACGCTTCCACGAGGTGTGCTTAGCGTTGCCAATCACCTGCTCAGCATACCAATCCATCATGCTACTCAAGTTATAAGGCTGACCTTCTGTCTGATACACGCCCTCGCCACTATAGCCGATGAGCGGTGTCGAGTGGTCGTCAGCAGAGATCAGTGCCCACCCACCTTTAGCAAACTGCACAATATAATACACCTTCTGACCATTGTGGTAAACGGTTTTCACGGTCTGAACCGTCGTATTGAAGTCATTCACGCGATCAGCCATCAGTAACTGGGCTGTAGCAGCGGCCTGTTCTTGACTGACCTCTGCAGCCTGAAGGTTCAGAGGCAATAGCAATACGGAAAAGAAAACAATCTTTAAAATCCTCATCTTATCAACTATGGTTTCAGTTAAAGCAAAAAAAGTCCCCTTCTTTCCCCACACAGGGCAGGAAAGGAGGGGGACTTTTAATAGTTATTTACTTGCGAGCGCGCTTGTTCAGCTTGCGCGAAATATTCTTCTTATTGATCTTCTTGATGGCTTTCTTGGCAGCCTTGGCACCACGGGCAGATGCCTTACGGGCAGCGGTGTCAAGTGGAGCGAGCTCAGAAACAGCGGCCACATCGAACCAACCAACCTCATTCTCCATGGTCTCGTCAAGAGCGTAGATACCCCACATGCCATTGGCTGTCAGAGTTCCGTCGGCACTCAGCGTAAAGGTTGCAGCGTCAGTACCATCGGCTGTTGCGAAGAACAGGCTATAGATATCACCACTCTGAGCAGTGTAGTAACCCAGGAACTGGAAATCAGGAATTATCAGTTGGGCTGTACTAAGATCATAAGAGGCTTCAATCTGAGAGTCATCAATGAGCAGGCCATTGATGAGCAGACCGTTCTCCACTTCTGCATCTTCCTCGATAGAGACGGCACCCATAGAGGCCACCGACTGCGTATCATCGAAATAAGAGATGTAATATACGCCAAAGTTACCGAGGAACATCTCCTTCGTCGGAGCGAAGAACTTCCAATCTGCAACACTCTTGTAAGCGAGGTTGGGGTTACCGCAAACATCGTACACAGCACCTTCTGCAATCGATACGGAGATCTGGTCGCCTTGCTCAGGTGTTGCGGGCAAGAAGAATGTCAACACTTTGCCTGCAGCACTCCACAACGAGGGATCCAGATTATAAGACGTTGACCTAGCACCGTTAGTGAAAGTCACGACCACATCACTAGCCTTAACCTCCTCATCGTTACGGAAGATATCGAAGGGGAAGGAGATGGCACCTCTGAAAGCGTCAACACTGGGAATCAGTGCACCACTCTCAGGAGCTGTTACGTAAGAGTCTTCAATAGCGAACGGCTTGTTGGTCACGTGCACCCATGCACCTGTGAATTTGCCAGTCTCCATGTTCAGACCACTATTCAGAGCCCCACAGTTGTTGCCTTTCAGATCTTTGAAAGCACCAGCTGAATACGAGAAGCAGAGATAGGCACCAGCAGGTACACCAGCAGCTACAAATGTAGCCTTACTGCCAGAAACAGTAACAGAGATATTCTCCTCAGCCACATCCACGGGATTCATAACATCCCACTCCTGATAATACTTAGCCGCCACAGCACCCTCACCACGTGCGATAGGCTCACTGAAGCCAAGCTGCACTGCAGCATTGTCAGCATCCTTGGCAATCGTCGTAGGATAAGGGAGCTCCTTATCTGTGGTGGTGATACTCTTGGCCACGAGGTTACCGATGATACCCTTGTCGCTACCGGCAACGGCATACACCCAATAAGTCGTATTAGGATCAGCATCGTCGATGTTAAAGGTGTAAGAGGGATAGTCAGCCACCTTCAGCACTGTATTACCGTAACCACCCTTGTAGAGTGTAGCAGAATCTACAGCCTCAGGTGCATCACTCTGACCAACGGCAAAAGCGTAATAGAGAGCGCCCTGAGCAGGTGTGATCGTCACTGTGAACGCAGAGTCAGTCTTGATGCCTGCCGAGACAGTCACATCGACCGAAGGACCGGCGCCATAGTTCTCTGTTGTGGCATCGTCGAAGCTGATACAGCTCGTCAGACCCAGAAGAACTGTTGCAAAACTATATATCAGTTTTTTCATAATCGTTCTGTATTTATGTTAGTTACTTCTTGAATATACCACCCATCTCAATAGCATACCAACCAGCACTGGTAGTTGTGCCTGCATTATAAGCATGAGCACCGAACCAGTCCTCGATGACGATGGTACCATCTGGGCTAATCTTACCGATGATGCAGTCACCAGCCTCAATGTCGGTTTCGCCGTTATCTCTGAAACCTTCCAGGATCACATCGTAAGAAGACGTGTTGGCTGTAGCCTGTCCAACGGGGATACGAATCTCTGTCATATCGTCACTGACGATACCATAAACGGCATTATCACAACCACCCGAGCAGATGTTATAGATCCAAACCTTCGTTACATCAGAAGGATCTTTCTCGAAGGTAGCCTCCCACTCTTCCTCTGCACCACCAGAGAAGTAGTCGTAACCGAGAGCGTGCATCGTACCAAGGATAAACGACAGCGGGTGCTCATCGTCCTCAATGGTCACTTTACATTCTTTTACAGCACCTACCTGTACGCCAGAAGCATTTTCGAGCTTGATGATGAAAGAGACGTCACCACCGAAAGTATCGTTATCGATCGGCTCGATCTGAATGTACTGTACAGGCTCGTCCTTCGTAAAAGTCAGCGTCTTACCACTATTCAGGAGTTTGTAGTGAGTACCCTCCACAGCACCACCAGTGGCAGCGGGAGTCAGTGTGAAATCTACCGATCCCTGAATACCGCTCAGTGAGGTCAGCATCACGGGAATCTGCAGCGTTCCTTGGTTCTCTGCAATAGAGGCCGAGGTTTTCTGAATGGCCACAAAGGCATTGGCATCGTCGAACTCAGGATACTTATTGATGTCGCACGATACCAGAAGCAATGTTGCAGCCACCAGTCCGTATGATAATTTAAACAACTTCATAACTTTAAATTTACAATTTTTCAATTTTCAATTTCTTAGTAACCCTCATTCTGAGTCATGTTCTCATTGGCATCCAACTCACGCTTGGGGATAGGCAGTGCCCAGTGATAGTCGGGCGCAGCAGGGATATCCTTATTCACGGTCTCATCAAAGTCTGTGCGGACCAGAGCCTTCTTGCAACGAGCATAGTCGTAAGCAATATGGCCCTCGAACTGCAACTCCTTACGGCGCTCAGTGAACACGTCTTCCTGTCCAGGAGCAGCGGGAGCCTTGGCATTACGGCAGGCAGCGATCTTAGCCAAGTCACTGGCAGCGGTCACACCACTCACGGTAGCACCCTTCACGATAGCCTCAGCACGGTTCAGATACATCTCTGAGAGGCGCAGGATGGGCACGTTAGTCTCACGGGGTACAGAACCGGCCTTACCGGCATACTTCAGTGTCAGCCAGTCGTTCTCGTTCTGGGCAAACAACTTCAGACGAATGTCACCTGCCTCATAGAGGTTTACGAGGTCTGCAGTGGCACACACGTCACCAGAGCCGTCGTTACCGTCGCCCCAGCTGGTGATGTAAGCCAGATGCTGCCATCCGGAGTTGTCCCAATAGTCATTCTTCTTAGAGCCATATACCTCGAAGATAATCTCACCACCGGCAGGAGCCACAGCAGCTGAGAACATACCCAGATAGTCGGCACCCGAAGCCAGCGAGTACTTACCGCTGTTAATCACCTTCGTAGCATAGTCGGCTGCATTCTGCCACTTACCCATATAGAGATATACGCGTGAGAGCAGTGCCTGGATAGCAGGCTTGGTGATTGATGCTGCTGCATCATCCACACCAGCACGAACGTAGCTGTCGCTCATCAGGCTCTCAGCCTCAGTCAGGTCGGCTACAATCTGGTCGAACACCTCACTCACCGTGTTACGAGCAGGCTTACCATTCTCCGTTACCAACACCACAGGCACGCCCGGGCTATCGGGAGCAACCGTATAAGGCTGACCGAAGGTAATCACGAGGTCGAAGTGACAGAGCGCACGTGTGAAGAGAGCCTCAGCCTTCAGGTTGTTCACCTGCTGGGGTGTAGCGTCGCTATTGTCCGAACTTTCGATATTCGTCAGAATATTGTTGGCATACGTAATGGTATAGTATGCATAACTCCAAAGTGTTCCCATTGTAGAACTCTCATTGTAGTTCCACTGGGTATCTGTACGATAACGACCTGAGCCAGGAATTGACTTCGGGTTCTTCGCGTTACCCGCACGCAATTCTGAACGCAGGACAAATTCTCCGTCGTACCAGCCGTCGCTCTGGAAGCGTGTGCAGAGGGCTGCACCGGCCTGGTTCAGACCGTCGAATGTTGAAAAGGTAAGTTCGTTGCTCTGCTTCATCAGCGGCTCTTCATCGAGGAAACCGTTGCAGGCAGTGAACGTACCGGCGGTGGCAATGAGTGCCAGTCCTATAATCGTCTTTTTCATATCTTTCATTTTTGTTTTTTCAATTTTCACTCTACAATCTGATTAGAAGGTCAGGTCGAGACCTACGATAAATGACTTAGAGACAGGATAGATACCATAACCCATACCATCTACGCCACGCTCAGGATCCCAGAAGTTCACATCGTGGAAGGTGTAAACGTTCAGACCACTGGCATAAACGCGGGTTGACTTCAGACCCACCTTGTTCAGGATGGTCTGCGGCAACTGGTATGACAGAGTAATATCCTTGATACGGAAGTAGTCGCCCTTCTCAATGAAACGGTTCGAACCGTAGTTATACGAGTTGGTCGTGTTACCGGCAATGGGCTTCGGGTTGCAACCCGTGTCGCCCGGCTTCTTCCAGTAATCAAGCGCATTCTTCTGCTGGTTCATCGACATCTGGTTACCATCAGAAGTCAGGTAGCGGTTCTCAATGATGAGCACCTTATTGCCACCCTTGAATTCACCGACAACGCTCAGTGACAGGCCCTTCCAAGATACGTTGGTGTGGATACCACCAGTGTAGGTAGGCTCGGGGCTGCCGCTCTTCACGTATGCAGCATCGTTGAAGTTGTTGGTCAACTCACCGTCCTCAGTGCGCCAGAGAGCCTCACCATTAACGGGGTTCACACCAGCATAGTCTCTCAGCCAGAAGGTGAAGAGGCTCTCACCGACAATGTGACGGAGACGAGAGTCCTCAGAGTAAGCCATCATCTCAGGCGTACCGTCTTCATTCTCCTGACCCGTCAGTTCAAGGATCTTACTCTTATTATGAGCGATGTTGAAACCTACGGTCCACTTCCAATCGCCCTTGTCGATGATATCAGCATCCAACTGGAATTCGATACCGTTATTACGCATCTTACCGACATTAGTCGTAGCGGTGTTGAAACCAGAGGTAGATGACTGCGGCATATCAAGCAGCATATCGGTGGTCTTACGCGAATAAACATCAATACTTCCAGAGAAGCGCTTCAGGAAGCGGAAGTCAATACCCACGTTCCAGGCATAGTTCTTCTCCCACGACAGGTCGGGGTTAGCAGGTGTTGAAGGACGCAGACCGGTTACACCATTATAAACAGATGAGGTGTAAGTACCATACTGCATGTAGTCAGTGATATCGTCATTACCATTCACACCGTAACTCACGCGCAGCTTAGCCACGTCGATCCAGTTGATGTTCTTCATGAAGGCCTCGTTGTGGGCGTTCCAAGAAGCGCCTACTGACCAGAATGTACCCCAACGGTTGTTAGAACCGAAGCGAGAGCTACCATCGGTACGGATCGAAGCCTGCAGATAGTAACGGGAATCGAAGTTATAGTCCAGAATACCGAACCAAGACAACATCGTGCGGTTCATGTAGTAGTCCTCAACAGGATAGTTAGAAGAGTTACCTGATACCAGATAAGGGATCTGGGGGTTCAGGCTCTCAGCCATCGCGTACATATACTGATAGTGATAGTGGCTGGCCTCCTGACCGAGCAGCACGCGGAGGTAGTGCTTTTCAGCGTAGGTATCCTCCCATGTAGCGGTATTCGATGTCGTGAGGTTACGGCGCTGACTGTCAATCATCTGCAATTCGGGATAACCGGCAGCATAGTTGTGAGCCTCGTTCGACCAGTAGCGGCGGCTCTCGATAAACTTGAGCTCGGCAGCGTTGGTGGTCTTCAGGGTCAACTGCTTGATAGGCTTCCACTGCAGATAGATGTTACCATTTACGAAGTAAGTCTTCTGCCACTGATCGTCAAAGGCAGCAGTAGCACGGGGGTTAGAGTTCGAGTTCTCGGGGATATTCGAGTTGAAGTTCCCCTTCTCGTCGTACTTCGGTGTCCAAGGCAGGATGGTCATACCGGCAAATGCAGGGTTCGAGTAGTACAGGCTCTGCATAGGCACATCGTTGCTCTCAGTGTAACCCAGGTTAATACGGGTACCTGTAGTCAACTTTGAGTTGATCTCGTGATCCACATTCACACGACCCTGCATACGCTGGAAATCAACGCCATAGAACACACCTTCCGTCTTATGATACGACACCGAATTGTAATACTTTGTCTTGGCAGAACCACCCGACAACGTAATCTCATACTCCTGTGTCTTACCCAGACGTGTGAAGTGATCCATCCAGTTGGTCTGCTCGCGGCTCAGCAACTCGTAAGGACGATAGTAACTGGCACCAGCAGTGGGATCATCAGGATCCTTACCAGCATTGATGACAGCGTCGCGCTGATACTGCAGCAGTTGCTGACCAGTCATTACACCGAAGTCGTTGTCATTAGCCAGAGAAGACACACCATACTTAGCACGGACGGTGAACATGCTCTTACCCTCCTTACCACTCTTGGTAGTAATCAGGATCACACCATTAGCAGCGCGGCTACCATACACAGAGGATGCAGCAGCATCTTTCAGGACGGTAATCGACTCAATATCATCAGGATTAATGGTGGTCAGCGGGTTAGCACCGTTCTCATTCACCATCTCATACTCATCATGGCTCAGCATGGGGATACCATCAACCACATAGAGCGGGTTGTTACCAGCATTGATAGAACTGGTACCACGGACACGGATGCTGGAAGAAGAACCGGGCTGACCTGACTGCTGGGTAATCATCACACCTGCCAACTTACCGCCGAGCATCTTGTCGAGTGAAGTTGCGGGAAGATCGACGATCTCGTCACCTGTAACTGTGGCGATAGAACCAGTCTTGGCCTCGCGGCGCTGAACACCGTAACCCACAACGATCACGTCGTCGAGCAACTTGGCATCGCTCTTCAGGAAGATGCGCATGCCGTTCTTGGCATTCACCGTCTTGCTCTCATAACCCAGATAAGTCACCGTGATCTGGTTCTTACCCTCGGGCAAAGTCAGCGAGAAGCGACCATTTACGTCTGTCAACATACCAGTACTGGTACCTTCAACCTTGACAGCGGCACCGATGATGGGCTGACCGTCTTCCTGTGAGAGCACTGTACCGGCAACTTTGGTTTGTGCAAGTGCTGATCCTACGCAAAGGAACAGACATGCAAAAAACATCGTTAGTCTTTTTTTCATAAATTCTCTCTCTTTTGTTTTAATTAATATATATAATAATGTATAAAGTCGCTATATTAGGGCTTATGGGGTGCAAAAATAACGAATAAATATGGAAAAAACAAAAAAAATTATATAAAAATCACAATTTGCCCTCATTTTTTAACGGATTGGCAGTTATTTTGCCATTCCTGCCTATCAAGTGAAACATTCTAGGGGCAAAAAGTATTAAAATCAAACCAAGAGATGGCATCCGTTACAAGACCACCTTCTTATATCATCCATCAACTCCTGCAGGATGCGCTTCTCGGTCTCGGACATGGAGGTATTATCGAGTTCCTCTTTGGCCTGAGCGCGGGATCGTTTTGCCCTAGAATCGAGAAAAATAATCGACAAAAGAAACAGCAAGGTGGAGAAGAATTATTCTTCATGGCTGACGGATTTTTCTGCGTATATTATTTTTTATTTGTCGAATTGCCTCATTTCCATTATGAATTCTTGCAAATTTTTGTTTTTTAACTAAAATTAATTGGAAATTAGAAGATATTACCTTATTTTTGCAAGAAACTGAAAGTAGACATCTTGTAAACTTTACATTATAATCTTCAAATTACATGACAAAAAAGTGTTTATTTCTGACAGTATGCTTGGCCATCATGGGTATGGCCATGACATCATGTTCGCGCGATGCTTTCGACAGTGAAGCAGTTGTTGAAAAACAAATGAACGGATTTGCCGCCAACTTCGTGAAGAAGTATGGCGAGATTGACCCTAACCAAACCTGGGATTTCGCTAACATGTATCCCGTGGTTACCCTGAACTCTGAGAACAGTGATGCTCGTGCGCTGACACGTACTGAGGCTAACTTCAATCGTACCGTCGGTTCGATGTTGGTAGATAAGGACGTGGAGCAGTGGGTGCTTAATAACCTGCCTAAGGGCCAGAACAACACCGTCAAAGGTAGAGGTTTCACGATGACTGTGAAACCCAATCCGTTTACCATCGTACCTGTTTTCCAGGGTTATGCCAGATACTACTGGCAGTTGTGGATGCACGTTGAAGGTGTGGGCGAAGAGCTGGTATGGTCGAAAGGTGAGAACTTCAAGTACAGAAAGCCTGCCGATCCCGAATTGCCTTGGAAAGATGCCGGCACAGGCATACAGGGCATGCAGAGATCCGACGGTGCATTAGAAGTGATGGCTCCGACCTTTACATACGCCAATCTGCCTGCCGATGCCACCATGTATTTCTACCTGAAGGTGTGGGCCGACGGCAGTAATGATGGTTATAATAAATACCTGAAGTATTTAGATGATCCGTTTAACCCGCAATATCAGCCTTACGAGACTACATCGCTGAATCAGTACATGCTCGACTTGCAAGGCTGCACGAAGCCCAAGAACCTGGAAGAGGGCAACGAGGTGACCATCATCGGTTGTGAGGATATGCTGAACAGCAGCGACAGGGATTACGAGGACCTGGTGTTTATGGTCTACGGCAACCCTGTGCCCCCGACAAAGCGCGTTGATGAATTTGTCGAATCAACCACGAAGCGCTATATGATGGAGGACTTGGGTGATGACGACGACTTCGACTTCAACGATGTGGTGGTGGACTTGTCGAACCGCACGAAGGTGAAGTATTATTATGAGAGCCTTACAGCCACAGATCCTTATAAAATCGAGCGGACCACCATGCCTCAGTTATGCGTGATCCGTGCTGTAGGAGGTATCCTCGACTTTACGCTGTATATCAATGACAAAGCAATGTGGACAAAGAGCGATCATTTTGACAAAACGCAAATGCTGAACACAGGTAGAGACGGTGCCATCAATTTCAATAAGGTGCTTGACAGCTTTGAACTGACAACATGGAATGCCACAACAAACAACGTCAAAGTGAGCGTTGAAACGCGAGGCAATAGTGGCCAAGTACTGACCATCGTATTCCCGAAAGAAGGCGATGCACCCAAGATGATCGCCGTAGATGATAAGACCAAATGGATGAGGGAGCGCAAGGAAGTGCCCGATACCTGGTGGAAATAGCATTTTGAGCTGCTAAATAGAAAAAGCCCTGCCGATTGGCAGGGCTTTTTCTATACCTTATTTTCTTTATCTTATTTCACCTGGACGACCAGATACTTGCTCGTTGACCAGAAGGCCTGCGGGTCGTTAATGCGGAGCACGTACTGCTTGTTGGCATCACGCTGCAGTGAGTATGAGCTGGCGGGATGACTCGTCAGGATCTCGGCCGACTTGCTGTAGAGCTTGATCTCCTTGTCAATACGGATATCAATCTTCGTGAAGTACTCCTTGTTGAAGTTAGAGCGCAGCACTTCACCGGCGTCGAGGATGTTCTGCTCTTTCAGTTCCTTCTTCGTGCCGAAGACAAACCATGCCGAATTCAGGGCCTTATCCTGAGTAGAGATGGTCTCACTCTTCTGGGTATTCTCTTCCTTCAGCGAACTGACGTTCGTGTTCAGGTTAGCCACTTCCTCGTCAAGTTCAGCGATGTGGATGTCCTTCTTGTCGAGTTCCTCACGGAGTGCCTGGATCTGCTTGTCCTTTGTCTCCATCTGCTGGGTCAGGTTGTCGATGATCTTCTTCAGTTGGTCACCCTTCACAGTGCCCTCACGTACCTGCTGCTTCAGTTTGTTGATAAGTTCCTTATTCTGCTTCATGGCAGACTGGATGAACTGCATGTTCTCCGTGATGCGCTGACGGGTGTTCGTACCCTCGCCCTGTTTGGCGAGCGTCACGCGGTTCTGGGCCTCAGTAATCTCGCGGAAGCCTTCCTCGATATCACTCAGGGTGGTCATCATGTCGTTGATCTCATTGTCCTTCTGGGCAATAATCTGTTCAAGAGAGTCACGCTGCTGTGTGGCGGCTAGTTCGGCTTTCTTCACAGCATCACTGTTACAACTTACGATTGCCAATACACTGGCAGCAACAAAAATTAGTTTTTTCATAATTCAATGTTTTTTTTAATTATTCATCGCTTTTATATCTTCACTTTTCACATCTTTCCCCCTCCCGGCCAGGATGATAACAATCTCACCCTTCGGCTCTTTCTCCTTGAAATGGACGATTACCTCACCGAGCGTACCACGGACGCTCTCCTCGTGGACTTTCGAGATCTCTCGGCAGACACTTACCTGGCGATCGCCGCCGTAGGCCTCGGCAAACTGCTCCAGCGTCTTCACCAGTCGATAGGGCGACTCGTAGAAGATCATCGTGCGCTCCTCATCTTTCAGCGACTCCAGTTTCGTCTGACGGCCTTTCTTCTGGGGCAGAAAACCTTCAAAGGCAAAACGGTCACAGGGCAAGCCACTTGACACCAGTGCCGGCACGAAGGCCGTTGCCCCAGGCAGACACTGCACCTCTACCCCCGCCCTCACGGCCTCGCGCACCAGGAAGAATCCAGGATCGCTGATGCCCGGTGTGCCCGCATCACTGATCAGTGCCACATTCTCACCTGCCAACAGACGGCCGACGATGCCAGCCGACGTGCCGTGCTCATTAAACTTATGGTGCGACATCAGGGAGTTCTTAATCTCGAAATGTTTCAGCAGGATGCCCGATGTCCGGGTATCTTCCGCCAGCACGAGATCCACTTCCTTCAGGATACGAACGGCACGGAAGGTCATGTCTTCCATATTGCCTACTGGGGTTGGAACAATATACAATATGCCCATTTCGGCGACAAATTTAGCGCAAATAATCAGAATACACAAAAAAAGCGGTAAAATCTTTGCAATTTTTAAAAGGATTTGGTAATTTTGTCGCCAAATGACAGGAAATATCACAGGCGAGATGCATCGCTCGGGAAGAATAGAGGTCGTTTGCGGGTCGATGTTCTCAGGTAAGACGGAGGAACTGATCCGCCGTCTGCGCCGTGCGCAGTTCGCCAAGCAGAAGGTGGAGATCTTCAAGCCCGCCATTGATGTCAGATATTCCGAGGAAGAGGTGGTCAGCCATGACAAGAGCCATATCCTCTCTACACCCATCGACTCATCGGCAAGTATCCTGCTGCTCTCCTCCGACTGCGATGTCGTCGGCATCGACGAGGCACAATTCTTCGACATGGGACTGCCCGACGTATGCAACGAGCTCGCCAACCGGGGTGTCCGCGTCATTGTGGCAGGGCTCGACATGGACTACAAGGGCGTACCCTTCGGACCGATGCCTGCCCTGTGTGCCATCGCTGACGACGTGACGAAGGTTCATGCCATCTGTGTACGGTGCGGCAGCCTCGCCTACGTCAGCCACCGCACTGTCGAAGGCTCCCAGCGCGTCCTCCTGGGTGAGACACAGGAATATGAGCCACTATGTAGAGAATGTTATCAAAAAGCTATACAAGAAGAAAATGACAAGAGAAACCATCACCCTTGACCGTCTCGTACGGTGGGTAGGAGTCGGACTACTCGTACTCGGCATCCTCCTGCTCGTCAACTACCTCAGTAGCGTGCTGCTGCCATTCTTCATCGCCTGGTTCTTCGCCTATCTGCTCTACCCGATTGTGAAGTTCGTAGAGCGGCACATGCACCTGCCCAGGGCACTGAGCATCATTCTGACACTTATCGTGGTGATCGCCGTGATCAGTGGCATCGTGTATCTCATCATCCCGCCGATGATCGAGCAGTTCGAGAAGTTGGGACAGTTGGCTGCCGACTATATCCACAAGTCGGCCCATATCAAGAGTATCCCTGCAGCCATCACCCAATGGTGGCTCGAGAATCAGGAGGAGATCGGTAACTTCTTCCGCAGCGACACTTTCACCGACGGCATCAAGACCATTATGCCAGGTATCTTCAGTATGGTGGGACAGACCTACAGTGTCATTGTCAGCATCGTCGCCTCGTTCATCACCTTATTATATATGTTCTTCATCCTGCTCGACTACGAGTATCTGACGGACAACTGGATCCGCATCTTCCCTAAGAAGGTGCGGCCCTTCTGGGAAGAACTGATGGGCGACGTGGAACGCGAACTCAACAACTACATTCGTGGCCAGGGGCTGGTGGCGCTGATCATGGGTGTGCTCTTCTGCATCGGCTTCACCATCATCGACTTCCCCATGGCCATTGGCCTCGGCATCATGATCGGTATCATGGACCTCGTGCCCTACCTGCACACCTTCGCCCTGATTCCTACCGTACTGTTGGCCCTGCTGAAGTCGGCCGATACGGGTCAGAACTTCTGGATCATCCTCGCCATGGCACTCGCCGTGTTCATCATCGTACAGTTGATTTGTGACATGATTGTCACGCCCAAAGTTATGGGCAAGGCCATGGGCCTGAACCCCGCCATCCTGTTGCTAAGCCTCTCCGTATGGGGAGCCCTGTTAGGGTTCATCGGACTGATCATCGCCCTGCCTGCTACCACATTATTGATCGCCTACTACCAGCGATACGTAACGAAAGAGGGTGAAAATGAACCGCCCAAGGAAAAATCCTCCGAATAAATTTGGCTAATTCAAAAAAACATTGTACCTTTGCACCCGCTTTCAAAAATAAGCAATAAGGTTGATCCGTTAGCTCAGTCGGTAGAGCACAACACTTTTAATGTTGGGGTCTTGGGTTCGAGCCCCAAACGGATCACGGTAAAAGAGGCCGCAAGCCTCTTTTTTGCGTTGACTCTCACCGTATTCCTTTTTATCAGCTGCATCGCCGATGAGGTGGGCGGGGTCTATCTGATTACGGAGGAGGTAGATACCCTTCACGTCGTGGCTGATCAGACGGCAGACATCATGTTTAATGCCGGCGGGAAGTGGACGGCCAGGACTTCTGAGAACTGGCTGGAGATTTCGCCAGAGTCAGGTGAGGGCGGACGGAACGGGATTACCGTACGCACAACAGGACAAAATCGCACAAAACAACTTCGGAGGGCTCAGGTGATCATTACCTCAGACGGAAAAAGCAAGACGGTACAGATTGTGCAGCGGGATGACTTCGCCTTCTTCGATTCCTGTGAATACGTGGTGGGACCTGAAGGCAGAGACGTTGACATAACCTTTTCGACTAACGTAGAGAAAGGAACACTGTATATCTCCTACTACAAACTCAACTGGTGCTTCATGGCGGATACCGAAGAGAAAACGCGTGCAGAGGAGTGGAGCGGAAAGGTCAAACCAATCACTGTCCTGCCCAATGAGACTTCTGAGGCACGTTCTACCAAGTTCACCCTGGGCATCTATGACGAGAAAAAGAACTTCATGGCCCTGGATTCCACATGGATCAGACAGGAAGGGATATCAACGCCTTGACTTGAAGAAATCCACCATCAACAGACGGCACTCTTCCTCAAGTACGCCACCGATGGCTACTGTTTTGGGATGCATAGCCCTTGGTGCATACTCGTGATAGCCGCGTTTCTCATCAACCGCGCCATAGACAATACGGGGGATCTGTGCCCAACCGATGGCTCCCGCACACATCGCACAGGGTTCGACGGTGACGTAAAGCGTGCAGTCCGTCAGATATTTTCCACCTAACGTATTGGCGGCAGCCGTAATCGCCTGCATCTCCGCATGGGCCGTCACGTCACAAAGTGTTTCTGTCAGGTTATGGGCACGGGAAATGACACGGTCCTTACACACCACGACGGCACCAATGGGAATCTCACCTGCCTCATACGCTATACGAGCCTCCTCAAGGGCCATCTGCATATAGCGCTCATCTTTTTTTTGTTGTTCTTGCTCAATCATGTTGCAAAATTACAAAAACTTTTGTAACTTTGCAAACGGATTATGGATTTTAAGGTTATTCATATCGACGAAACAGATTCCACAAACCACTGGCTGAGGAGCTCAGAGGGGACGGTTCTGGGTGAGTCCTCGCTCAAGGACTCACCCAGAACCGTCCCCTCTGAGCTCTGCGTCGTGGCGGAGTATCAGACGGCGGGCAAGGGCTGCGGCACGAACTCTTGGGAGAGTGAGCGCGGCAAGAACCTGACGTTCTCCGTATTGATCCACCCTACGGAAATTCCTGCCAGCAGACAGTTCCTGATTTCTGAGATTGTATCCGTGGCACTCTGTGAGACACTGGAACCATATCTCAAGCCGTTGGAGTCCAGAGAGCCTTTGCGGATCAAATGGCCGAATGACATCTACTACGGTGACAGGAAACTCTGTGGCATTCTTATAGAAAACCGTCTGCAGGGAAGTACCTTCAAGGACAGTATTATCGGTATCGGCATCAACGTGAACCAGGAGGTGTTCCTGAGCGATGCTCCCAATCCCGTATCGCTCCGTCAGATCTTAGGACGTGAGATCAATCGCGAGACCCTACTCAACGAATTCCTCCAACGGTTCAAAGAGACATTCCTTTGCGAGGCTGAGACGGTTTCCACTAAATATCGCAGTCTCTTGTATCGCAAGGATGGCTTTTACGAATACGAGGATGCCAAGGGACGGTTCCAAGCAAAGGTACTAAATGTGCTCAACGACGGCCATCTGGTACTGCTCGACACGGAGGGGACGGCACGTATCTATGCATTCAAGGAAGTTTCTTATATTATTAATAAAAGGTATATGGCAAGATTTAAAAGAATTCTTTTGAAACTCTCGGGCGAGAGTCTGATGGGCAAGCAGGGCTACGGCATCGACCCTGAGCGTCTGAGCGACTATGCTAAGCAGATCAAGGAAGTCAGTGAGATGGGTGTTCAGATTGGCATCGTCATCGGTGGTGGTAACATCTTCCGCGGACTCTCAGGTTCCCAGAAAGGCTTCGACCGTGTAAAGGGCGACCAGATGGGCATGTGTGCCACTGTGATCAACTCGCTGGCACTGAGCAGTGCGCTGGGTGCTGTAGGTGTGAAAAACAAGGTACTGACGGCTATCCGTATGGAGCCCATCGGCGAGTTCTACACCAAGTGGAAGGCTATCGAGGCGATGGAAGCAGGCCATGTCTGTATCTTCTCGGCAGGTACGGGCTCTCCTTACTTCACCACAGATACTGGTTCGTCATTAAGAGGCATTGAGATCGAGGCCGATGTCATGCTGAAGGGCACCCGTGTGGATGGTGTCTATACGGCAGATCCTGAGAAGGATCCCACAGCCACGAAGTTCAACGAGATTACCTATAAGGAGGTACTGGCACGGGGTCTGAAAGTGATGGACCTGACAGCCATCTGTATGTGTCAGGACAACAACCTGCCTATCTATGTATTCAATATGGATATTTTGGGTAATCTGAAGAAAGTGATGGACGGTGAGCCAATCGGCACACTCGTACACAACTAGACTTCTTCAAACTCTACGTATTCACCATCAGAGTGGTCGAAAATCTTACGTTTATCTTCGACATCACGGTCATCAATGATGGTTACACTACTGCTCGCAGTCTGACTGCGGGCAGTCTTTTCTTCCGCCTTCGTCTGAGGACGTTCCTGGGGACGCTCCTGGGTATATTCCTGTTTATCGCTCTTAGTTTTGGTCTTCGGCTTGGACTTGGTGGTTGAAGCACTCTTGAAGTAGTCGTCGCCAAACGGATTTTTCTCCTTCTGCTCTTTCCGTTTCTGACTACGGTAGTAACTGTCTTCCACTTCTTCCCTGAGCTTTCTGACTCCCTTATAAGTAAAGTTAATCACTACCATAACGAGAATGGCAATGATGATAAGACCGAAAATGATGGCGGCGAAAATTGTCTTCATCTCTGAAAAGGCTTTAAATTGTTTTCTTAGTTGTTGCTACGGAAAGGATAATGTACCATGCAATGATAGCTGCAAAACCCGTGATGCCCAACAAGAGGAGCAAGGGGACACAGGAGAGGATAAAGAGGTATTTGATCTCGTTGCCCTTCCATCCCCAATACTTGAACTTCAGTGCAAACATGGGGATCTCGGCAATCAGTAGCCAACAACTGACGAACACGCCAGCCAGAATAACCAGGGAGAGGTTGGGACCGATAAACGGTGCCGATTTCATCCATTCGCCTGCACCAGTGATGAGCGCCCCCCAGAACAGCGCGTTGGCAGGTGTCGGCAGCCCTATAAATCCCAAGGCTTGCCGCTCGTCGAGATTAAACTTCGCCAGTCGAAGGGCAGAGAATGCTGCCATGATGAAAACGATAAACGGTAGCAGTTCGGTTTCGGGCCTAAGATATTCAAACACGATAGCGGAAGGTGCAAAACCAAAAGTGATGTCATCAGCCAGAGAGTCCAACTCCTTACCGATGGGCGACGACACATGCAGCATACGGGCCACCATCCCATCAAAGAAGTCAAACACGGCACCAATCACGATGAAGAGCAAAGCCAACTCGAAGGCAGCCTGAAAAGCGTAATAAGTAGCTATGCAGCCCGAAATAAGGTTGCAACAGGTAATCGTATTGGGAATATGCTTCTTGATACTCATCGTTCTTATTTCATCTTGGCTATGACTGTCTGATCACCTGTGGTGGGTTGACCCATGGTAACGGTAGCCTTGGCAGTCAGCGGCAGGAACACATCCACGCGCGAACCTAACTTGATAAAGCCCATATGCTCGTCGATATAGCACTCCTCACCCTCCTTGGCGTAAGTGACAATACGACGCGCCAGCGCACCTGCGATCTGACGGACCAACACTTCCTGACCATCAGGCGTCGTGATCATGATATCAGCATGTTCATTCTCTTCACTGGCTTTCGGCAACCATGCCTTATGGTAGTTACCATCCTGGTGGTGTACGAACTTCACCTTTCCATCTACAGGGAACCAGTTGGCATGCACGTTCCACGGGCTCATGAAGATAGAAATCATCAGTCGCTTATCATGGAAATACTCGTTCTCTTCAGCTTCCTCTACCACAACGATCTTCCCGTCGGCAGGGGCAACGACCAGTTTCTCCGTATCTCCATTGAAATAGCGGATAGGACAACGATAAAAATTAAGCGCTATCAGCCAGGCTGCCAGCAAGATACCACAGACTAATGGCATCACAATATGGCAGACAAGCGGGTTGAGTGCCATCAGCAAATACCAAAGCCCTACAGATATAATAAAGATGAGGATGGCACTATAGAGTAGTTCGGTAGTGCCCTCACGGTGAATCCTGATTTTCTTCAGTTTCTTGATTCTCTCTCCCATCGGATCGTATGATTGTTTCGTTATTCGTCTGCAAAGGTACATATTTTTCACGTAAGTTACAAACTTTTCACGTTTTTCTTTTGGTATTTCCAAGATTTAGGCGTATCTTTGGGGCTTAAAAACAGAAGATACAACATAAAAGATGGAAGATTTCGTACATCTGCACGTACATACATATTACTCAATCCTCGACGGACAATCGAGCATCAAGAAGCTTGTCGATAAGGCCGTTGCCGACGGCATGAAGGGTATGGCCATCACAGATCACGGTGACATGTTCGGCATTAAGGAATTTCATGACATCTGCAACGGCGTAAACAAACAGCGTAAGAAGGACGGACTGGAGCCTTTCAAGCCGATCTTCGGCTGTGAGATGTATGTGGCCCGTCGCGGTGACATGTACCTGAAGGAAAGCAAGGAAGACCTGGGCGGCTACCACCTTATCGTGCTGGCCAAGAACCTGAACGGCTATAAGAACCTGATCAAACTTGTGAGTAATTCCTGGGTAGACGGATTCTATAACCGCCCTCGTACAGACCGTAAGGAACTGGAGAAATACCACGAGGACCTGATTGTCTGTTCTGCCTGTATCGCCGGAGAGGTACCAGCGAAGATCCTGCAAGGCGACATCAAGGGCGCCCGCGAGGCCATCGAGTGGCACAAGCGCCTTTGGGGCGATGATTACTATCTGGAACTCCAGCGCCATGAGGTGACAGATCCTTCCGTCCGTGCCAACCGTGAGACCTTCCCCTTGCAGCAGCAGGCCAACAAGGTGCTCATCGAACTGGCCAAGGAATATGACATCAAACTGGTCTGCACCAACGATGCCCATTTCGTGGATAAGGAGAACGCCGAGGCCCACGACCATCTACTCTGCCTCTCCACGGGTAAGGACCTGGATGACCCCACGCGTATGCTCTACTCCAAACAGGAGTGGTTCAAGACCAAGCAGGAGATGAACGATATCTTCAGTGATGTACCAGAGGCGATGGCCAACACCGTGGAGATATTAAATAAGGTGGAGACCTACAGTCTGGACAACGACCCCATCATGCCCTTCTTCCCCATCCCAGAGAGCTTTGGTACAGAGGAGGAATGGCGACAAAAGTTCACGGAGCAACAGCTCTACGACGAGTTCACCAGCGACGAGAACGGAGAAAATCAACTATCGCCAGAAGAAGGTGAGAAGAAAATCAAAAAGTTGGGTGGCTACGACAAGCTGTATCGTATCAAGTTCGAGGCCGACTATCTGGCGGAACTGGCCTACAAAGGCGCTAAGAAGCGCTATGGCGACCCGATTCCTGCCGATGTGGAGGAGCGTGTAAAGTTCGAACTGCATATCATGAAGACGATGGGATTCCCAGGCTACTTCCTCATCGTACAGGACTTCATCAATTCCGCCCGCGACGAACTCGACGTGATGGTAGGTCCTGGCCGTGGCTCAGCAGCAGGTTCTGTGGTGGCCTACTGCCTGGGTATCACGAAGATCGACCCGCTGAAGTACGACCTACTGTTTGAGCGTTTTCTCAACCCGGATCGTATCTCACTACCCGATATCGATACCGACTTCGACGATGATGGCCGAGGCAAGGTGCTGAAATGGGTGGAAGACAAATACGGCCACGAGAACTGTGCCCATATCATCACCTACGCCACGATGGCGACGAAAAACTCTTTAAAAGATGTTGCCCGCGTGGAGAAGGTGCCTATCCCCGTTTCCAACGCCTTGTGCAAGGCTATCCCCGACCGTCTGCCTGACGGACCTGATGGCAAAGCTACGAAGATGAACCTGCCCAATGCCATCAAATATGTGCCAGAATTGCGCGATGCCGAGTCTTCCAATGATCCCGCTCTGGCCAACACCATTAAATATGCCAAGATGTTGGAAGGTACGGTGCGTGGCACGGGTATCCATGCCTGTGGTTTCATCATCTGTCGCGACCCGATTTCCGACCACGTACCCGTCTCAACGGCTGACGACCCCGATTTCAAGGGCACCAAGACCAATTGCACCCAGTACGACGGCCATGTCATCGAATCGACGGGCCTCATCAAGATGGACTTCCTTGGTTTGAAGACACTCTCGGAGTTGAAGGAGGCCTGTGCCAATATCAAGCGCACACGTGGCATTGATATAGATCTTGATACCATCCCCATCGACGATCCCAAGACCTACGAACTCTACCAGCAAGGCCGTACTGTCGGCACCTTCCAGTTTGAGTCGAACGGCATGCAGAAATACTTGCGTGAACTGAAACCCACCGTGTTCGAGGACCTCATTGCCATGAATGCCCTCTACCGTCCTGGACCTATGGGTTATATCCCCCAGTTTATCCGTCGTAAGCATGGCGACGAGCCTATCACCTACGATATCCCCATCATGGAGAAATATCTGAAGGATACCTATGGCATCACCGTCTATCAGGAGCAAGTGATGTTGCTCTCACGCCTGTTGGCCGACTTCACCCGTGGTGAGAGCGATGCCCTCCGTAAGGCCATGGGTAAGAAAAAGAAGGATATTGTCGATGCCATGAAGCCGAAATTCATCGAGGGCGGCAAGAAGAACGGCCACGATCCGAAGATCCTCGAGAAGATCTGGGCCGACTGGGAGGCTTTCGCCTCTTACGCCTTCAACAAGTCGCACGCTGCCTGCTACTCGTGGGTGGCCTACCAGACAGCCTACCTGAAGGCCAACTACCCTGCGGAGTTTATGGCTGCTATCATGAGCCGCCGCCGTGACCAGATCACGGAGATCACGAAACTCATGGATGAGTGCAAAGCCATGAAGATTAACACGCTGGGGCCTGATGTCAACGAGTCATACGAGAAGTTCGGTGTGAACCATCACGGTGATATCCGTTTCGGACTCGGCGCCATCAAGGGTATGGGCGACTCAGCAGCCCTGGCCATCATCGACGAACGCGAGAAGAACGGTCCCTATAAGGATATCTACGACTTTGCCCAGCGCATCAATTTTGCCTCTGTCAACCGCAAGGCCTTTGAGAGTCTGGCACTCAGCGGTGGTTTCGACAGTTTCGGCATACGCCGTGAGAACTACTTCGCCACCAATGCCAAGGGAGAAATGTTCCTCGACACCCTTGTGCGCTACGGACAGCTCTTCCAGCAGGAGAAGGCCCAGTCGCAGAACTCCCTGTTTGGCGGCTTCGACGAGATCGAGATCGCCACACCGCCTATCCCAAAGTCTGATGACCGCTGGAGCGACATCGAGCGTCTGAACAAAGAGCGCGAGCTGGTGGGCATCTACCTCTCCGCCCACCCGCTGGACGAATACAAGATTATCCTCGACAACCTGTGTAACACCAAGTGTGCCGATTTGGCAGACATGACAAAACTCAATGGACGTGAAGATATCGTGTTAGGCGGTATTGTGACTGGTGTCCGTCAGAAGTTTACGAAGAGCGGTGAACCCTGCGGCTTCATCACCATCGAAGACTTCGAGGGCAGTGGCGAACTGGCCCTGTTCGGCAGGGACTGGGGACAATGGAACGGTATGTTCACGGAGGGAGCATCCGTCTATGTCACAGCCAGACTACAGCCACGCTTCCAAAACAGCAACCAAATGGAGTTGAAGGTGCAGAATGTGGAATATCTGCAGGCTGTCAAGGAGAAAGCCATAGATCGTATCACCATCTCCCTCGTGACGGATATGCTCGATGACCAGATCGTGGAAGACCTCAGTGAGATCATCAGCAGCCATCCTGGCAAGACGAAGTTGTTCTTCCAACTGCGCGACTCACAAGGCAAGAACCACGTCCTGCTCCGTAGCAAGAACGAGGGCGTGGATGTACGGCATACGCTGATCGACTACATCGAGAATCACGAGATGTTGGATTACCAAATCAATTAATGGCATACAATTTGCAAGAAAGAAATTATCATAGTATTCACCAAAAATAACAAGACAATGGAATTAACGATCACAAAAGAGAATTATGAAAGCTTGAAGGCAGGTAACCAGCCTTTTGTTATTGACTTCTGGGCAACCTGGTGCGGTCCTTGCCGTCTGGTGGCTCCCATTATCTCTGATCTGGCCAATGAATACGACGGCAAGATCGTCGTTGGCAAGTGCGATGTCGAGGAGAATGAAGACCTGGCAGCAGAGTTTGGTATCCGCAACATCCCTACCATCCTGTTCTTCAAGAATGGTGAGGTGGTTGACAAACTGATTGGTGCTCAGCCCAAGGCCAAATTAGACGAGAAATTCAAAGCCCTGCTCTAAGATGGCAAACATTGACGAGGAAATCCGTCTGGACGAAGAGGAGAACAGACGGGAACTGGCCTATATCCGTACCCAACTGCCGACGGATCTCAAGAAGTACTACAGCGACAAGGATATCCTCTATATGATGGATCTCATTGTCGATTACTACTACACGAGCGGCATTCTGGAGAGCAATGAAGAGGAAATCGACATCGACCTGGAGGCCGTCGCCGAATACGTCTGTAAGAAAGCCAAGGAAGAAGGATTCAGTTCCTCCTATAATCCAGAGGAAGTGTTCTTCATCGTTCAGGCAGACCTGGATTTCCAGGAACAGAACCTTTAGAAGAGGATGGCTCTCGAGCCGTCCTCTTTTTCTGTGATACTCACCTTCACGGCTTCCTCGGGCAACAGGTCCTCTATCAGTTCCGGCCACTCTATGAAGCAGAGGGCGCCACTGTAGAAATAATCCTCATAACCCATGTCATAGACTTCTTCCAGTTTCTTGATACGGTAGAAGTCGAAATGATAGATCGTCAGATCCTGCGCCTCCGCATAGTACTCGTTGATGATGGCGAAGGTGGGCGACGTGATAACATCCTCCACACCCAGTTCCTCACAGACAGCTTTCACAAATGTGGTCTTTCCCGCTCCCATACTACCGTAAAAGGCAAAGACCTTGCGGTCGCCCATCTCTGCAATAAACTGTCGGGCGGCTTCACGGATATGTTCTAATTTCTCAATTCTAATTTCCATAATCTTTCACTTTCTTACCTTTTCTTTCCTTTCAGCGTGATCAGGGGCACGATCATCTCCTCCATCGAGATACCACCATGCTGGAAGGTGTCACGATAGTACGATACATAATAATTATAGTTGTTGGGATAGGCGAAGAACGAGTCGCCTGTGGCAAACACATAACTGGTGGAGAGATTAGGAGCAGGCAACTGCGCCTTCTGCGGTTCCTTGATCACGAAAAGACTCTTGTCGTCGTAACTCAGGTTCTTACCCAACTTATAGCGCAGGTTCGTGTTCGTATTCCTGTCACCGACAATCTTCACGGGTTGGGTGCAACGGATACTGCCATGATCGGTGGTGACGATGATGGCCGTGTCGGTCTGAGCCATCTGTTTGAAGAAGTCTGAGATCACAGAATGACGGAACCAGGAAAGGGTGATTGAGCGATAGGCACTCTCATTGTTAGCCAGTTCCCTCACCATCTTCGACTCCGTACGGGCATGACTGAGCATATCGATGAAGTTGAAGACAACCACGTTCAGGTCATTGTGGGCCAATGAGCCAAACTGCGACATGAGCCTGTCGGCATCCGCAGAATTATTCACCTTATGATATGAGAAGGTATTCTTCCTGCGATAGCGCTCCAACTGCGTCTGGATGAGCGGGGCCTCGTTCAGGTTCTTCCCTTCCTCTTCGTCCTCATCCACCCAGAGGTCGGGGAACATCTGGGCGATCTTATTAGGCATCAGTCCACTGAAGATGGCATTGCGCGCATACTGCGTGGCCGTAGGCAGGATGCTGTAGTACAGGTCTTCATCGATATCAAATTGCTCACTGATCTCATGAGCGAGCATGCGCCATTGGTCGTAACGGAAGTTATCGAGCACCACAAGGCACACTTTCCTGCCCTCGCTGAGCAGAGGGAACACCTTGCGCTTGAAGATTTCTGGTGAGAGCATCGGGCGCCCACTGTCAGTCTCCATCTTGTGGGCCTCTAAGTCATTCACCCAGTCCAGGTAGTTCTTCCTGACGAACTTGGCAAAGCCGTTATTCGCGTCTTCCTTCTGCATGCGGAGCATCTCTGTCATACTGCTGTCCGTGGCGCTCAACTCCAGTTCCCAGTGCACGAGGCGCTTATAGACATCGGCCCAGTCTCTCCACGTGCGACAGTCGAGGATCTGCATGGCAATCTGCTGGAAACTCTGTTGATACTGGTTCTGCGTCACCTCCGTCTCGATCTCACGACGGTGGATGTTCTTCTTTAGCGCCAGCAGGATCTGGTTAGGATTGACGGGTTTGATGAGGTAGTCGGCGATCTTCTGGCCGATGGCCTGTTCCATGATGTTCTCCTCCTCACTCTTAGTCACCATCACCACTGGGAGCGACGGCTGCAGTTCCTTCATCTTCTGAAGGGTTTCCAGTCCGCTCAGACCAGGCATCTGTTCGTCGAGCAGCACAAGGTCGAAACTACGCTCCTTACACTGATCGATGGCATCGGTGCCGTTGCTGACAGTCACCACCTCATAGCCCTTCTTTTCCAGGAACATGATGTGCGCCTTCAGCTGCTCGATCTCATCATCCACCCACAATAACAGTCCGTTGGTCATATTTAATATTTAATGTTTAATCTTTAATGATTACCAGAAGTCATCTCCAAAATCAAAGTCCTGCACCTTCGGCTGCTGTTTCTGCGCAGGGAACAGGTCGTCGTCCTCTTCCGTACCCTCCTGCTGAGACTCACCCTCAGAGGAGCCGAAGTCTTCTATATCAGGTGCCTCCACGTCGCTTGGCTCCGTCAGCAACTGTTCTTTGCTCACCTCCATAGGCACGAAGGTTTCCTCATAGAACTGCAGATAGTCATCGTAGCTGAACCGCGAACCGATCAGGCCCAGATTCTTCTCACTAATAATCAGACTGTGGCAGGGCTTCAGTCTGTCGGCCATGGCATTGTCAGCGTAGAGTTGACGGGCATACTGCAGGGCCTCGTCGTAGTTCAGGAATCCGCTGATGCGCATCCGATGCAGCCCATTATCCTCATCGAGCACGATGTCGAAATTCCTCACGAGGAAGTTGGTGAAGTTATAGCGTGCCAACTCAAACAGCAACTGGTTCTCGTTCACGGAGTCGGGCTCGTAGGCCAGGATAAACATGAAGTTGTCATTGCGCTCCGCACTCAGTTCGATGGTACCTGTCGAATCAGCCGCAAGGGTAACGTCGCGCCTCGACCATATATCACCGATGTCGAACTTTCCGCCATGGAGCCTGCGTCCTTCCTGCACACCCTTGACGATCATACCAGCCAACCCCGCGACCTCACTGTCAGGATATCTCTCCACCACTTCTTTCAGGCGCTCGACACAGGCATCGCCATCACCTTCATTCAACAGACTCAGTCCATCGATAAACAAGAACTTTGCCCTGTTTTCTCCCAATGGGAAACGTTCTGCCGATAACTTGGCATTAGCCCTCACCACCTCATGGCGATCCGACTTGAAAGCATCGTAAGTGGCTGCATAGAGCGAGTCCTCGATATGTTCACCGAAGCGGGCATTTTCCTTGAAATAGGGGTCGGAGAGCAGGATGGTCCACTCACTCTCAGGATGCTCGGCCTTCAGATGACTCAGACAGTTGTCAGCCTCTTGCTGCCGTCCCTGAAGCGAATAGAGCAGGAACAGGTGATACCACGCTTCGTCCAGATGCTCGTAATCGCTATAGTTGCCTGTCAGGCGCGTCAGGTTTTTCTCACTGAGGGGCAGGTTGTCAAGTTTGTCCTTGAAGATAACACCCGCATGGAAAAGTCCGTCCTTAATGATATCGTGGCAAGCAGCCTTCTGCTCGTCGGAGAAGGGAATCTGCGCCAGATAGTATTCACGCTGGTGGGGATCCTCGGCTGGCGAGAGTTCTTTCTTCTCGCCAAGACTGTCTTTTTGGGCTTGTTCGGCTGGTCTGGCTGATTCTCTTAATTCTGCTAAGCTGTCAGGTTCCTCCTGGGGAGCCATATTCACCACCGTCTGGTTGATGCGCTGCCAGTTGTCCTTGTTCTCTCGCCTGCCCCACTGGCGCTGGAAAGTCTGTTTACCCTGACTGACGGCCATGGGATTATAGAAATACCACTGTCCGTTGCCCTGCTGCTGTGCCGCTGGGGTCACCGACGGCTGGTTTCTGTCGCCTCGCTGCACGTCCTGTCCCTGCCCTTGCTGCTCCCTTTCCATCTCCTCAGCCTCCTGAATCATCTGGGCCTCTCTCTCCTCCTTTTCTTTCTTCTTCAGGGCTTCGATCACCCTGTCAATGGCCTTCAGGCGCTCCGTCTCTGGCATCGTCGAGAGTTCCAGCAGCGAGTCCTGCAGGTGGATGGCATCGGTATAGGGCACCAGTTCGTCGAGGATCTGCGACCGATGCGACAGTTCCTCGTAGTCAGGCCGCTCCCTGTCCAAGAGTCCGATGGCCTCTCCATAGCAGCGCTGGGCGTCGTTAAACTGCTCCCGCTCCCAATAGAGATTACCCAGTTTCAACAGCAGCACACCCTTCTCGATACCATTCCTGACGGATTTCACGTTGCCTTTCTCATAGGCAGCAATAGCCTGCAGCGTGTCTTTCTGCATCAGGTAGATATTGCCCATGGCATAATACACCTGATCCAGATATTCCGCATTATTATCGTCGATGGCCATGCGCTTCAGACGACTGATCATCTGCCTGCCGTTACCCTCGGCCATCACCTCCGTCTGGGCGATACGGGCGTTGAACGCCAGTTCGTAGGGCGGATGACAGCCCACCACCTTCCTGTAGGCCCTGTAGGCCTCGTCACGATGGCCCAGCAGTGTCTGAATCTGTCCCATGAGATACCACTCACGGGCCCTCTGCATACTGCGCCTTTCGTGCTTGATCACCTTCTGCAGATAGGGCACGGCCTTCTGGTAGTCACCCTGACGGATATAGAAGTCGGCATAGGTATAGTCCCAGTCCTTCACGGCCCGGAAGTCCATCGAGTCACGGCTCATATTGCGGATCACATCCTCTGCATCATACATCCAGCCCAGTTCCGTATAACTCTTGGCGAGCCATGCCCTGGCCAGTCCGTTCTGCATGGGCTGTGTCTGATAGAGACGCGTCATATACGAGAAGGTAGCGGCAGCCTCGTCGAAGGCACCCTTCTGGAACTGTGCCTTTCCCAACAGCAGCCAGGCTCTCCAGAGGAAGGGGTTATACTCCCTGCGCCCCAGCCACTCACGGTCCTTGGCCGTCTTCTGCTTACTGCTGTTCCACTCGGGCTTCGCTTTGATGCTGTGCAGACGGATGGCCTTCTCACTCTTCTCGATGGCACGGTCGTACTGACCCTTACCCGTTTCACGACTGTTCTTATTGCCCACCATATACAGGGGCAGCATCTCCGTAAAATTGTCTTTGTGGGCCTGTTCCTTCTCTAAGTTACCGTCGATGAAGGCCTGAGAACCATTAAAATAGGTGTTATAGCGGGCGTTGAAGGAGTGCCACCAGCGCGTGTTGGCTGTGTTTTTCTTGGTCGAGCAGGCAGTCAGAAGCGCGATGAGACCCATCGAGCAAAGAAAAAAGTGGACGGTATGTCTGCCCTTATACGTCATGCTTCGCTTTCTTTTTCTTCTCTTCCAGGAGACAGTATATCTTGCATTCCCCCTCGTCAGCGGCCGTGCAGGTTGAACAGTCGTGGCCAGTAACGATGGTGTCTTCACCCTTGTCGAAACGGTTGGCCACCAGGGCAATCACGCCCAGTGCCACCAGCATCCCTATACATACAAACGCAAAAGTCACCTATTTATTATTTTACCTTTTCCACTCCGAATCCCGCGCGGCTCAGATCGTCCCAGAAATGGGGATACGATTTCGTCACCACGTGGGGGTTATTGATCAACAGCCCGTCCTGTTTCTGCACGTAGGGAGCAAAGGCCAGTGCCATACGGTGATCCTCGTAGGTGTCAATACCCTGCTCCAGCGACGGCTCACAACGTTCTCCGTCCCACATCAGTTCACTGTCATTGGCATCCCTGAGCACATAACCCAGTTTCCGCATCTCCGTCTTCAGCGCTGCGATACGGTCCGTCTCCTTGATCTTCAGCGTCGAGAGACCTGTAAAACGGAAGGGGATCCCCTTGGCCGCACAGGTCACCACGAAGGTCTGCGCCAAGTCGGGACAACTCACAAAGTCGTACTCCAGACGAGGTACGCAACGGCCGTTCTTCTTCACGGTCACCGTCTGTGGCACTCCCGCCTTTCTCGACTCGAACTTCGTCTTCACACCCAGCAGACTGAAGATGTATCGCGTAATGGAATCGCCCTGTTTCGAGCCGTCCACCAGTCCCGTGAGCCTCACTTCCGCCTCAGGGTCGTCGCTCAGTGCCAGCATCTCATACCAGTAACTCGCCCCACTCCAGTCGTTCTCGATGAAGTAGCTGCGGTTCGTGTAGGGCTTGGGCTTGATGGTGATGGTGTCACCCGAGGTCCATTCGGCATCAGCGCCAAACTCGCCCATCATCCATAGCGTCAGGTCAATATAGGGTTTCGAGATGATATCACCCATCAGCCTCAGCGTCAGTCCCTCGTTCAGCATCGGGCCGATCATCAGCAGGGCAGAGATATACTGCGAACTGATATGCCCTGGCACCTCCAGCAGTCCGCCTTCGAGCGTCTTGCCCGTAATACGGAGCGGGGGAAATCCCTGTTCACCCACATACTCGATATCGGCTCCCAACTTCCTCAGCGCGTCCACCAGCACCCCTATCGGACGGTGCTTCATCCTGTCGGTACCCGTGATCACGTGCGTACCACGCATCACACTGAGGTAGGCAGTCATAAAGCGCATGGCCGTACCAGCCGCCTTGATGTCGATCACCTCAGGCATGTGGCGCATGGCATGGATGATCACTTCCGTATCGTCGCAGTCGCTGAGGTTCTGGGGCAGATGACTGCCACCACTGAGTGCATAGATAATCAGGGCACGGTTAGAGATGCTCTTCGAAGCCGGCAGGTTGATAGTGGCATCCAGGCGTCTGGGTGCCGTCAGTCTATATTGTTCCATTTATATTCATCACACAATTATGGTTGCAAAAGTAAGCATAATATTCGGATTGACAAAATAAGCCCCCTCAAAATTATGATAATTAATCCTTTTTTACTAATCGCGCAAGTTTTCCTCCAAATATCTCCTGTTATTGTTATAGAATATTTTGTGCGAAATGCTTGGAAGTTTAGAAATCTGTTCGTATCTTTGCAGCGTACATCAAACATCATGATTATGAAGAAGTTTCTTTTACTGGCAATCATTGTACTCATTACATGCACGAGAGCAGCAGGGCAAAACATGTTCAGCGGTTCGACAGACCTGAATATAATAGCCAAAGAATGGGAAAACAGCACCCTGAGCGACGTAGCCAATGGCTCGCTTGTCACTATGCTTGACTGCTTCAATCAGAAATGGCCCACATGGATGCTCAATGCGGCCGTCAGGACCATGAAGAAAGGGGTGGATGGCAGAGACACGTACAACAATGATCAGATTGTGGTACACAACAGGCCTAAGAACGGGTTTGTAGAGGTTAACTGGTGGGGCAACGCCGAACGCCACGAATTCATGAGGGCATGTTACTGGAAGCGTTCCAATGGCAACCGACTGCTCGGCATATACTTTGGCGGGACCGACTGCTACCCAAACATTCATTTCGTATGCTTCTACAACTACGACACCAAGCGTCACACCCTTACCCCTGAGCCACAGATTATTGATGGTTTCCGAACGACGGAAGACACGAAATACTACTATGATTTGCCAGAGGAAGGAAAGGAACTCATTATTACCGAATTCGGACCGAGAGGCCACATCATACACACCTTCAAATGGGACGGGATGAAGCCCGTGTTTTCTCATAGCCAGAAGATAGAAGATGAAGCCGACGGCGAACATTGCGATGACGAAGAGGAGTAAAGGACGAACAAAGAAGAGGACTCTGTGAACAGGATTATATAACACATATTTTCAAAAAAGTTGGCGGAAAATTTGGTGGTTTCGCAAAAAGTGCGTACCTTTGCACCCGCATTCGACAAAACACTGTCAGTGCCAAGCAAAAATGATCGGGATTTAGCGCAGTTGGTAGCGCACACGTCTGGGGGGCGCGAGGTCGCTGGTTCGAGTCCAGTAATCCCGACAGAAAGAAACTCACTGGGGACGGTTCTCAGTGAGTTCTTTTTTTATTCTATCTCCTGTTTTATTATTCCACATGTACGACGATGCGCTGGTAGCGGGTGAGGCTGGGATGGCCCTTGTCCGTAAGTTGGAGGATAAAGTGGATATCCTCGGGCTTGGACACCTCAGGAGCACGTACACTAACGCGATGGATATTGGGGGCGCCCATGGGCTCCACCAGTCGGCCACTGCCTGCCTCGGGATAGCAGTACCAGAGATAAGAGAGGTTGTCGCCGTCGGGGTCGGTGGAGGGTGTGGCATCGAGCACGAACACCTCACCCGACTTCACGGTGAACTCGTTGGCATGAGCCAGACGGGGCTCTGGGGCGTGGTTGGCCATCTCGTATGGTTTCACGCACCAGTCCATGCGGGCGGCGAAGTCGTTCTGCAAATGAGTGCGCCAGCGCCAGACGGTCGTGGTATAGCCGACATACTCGGCCGTATCCCTCACGACGGCACAGCCGTGGCTCTTCGGCAGGAAGGGACGGTAGTGGTCGATGGCGTTCGTCCAGATGGCGCGCGGCTCTTCCTCGATGGGTACACCACCCGTGAAACCGTTGGGATCGCAGTCCTCACGACGGGGCTTATACAGTTCGTAGCGGCCGCCCCAACCTCCCCAGTTGGGATGCTCAGGGGCATTCAGACCGTTGGGGATGAGGTTGAGCCACGAGGGGGTGTCACCCTCCATGCCGTAGGCCACATCAGGATAACAGGCACCCAGCGGCCCATGATCCTGCTGGATATGCTCGGCCAGCCAGGCATTCGAGATGCGCTTATTGTCGGCTCCCGCTGCCACCTCCATGATGCCCGTCCACGTGCCGTTGCCATAGCCGCCAGGACTCACGATATAGAATAAGGTGGGGAAATTACGACGGATCCAGATGCCCGTATCATCCTGGTCGCTGATGGTATAGACGCGCAACTTCGCCAACAGGCGTTCCAACTCTTGGGCTGACTTCGTGGCCTTCAGGTCGTAGAGGGCCTGCGCCAGCACGTTGACACCGCCCCATGCACAGACCCACAGCGGACGCTCATCCTTGCGCTCCAGTTCCTTGATGATCCAGCGCGAGCCCTCACTTTCCTGACCCTTGCCCACGCCCGTCATACCATAGGCCGTCGTGCCCCGCTTCACGACGGCTCGCAGATAGTCAGCCTCAGGATAGCCCTTGGCATGGAGTAAGAGGTTGGGACGCACCTGCTCGTAAGCATCGATCACCTGGAAGATGGTCTCTGGCGCTATCCTGTCGCGCATGTGGGTGGAGTTGGTGGCGACGATGCCACGCACGTCGATCTCGTTGGTATAGAGCATCAGCCTCACCAGCGACTCATTATCGTCGGGCTCGTTCTCCACATCTGTCAGTATGATCACCCTCTCCTGCGCCCACAGGCCGTGGACCGCCAGCATTATCAGCACAAGGGCCGTCAATAGTCTCTTCATGTCGTTATTCATTCGGTTGATGCTGCAAAAGTAATAAAAAAATCGCAAATTACATGGGGAAATGGGAAAAAGTTTGAAATGTTAATTTTCCCCTAATCACGAGATTACGGCAATCCCCTCGATTCCTTACGGCAATCCCATAGATTGCCGTAACCTCCTTAATCCTCAGCCCCCTCCCCCTATTTTGCACCCTTTCACGCTATGACACTATTACACTACTTCGCTGCTTCATTTGCTCTATCGCATCTTCAAAACTCTCTATATATAGTATTATTAATTTTATATATATTATAATATATATAAAATATAGAAACGCCCTCACCCCACTTACCCTAAAATCCAATTTACCAAAAGAAGCAGCGAAGTAGTGTAATAGCGTTAAAATTTTAACTATAACAGAAAAAGTTTGGTGGTTTCGAGGAAAAACACTATCTTTGCAGCAGATTTGTACAACTAATTAAATTTGAAATTATGAAGGACATTGAACCAACAAAAGGTGAGATCGTGATGTACCAGCCGGATGAAACTGTTCGTCTGGAGGTACGGGTAGAGGATGAAACAGTGTGGCTGACCCAACAACAAATTGTGACTCTTTTCCAATCAAGTAAAGCCAATATTAGTGAACACCTTGGTAATATATATGAACAAGGTGAACTAAAGAAGGCTGCAACAGTTCGGAAAATCCGAACAGTTCAAAAGGAAGGTAATCGTATGGTAAACAGAACTCTGACCTATTACAATTTAGATACCATCATTTCTGTTGGCTTTAGGGTAAATACTGCAAAAGGTATTGAGTTCAGGCAATGGGTTTAACACTAAATTATTAAATTATGAAGGACATGGAGACTTCAAAGGATTTAGATTCTGGGAAAAGGCGTAAGGCAAAAGAAAAACGTCTTAGTCAAGACACTTTTGTGGTGCAAAATCTGCACCTCAAACAGATAAACATAGAGGAACTTATCCATGTGATAAGAGGCCAAAAGGTTATGATAGACAGCGATTTGGCTATGCTTTATGGTGAAGAGACAAAGTATCTGAAAAGGTCTGTAAGAGCACACATCAAGCGTTTTCCAGATGACTTTATGTTTGAACTAACAAAAGAAGAAGTTGCTTCTTTAAGGTGCAAAAATAGCACCATAAAGAGTGAAGTAAAGCCCTTTAATCGAGCACACGATAGGTTTTTGCTGATTGACGAAGAAGTATATCATATCGGTGCCAGCATCAAGGATCTTGGAAAGAAATGGTTTGCATTTACTCTGATGCGTGATATTACCAGTCAGGAACTATTGGATAAGATTAATTAATCGCTATGGAGATACAATTTGGCTTTGATCCTGCGTCTGAGGATGACATGGATGATAATGGCATGACCAGATACATGGAGGCGAATTTCAAGAAGCCAAATTGGCACCTTGAACAAACGACGTCCCATCGGCTTTATTCAGCCATAAGAAGACGAGGAAGAAAAGAAATAAATAAAGTTGTCTATGACGCTATGACACTATGACACTGTTTCTTTTAGTGATGAAGGTCAGATTTTTGGGATTTATGGAAGAAATTGGGAAAAAGTTTCGTACCTTTGCATCCCAAATAGTAAAAAGGAGATGATCGTTTGTATTGCAGAGAAGCCGAGTGTGGCACGGGATATTGCCCGTATTATCGGGGCGACAGCCTCCCACGACGGCTATATGGAGGGTAACGGCTATCAGGTGACGTGGACCTTCGGACACCTGTGTACGCTGAAGGAACCGGGCGACTACACCCAGGCCTGGAAGCCGTGGGCACTGACGCAGTTGCCCATGATCCCCCAGCGCTTCGGCATCAAACTGATCGAAGACAACGGCATCAAGAAGCAGTTTGCCATCATCGAACGGCTGATGCAGGCCGCCGACGGTATCGTGAACTGCGGTGACGCTGGACAGGAGGGTGAACTCATCCAGCGATGGGTGATGCAGAAGGCCCAGGCGAAATGTCCCGTGAAGCGCCTGTGGATCTCGTCGATGACAGACGAAGCCATCCGCGAGGGCTTCGCCACGCTGAAGGACCAACAGGACTACCAGCCGCTCTATCTGGCTGGTCTCTCGCGCGCCATCGGCGACTGGCTCTTAGGCATGAACGCCACGCGCCTCTACACGCTGAAATACGGCCAGAACCGACAGGTGCTCTCCATTGGTCGAGTACAGACCCCTACCCTCGCCCTCATCGTGAACCGCCAGAAGGAGATCGAGAACTTCAAGCCCGAACCCTACTGGGTGCTGGCGACGGTGTATCGCGACATTACCTTTACGGCCACCAAGGTTGCGAGTAAGCGAGAGCAGGCCCAAACAGGTTTGGAGGCTGCCGAGCGTGAGCAACCTCGAACGGAGTTCAAGGGGAAGTTCACCTCGAAGGAGGAGGGTGAGAAGGCCTTTGAGACCATCGAGGGCAAGCCGTTCACCGTAACGAAGGTGGAGAAGAAGGAGGGCAAGGAACAGCCGCCCATGCTCTACGACCTCACCTCGCTGCAGGTGGATTGTAACCGAAAGTTTGCCTACTCGGCTGAGATGACGCTCAACCTCATCCAGAGCCTCTACGAGAAGAAATACACCACCTATCCGCGTGTGGATACGCAATACCTCTCAGACGATATCTATCCCAAGTGCGGACAGATCATGAACGGGCTGTTCCAGACGAAATTCGGGGGTATCCCGTTCTACGCGGAACTCATCAAGCCCATTGGTGGCAAACCGTTGAAGAAGACCAAGCGCGTGTTCGACACCTCGAAGGTGACGGATCACCATGCCATCATCCCCACGGGTGTGATTCCCACGAACCTCACTGATGCTGAGAGAAACGTGTTCGACCTCGTGGCCAGACGATTCATCGCCGTGTTCCTGCCCGACTGTAAGTTCTCGACGACAACGGTATTGGGCGAGGTAAAGGGTGAAAACGAGACCGTAGAGTTCAAGGTGACGGGTAAGGAGATCCTTGATCCAGGTTGGAGAATCGTTTTGGGACTGGAGAAACCGAAAACCGAGGAGGATGAGCAGAAGAAAGAGGATGATGAGGAACGTACGCTGCCTACCTTCGTAAAGGGCGAATCTGGCGACCATAAGCCCACGCTCACGGAGAAATGGACCACACCCCCGCCCTATTACAACGAGGCCTCGCTGCTCCGTGCCATGGAGACGGCTGGTAAGTTCGTAGAGGACGAGACATTGCGAGCCGCCATGAAGGAGAACGGTATCGGGCGTCCGTCATCGCGCGCCTCGATTATCGAGACCCTCTTCAAGCGTCACTATATCAAGCGCGACCGCAAACGCCTCATCGCCACACCGACGGGCATCGAACTCATCGACCTGATACGCGAAGAACTGCTGAAGAGCTGTGAACTGACGGGTATCTGGGAGAAGAAACTGCGCGACATCGAGCACCAGAAATACGACGCCCAGCAGTTTATCGACGAACTGAAGGCTCAGGTGACGGAGATCGTACACGAGGTGATGACTGATCCCTCGAACCGTCGTGTCACCGTACTCAGCGACGAGGAACTGAAGAAACTGAAATCACCCAAGAAGCAATAAATCGCCAGGCATATCGTTATTAATAAGGTATGCGAAAGACTTCCGCCATATTTTCCATCTTGTTCTCCCTGCTGCTCATGGGCTGTGGAGCGGATCAGGCTTTGAAGAAAGGGGATAAGTTCTATGCCGTCGGTGAGTACTTCGATGCCGCCGCCCAATATCGTAAGGCCTACACCCAGACCTCGAACAAGGACAGGGCCTTCAAGGGCAAATGCGCCATGAAGATGGCCGACTGCTACCGTCGCATCAACTTCACCAGCAAGGCCATCGCTGCCTATAACAATGCCCTGCGCTACAAACAGGACGACTCACTGACGCAACTCTACCTCGGACAACTCTACATGAGAAACGGCAACTACAAGGAGGCCACCAAGCACTTTCAGGCTGCCATCGACAGTATGAGACTGCCTGACGAAGGCATCAGACTCGCGAAAAACGGACTGAAGGCGGCACAGTTGGCCCCAGAGTGGAAGAAACAGGGCTCGGACTATACTGTGAAGCGCGAGGCGCTCTTCAACTCCCGTCGTGCGGAGTATTCCCCCATGCTGGCGGGCGACGAAGACAACCAACTCTATTTCACCTCCACCCGTAACCAGGCGCAGGGCGACGAGTATAGCGGCATCACGGGATCGATGGCCGCCGATATCTTCATGTCACAGAAAGACGACAAAGGGAAGTGGGGCAAGCCTCAGGCCATCGACTCAGAACTGAACTCTGTGTTCGACGAGGGCGCCTGCTCGTTTACCCCTGACGGCAGGACGATGTATCTGACACAGTGCAAGACCGATCCTGACTACCCCAGATATGCCACGATCGTCGTTTCTAACCGCAGCGACGCCGCTTGGAGCAAACCCACGGAGGTGATGATCGCCAAGGACACGCTGTCGAGTTTCGCCCATCCTGCCGTATCACCCAATGGGGAATGGCTCTACTTCGTCAGTGACATGCCAGGTGGACTGGGTGGCTATGATATCTGGCGCTGTCGTCTGCTCAGCAACAATTCCGTAGGTGCTCCTGAGAATTTAGGGGAGCCCGTCAATACGCCAGGCAACGAGATGTTCCCAACCTTCCGTCCCAACGGTGACCTGTATTTCTCATCAGACGGTCATCCGGGCATGGGTGGTCTGGATATCTTCATCGCCAAGGGCAAGACCATCGAGCACCCGGGTTTCCCTCTGAACTCGCAGGGCGACGACTTTGGTATGACCTTCGAGGGCAGGCTTAACAAGGGATTCTTCTGTTCCAGCCGTGGTGATGCCAGGGGTTATGATCATATCTACAGTTTCTTTAACCCTGAGATCGTACAAACGGTGAAGGGCTGGGTGTATGAACAGGACGGCTACGAACTGACGGCAGCACAGGTATATATGGTGGGTAACGACGGTACGAACCAGAAACTGAGCGTACGTGGCGACGGCTCGTTTACCCAGGAGATCAAGGCTGGTGTGGATTATGTGTTCCTCGCCACCTGCAAGGGTTTCCTGAACCATCAGGAAGAGTTGCGCGTGGCCCCCGTCACGAAGTCGGAGGAGTATGTGCTGCAGTTCCCACTGGCCAACATCTCTGCCCCCGTGCTCATCGAGAATATCTTCTACGACTTCGACAAGGCCACCCTGCGCCCAGAGTCACAGACGGCCCTCGACGAACTCGTGAACCTCCTGAACGAGAATCCGAATATCACCATCGAACTCTCGGCTCATACCGATTATAAGGGTTCCGACCAGTATAACGAACGACTCTCACAGCGACGGGCGGAGAGTGTGGTGAACTACCTCATTGACCACGGCATCGCCTCAGACCGATTGACGCCCAGGGGCTACGGTGAGGGCAAGCCGAAGAAGATCAAACGTAAGGTGGCTGAAAAATATCCGTTCCTCAAGGAGGGTGACGTCTTGACAGAGACTTACGTCACCTCGCTCCCCGAGGAACAGCAGGAACAGTGCAACCAGCTAAACCGTCGCACTGAGTTTATAGTACTGAGGACAACTTACGGCCTGTTCGATAAGGCAGGTAAATTACTACAAAAGCCAACACCACCAGCACCAGCCAAGGATTGACGGGAATCTCAGTGGTAGGTGTCGTCACGACGAACACCTCCAAGGCCGTCAGCACCATCTGCAGGAGACCAGTCATGGCCACCCTCATCAGTTGCATGCCACCAAAGGTGAAGAACAGGCCTAAGCCTACGATGACACAGAAGAAGGTCCACAGTCTGGAGAGACAGCGCACTTTATTCGTCTTCATCTCTGGCAGGTTCTGCATCACCCGCTCCGTGAAGCCGTTGTCTTCAATCTGCTGCTGGGCAGCCTGTTTGAAGAAATCCGCAATCAATATGTCGTCTTTATCTGTCATAGCCATTTTCTTTTAAGTAGTTTGCCATTTTTTCTTTTCCTCGCTTGAGATGCGACTTCACCGTGTTTTCGGGGATCCCTGTGATCTTGCTGATCTGGTCGATGGGATAGCCGTCGATGAGTTGCATCGTGATACAGCTGCGTTCGTCAGGCTTCAATAGGGCCAGGGCTGCGTAGATATCCATCTTCAGGGAGTCACTGCCTGATGCAGTCTTGCTGGCCACTGCCTTCGAGGTGTCGATATCTTCCGTCGGGCGACTGGCGCGTACATGGTCGTAGAACACGTTGTAGGCGATACGCATGAGCCAGGTGGAGAAACTCGACATGCCCTTGAACTTCGTGATGTTCACATAGGCCTTGATGAAGGTATCTTGTGCCAGGTCGTCGCTCAACATCTCGTCGCCCAAGGTCTGGTTCAGGAAGAACCGACGGACAGGTGACTGGTACTTCCTGACAAGCTGGTCGAAAGCCCGCTTGTTGTGGAACACCGCCACCTGCGTCACGAGAGATATATCGTTCAGATCTGCCACCTCTTTTTCCTTTTTACTTTTCTAAGAGATTCTTTTCTGGCATACAAATCCAAAGAACGATGTAGAAGATCAGTCCACTAAAGCATGTGAACAAGGTGAGGAATGCGTATGCTACTCGTACCATTGTGGGGTCAAAGTCCAAGTACTCGGCGATGCCGCCACAGACCCCTGCCCATACTCTGTCATTAGAGCGCATCAGTTTCTTTGTCATAGTTCTGAGTGTTTGAAGGGTTATTAAAATTACCTGGATTATTAAATTGAGAGTTATTGCCCTGAGGCCCTGCCTGACGGGCGATAAACCACTTGCCAAGGCCGATGAAGAACACGAGGGCACCGATGCCGAAGCCTATCTTGCCGATGATCAGTCCGAGGAAAATGGCCAGACCTATGCCTGTAAACATCTGGCGCATGCCACTCTGGTAGTCGTCGCTATTTTCCTTGGCTTCCTCCTTGAATATATGATCAGGGATCGGCTGTCCTTTCTCCATGGCCATCTGGGCAAGCTTATAGCGCTGTCTGCGGTTCCTGTTGATGAAATAGACCACCATACTAATGACAATGATCGGGAAGAGCACAAAGAGGATAAAGAGGATACCCAGAACCAGTGCGATAACTCCGAAGACCCGTCCATCGGAAACATTTCCGAACACATCGTTGAAGAATCCATCCGGATCGTCGATACCTGTCGTAGAGACAGTAACTGTTCTTGTTACTCTTGACTTGTTGACGCTGTCGTTCGCGTCCACAGCCGTTGTGTCAGAAAAGGCTTCAATAGCATCCTTTGTCTTAGTGGTGTCCACCTGCTCCGTACGGGGCGTGTGGCGATGCTTCTGTGCTGCTGCGTCAGCATTCATGCTGAGCGTGAGCACCATGGCGATTGCAATTAATAACTGTTTCATATCTTTACTCCTTTTTACTTTTTATTCCTTTCGGATTTGTTTTATTTGTCTGTTTGACGAAACAAATCATAAATTAGTTGCAAAGATAGTGTTTTTTCCCATTTTTTTTTTAATTTTGCATGCAAAATATGCATTTACCTGAGGATTTTATACGAGAAACGCAGCGTGTGATGGGCGAAGAGCGCTTCAACCGCTTCTTGGAGGCATTCAATGAGGATGCCCCCACGAGCATCCGTCTGAATCCGAGAACCTCACAGCACAGTGGGACTGTCCCTCGTGTGAGCAGCGAAGCGGATTACACAGGGACTGTCCCCTCTGTGCAACAAGTCCCTTGGTGCCCTGAAGGCTTCTATCTCCCTGGCCGTCCTCAGTTCACCTTCGATCCCCTCTTCCATGCTGGCTGCTACTACGTACAGGAGGCATCGTCGATGTTTATCACCCACGTACTGCGTCAATTTGTCAAAGAGCCAGTGGCCATGCTCGACCTCTGTGCAGCACCTGGAGGAAAATCGACGGCAGCCATTACGGTATTACCTGAGGGGAGCACACTCACGAGCAATGAACCCATCCGCTTACGCTATCAGATCCTCGAAGAGAACATCACGAAATGGGGCTATAACAACTGTAGCGTCACCAACCTCTATCCTCGCGATTTCCGTAAGAAGAAGGAGAAGTTCGACGTGATTCTCTGCGACGTGCCCTGTTCTGGTGAGGGGATGTTCCGTAAGGATCCCAACGCCATCAATGAGTGGAGTCTGCAGAACGTGGAGAAATGCTGGCGCCTGCAACGGGAGATCGTCGCTGATGCCTGGGAGTGTCTGAATCCTGGGGGAATCCTCATATATAGTACGTGTACCTATAATACAAAAGAGAACGAGGAGAACGTGCGCTGGATCATGGAGGAATACGATGCTGAGATTCTCTCCATACCAACAGAACCCTCTTGGATTATCACGGGTTCCTTGCTCGCAGGTTTCGAGGCACCCGTCTATCGCTTTATCCCCGGCTTCACCCGTGGCGAAGGCCTCTTCATGGCCGTATTAAGAAAAAAGGGCACACTGGGGCCTGGCCCCATTGTGCCCTTGGGACCTGTCCCCAGTGTGCACGACTTTCCCAAGGTCGATCTCCCCTATTTCGAGGCACTGAAATATCTACGAGGCGAAGCACTCGTGCTGCCTACTGACACACCAAAGGGATTCGTGACCGTCACCTATAAGGGTTTTGCTCTGGGAGAAGTGAAGAACATCGGCAACCGTGCCAACAACCTCTACCCCAAGCCCTGGCGCATCAAGACTACCCACTTACCAACAGAAGAAATAAAAATCATAGATATATGAAACAGTATTTAGACATCCTCAACCGCATCCTGACGGAAGGTACTGAGAAAAGTGACCGTACTGGCACTGGTACCATCAGCATCTTTGGTACCCAGAGCCGATATAACCTCGACGACGGGTTTCCCCTGCTGACCACGAAGAAACTCCATCTGAAGAGTATCATCTACGAACTGCTGTGGTTCCTGAAAGGCGATACCAACGTGAAATACCTGCAGGAGCACGGTGTAAGAATCTGGAACGAGTGGGCTGACGAGAATGGCGAACTGGGACCCGTGTATGGTCACCAGTGGCGCTCGTGGCCCGATTACAAAGGGGGAACGATAGACCAGATTCAGTATGTTCTGGATCAGTTGAAGAACAACCCTAACTCCCGTCGTATGATCGTCTCGGCCTGGAACGTGGCTGAGGTGAACGAGATGGCCCTGCCGCCATGTCATACGATCTTCCAGTTCTATGTGGCTGGTAACCGTTTGTCGCTCCAGTTATACCAGCGCTCGGCCGACACCTTCCTCGGTGTGCCTTTCAACATCGCCTCGTATGCCCTGCTGCTCCAAATGATGGCACAGGTGACGGGTTATAAACCTGGCGACTTCATCCACACCACGGGTGACACCCACCTCTATCTGAACCATATCGAGCAGGCGAAGTTGCAGCTCACTCGTGAGCCCCGTCCCCTGCCCACGATGAAGATTAACCCCGATGTGAAGAGTCTCTTCGACTTCCAGTACGAGGACTTCGAACTGGTAGGCTACGATCCCCATCCACATATTAAAGCAGAAGTAAGCGTATGATTTCCATAATAGCAGCGGTGGCGAAGAACAGGGCCATCGGATATAAGAACAAGTTGATCTATTGGCTGCCCAACGACCTGAAGCGTTTCAAGGCATTGACCACTGGTCATACCATCATCATGGGGCGCAACACCTTCCTCTCACTGCCAAAGGGAGCCCTACCTAATCGTCGTAATATTGTACTGAGCCGCAGTGCGAAGGCTTTCGAGGGCTGTGACATCTATCCCTCATTGGAGGAAGCCCTCCACCACTGCGCCCCAGATGAGGATATCTATATCATCGGAGGCGCGAGTGTCTATAAGCAAGCGCTCCCCCTGGCAGACCGTCTCTGTCTGACAGAGATCGACGACACCCCTGCAGAGGCCGACACCTTCTTCCCACCCTATGATGACTGGAAAGAAGAAAGTCGTGAAGATTATCCTACAGATGACCGTCACGACTTCCCCTACTCCTTTGTGGATTACGTCAGAGTCTGACTATTCCAAGGCGGGTCGTTTGAGAATGCGATAGCCGTAAATGGTGACTACCAGGAAACAGATCCAAGGTAGTACGAACGAGACATTGGTGGCTGGTATATCACCAATCTTACCCATATCGATAATCAGTGCCTGGAACGGGGGCAATACAGAGCCTCCAAGGATGGCCATGATCAGACCAGCGGCACCAAACTTCGCATCGTCGCCTAACCCGTCGAGGGCGATGCCATAGATGGTGGGGAACATCAGTGACATACAACCACTGACGCAAACCAGACAATAAACACCCAAGCGATTCTGGAACAAGATAACACCAACAGTAAACACCATCGCCAGAATTCCGAAGATCATCAGCAACCGGGCAGGCTTCATGTATCTCATCAGGAAGGTAGCAATAAACCTTGAACAGATGAAGAACACCATCGCATAGATATTGAACCGCTGCGACAGCACCTCAGCACTCTGCTCGTCCATGCCCTCAGCCATAAACACACGCGTACCATATTGGATAATAAACGTCCAGCACATGATCTGGGCACCCACGTAGAAGAACTGGGCAATCACTCCCTCACGATAATACTTCAGTTTCACGATCCGACGCACGGTGGCAAATGGATGCACATCGTGGTTCTGGTCTCCACTCTTCGGCATCTTCGTAAAGAGAATCAGGAAGAAGATGGCAGCGATGATCACACCAATAATCAGGTAAGGCGATATCAGAACATTGAGATCCGCATTCTTCAGCGCCTCAAACTCAGTATCATCGAGCAGAGCACGCTCATCACTGCTCAGCGGATTGAGTTTGGCCTGAATATAATTCATGGCCACATACATACCAATGATCGAACCACAGGGATTAAAGCACTGTGCCATGTTCAGGCGACGCGTGGCCGTCTCCTCTGGCCCCATGGTAAGGATATAGGGATTACATGACGTCTCGAGGAACGACAGTCCGCAAGTCATGATGAAATAGGCGATGAGGAAACAACCATAGATGCCCACAGCCTTCGCAGGGAAGAACAGTAGGGCGCCAATGGCATAGAGTCCAAGCCCCATCAGCACACCCGCCTTATAGGAGTACTTACGGATGAAGATAGCGGCAGGAAAGGCCATGCAGAAATAACCGCCATAGAAGGCCACCTGTACCAGCGTACCATCAGTGACGTTCATACGGAAGATCTTCGAGAACGCCTTCACCATCGGGTTGGTGATATCGTTGGCAAAGCCCCACAGGGCGAAGCAGAGCGTCACGAGGATGAACGGCAGCAGAAAACTGACGCCGTCTTTAGTTATCAGAGATTGTTGTTGCTTTTCCATATCACACGAATTTGACGAGAATACGGAACACCTTACCAGGCTGCTCAGACCACTGTTGCATGGCCTGGGGCGCATCCTCTGGAGTCACCACATTAGAAATCAAACGATCCACAGGACAATTGCCACCCTGCAGATAATGAATCACAGCTCTGAAATCCGAAGGCTGGGCATTACGCGAACCACGGATGTCGAGTTCCTTCTGAACAAAGAACTTCGTCTGGAACGACACCTCTGTCTTGGCATAGCCGATACAGACGACGCGACCCGTAAAGGCCACCTCGTTGACAGCCATGTTATAAGTCACAGGACTACCCACGGCCTCGATGATGACATCAGGACCAAAGCCCGAGGTGATCTCCTGCAGACGGGCATGCACATCTTCCTGGATGGTATTGATGGCGTAGGCAGCACCCATCTCCTTGGCCAGGGCCAACTTCTCGTCGTCGATATCAGCAGCAATCACTGTAGCACCACGCAGGGCAGCACGTACAATGGCGCCCATACCCACCATACCACAGCCGATGACCACCACCACGTCGATATCCGTCACCTGAGCACGGTTGACAGCATGGAAGCCCACACTCATAGGTTCTATCAAGGCACAGGTACGGGGATCAAGACCCTCTGCAGGAATCACCTTCTCCCAAGGCAGGACAATCCGTTCGCGCATGGCCCCATTACGCTGCACACCCAACGTCTCGTTATGTTCGCAGGCATTCACACGAAGGTTACGGCACGAGGCGCACTTGCCACAGTTGGTATAGGGATTGCAGGTCACCACCATACCAGGCTTCAGGTACTCAGGCACACCAGCACCCACCTGCTCGATGACGGCTCCCACCTCATGACCAGGGATCACGGGCATCTTCACCATTGGGTTCTTACCCAGCCACGTGTTGAGGTCGCTGCCACAGAAGCCTACATATTCTAAGCGCAGGAGCACCTCTCCAGCGTGTAGTTCTTGTTCCTCTACATTCACAACGTTCATCTGGCGCTCGCCAGAAATCTGTATTGCTTTCATTGTTTGATTTGACTATTTATTATTTGACTATTCACTCATGTTTTTGATGTATTGCAGATGTGGCAACTCACCGAAGCCATAGAACTTCTTGGCGTTCTCACCTAAGAACAGGCGTTTCTCCTCATCCGTCAGTTCCTGAGACTTCACCACGAAGTCGTACGACATCCTGTAGGTGATGGCAGTGATGGTGCGCGGATAGTCACTGCCCCACATCAGTTTCTCCATACCCACCAGGGCTGCAGCCTCACGGATGGCACGGATGGCCGAGGGGAAAGGATAGAACTCCGAGTTGTAAAGCCACGTGATACCACCCGACTCTATCATCACGTTCTCGTGGCGCGCCAATAGGACCTGTCTGCGCCAACTCTCATTCTCCCAACAGGGAATCTGTGGGGGATTAGCCATACCTAAATGACCGATGGCCACACGGAGACGTGGGCACTCGGCGATGACCTCGCTCAGTTCGCTGACCTGTTTGTCGCCATCTTCGAGGGTGATGGAGAGAAACACATTGCGACGTTCCATCTCTCGGAACATCTTCAGCATCTCATCGCTGGTAAGGGGTTTACCCAATAATCGATGCCCAGGAATGGCGATGCCCTTAAAGCCCTGATCCATCAAAGCCACAGCCTCCTCGCAAAAGCCGTCTTTCAGGTAATCCACCATGCCACAGGTCAGGAAACGGTCCGGATAGTGGCGCTGTACCTCTGCGAGATAGTCGTTCTGGATACCATCGATAAACTCCTGTACCACGACGGCTGCAGACACCTGTGCATAGTCCATATTGGAAAGGAACACCTCAGCCGTGTTCCTGCCGTCGATGATAAACGGCGGAATCATCTGCACCTCCTCGCCTAAGAAGATAGAGCGCCCATTCTTCAGCGAACGGATAGGTTTACCATCCCACGAGGTATCCTGTTTGAGCCACAGATGACTGTGGGCATCGATGATCATGAGTTCTTCCATCTGACAAACATCTGGTCACCAATGATCATCTGCACCTCTGCCACCAACTGTTCGTCCAGAGGCTCGTTCACATACTGGATATTCTTCAGTACATTGTCAGGATTGGCACTACTGAAGAGTGTCGTAGCGATACGGGGATTCATGCTCGTCGAGAACTGGATGGCCAGTTTATCTATCGGATAACCTTTCTCCTGACAATAAGCCGCTGCCTTGGCACAGGCGTTCCTGAGATCCCTGCCCGCAGGATGCCAGATAGGGGCACCACGCTGAGAGAGCAATCCCATGGAGAACGGTGAGGCATTGATCACACCCACGCCGTGCTGTTCGAAGAAGCCCAGATAATCAGCCAACAACGTATCGTTCAGCGAGTAGTGGCAGAAATTCAGGATGCTCTCCACCACACCGTCGTCACAGTGCTCGATGACCCACTTCAGGTTCTCTGGCTGCAGGTCGGTGATGCCCACATGTCCCACAACACCTTTCTCGCGCAGTGCCACGAGGGCAGGCAGTGTCTCATCGACGATCTTCTGCAGACCACTTTCCATGCCAGCCTGGAACTCGATATCGTGCACATTGATCAGGTCGATATAGTCCACATGCAGGCGTTCCATACTCTCATAGACACTCTCTGTGGCACGCTTCGCACTGTAGTCCCAGGTGTTCACACCGTCCTTGCCATAGCGCCCCACCTTCGTCGAAAGGTAGTACTTGTCGCGGGGGATCTCCTTCAGGGCCTTGCCCAATACCGTCTCTGCCTTCAGATGACCGTAGTAGGGCGACACGTCGATGAAGTTGATATCGTTATCCACAGCCACATGCACGGCACGGATACCTTCCTCCTCGCGGATGCCATGGAACACGCCACCTAATGACGAGGCACCGAAACTGAGGTTCGACACCTTCATGCCAGTCTTTCCAATCTCGTTATAAACCATATTTAGTGTAATATTTACTATTGTTCTGCAAAAGTACAACTTTTTATCGAGAAACAAACACTTTTCCCTAATTAATTTGTACCTTTGCACCTCGATTATGCGTAAACCAGTTTATAACATTAAGCGCCAAGTCCTGGTATTCCGACATTTCGGAAACAAGGGCTACTCGCTCTTTGCCTGTCTGGGGCGTGAGGTGGTGTGTAGCGTACTCTCTGTAGCGACGCTGACCTACGCCTCGGCCGAGAGTGTCAGCACGGATCCCGTGGTGACAGACTCTGCCTCGATGACAACGGCTCGCGAGATGATGCTCGAGGAAGTCAGTGTGACAGGCTCGAGGGCGCCCCTGACGAAGAGTCAGGCTGCGAGAATGGTCACTGTACTGGAGCGTGCGGATATTGCGCAGGCCCCCGTACAAAGTATTAACGATCTTCTGAAATACGCCGTAGGCGTCGATGTGCGTCAGCGAGGCCCCATTGGTGCCCAGACGGACATCTCGATTCGAGGCGGCACCAGCGAACAGATCATCATCCTGCTCAATGGCATCAATATCTGTGATCCGCAGACGGGCCACAACGTGATGGATCTGCCCATCGACCTGAGTGAAATCGTGCGCATCGAGGTGCTCGAGGGGCCCGCAGGGCGCATCTACGGTACATCTTCACTTGTGGGCGCCATCAACATCGTGACACAAAGACCCCTCCCTGCCTCCCCTACAGGAGAGGAGAAATTACACCTGCGGATGGAAGTGGGTTCCTATGGCTATGCCGCCACGGCAGCACGCATACAACTTCCTCCCTACAAGGAAGGTTGGGGAGGGTCTCTCTCCGCCTCCTACAGTCGCAGTGATGGTTACAGCCGCTCGAAGGCGGGTTCGCTGAACACGGACTTCAGTGGTTCGAAGGCCTTCTACCAAGGACAATATGAGGACGACGATATCAGTCTGCACTGGCACTTGGGCATCGCTGACAAGGGCTGGGGCTCCAGCACCTTCTGGGCCTCACCCAAATGGCAGGCCGACGACCAGTACGAGCACACCACGAAACTCTTCTCCGCCATTCAGGGAGCGACCAAGCGCGGACGACTGCACTTCGCACCCAGTATCTACTGGAACCAGAACCGCGACCGCTACGAGGGTTATCGCGGACAACCTGAGAAGATGGCCTACAACTACAACCGTACGGATATCTATGGTGTCAATCTCAGCAGTTATTTCGACTGGGTGGCAGGGCGCACGGCCTTCGGTGCAGAACTCAGAAACGAGGACCTCGTCAGTGGCAACTTAGGGGAACCCTTGGCACAGACGCACCATATCAACAGGACAGACCGCGACTATACCCTTGGCGTGAACCGTACGAACATCAGCGGCTATCTGGAGCACAATTTACTGTTCAAAGACTTCACCCTCTCCGCTGGTCTGGTGGCCGTGAAGAATTCGTGGAGCAACATGAACATGACCGTCTATCCAGGCATCGACATCAGTTACCGTCCAAATGACCAGTGGAAACTGCATGCCTCGTACAACACCTCACTGCGGATGCCATCATTTACGGAGATGTACTACAAACTGCAGGGCTATAGTGCTGATCCCCACCTGAAGCCAGAGGAGATGCAGGCCATCGAGGTAGGCACAAGGTGGCAACATCACGGCATCTGCGTCGAAGCCACCCTCTGGCACCACCATGGCACGAACATGATCGACTGGATCATGGACACCTCAAAGGGTGACGAAGCCGTCTGGCAGAGCGTCAATCATACAGAGATCAACAGCACTGGCTTTGAAGCCAGCGCGAGATTAAATGTTTCATGTCTTATGTTTCATGTAAGCTACAGCTACATCAACCAAGACAAAAAACAGGAGGAGGGCATCGTATCGCAATACGCCTTGGAATACCTGCACCACAAGCTCGTCGGTAACCTCAGACTGCAACTGACGCGCCACCTCGACCTAGGGCTCATTGCCAGATGGCAGGACCGCGTGGGCTCCTATACTGACTTCGACGGCCACGTACAGGACTATCAGCCCTACTTCCTGACAGATGCCCGTCTGACGTGGAAACAAAATCAATGGAAAGCCTACATCGAGGCTAATAACCTCTTCGATGTCAGCTATCATGACTATGGCCTCGTGGAACAGCCTGGCCGTTGGCTGATTGCTGGATTCAACATCAACCTATAACAGAAGAGAGCCCTCATGTGAGGACTCTCTTTCTTATTTCTTCAGTTTGAATGAATTCTCAATGCTGCTGAGTTCAGCAGAGAACGACTTGTCAACCTTTAAGCGCTGCTCCACGGTATTGCAACTATGGATAACGGTGGAGTGATCGCGGTTACCAATGAGCTGTCCAATGCGCGAGGCGGGCATCTTCGTATATTTCTGGGCGAGATACATGGATATCTGTCGCACCTGCACATAGTCGCGCTTACGACTCTTGCTGAACACATGCTGCTGGTTGACACCGTAGTGACGACATACTTTCTCCAGGATATCGTCGATGGTGAGCGGATGATTGTCCACCTTCACGGCGCGCTTGATGACGCGCTCTGCCAGACGCATGTCGATGTTCGAGTTATAAACGATCGAATAAGCCATCAACGAGTTCACCACACCCTCCAGATCACGCACACTGCCATTGGCCGTCTCAGCGATAAACTGGATCACATCCTCTGGGATCTTCAGACCATCGCGCTTACACTTGGCATTGAGGATGTCGATGCACAACTGCACGTTGGGCTTCTCCAGTTCAGCGATCAGTCCACAGGCGAAGCGCGTCAGCAGACGGTCCTTCATACCCTGCAGATCCACAGGCGGACGGTCGCTGGCCAGAATAATCTGCTTGCCACAGCGGAAGAGATGGTTGAATATATGGAAAAAGGTGTCGAGCGTCTTCGGGGAATTCATCCACTCCTGGATATCATCGACGATCAGCACGTCGATCGACTGGTAGAAGTTGATGAAATCGTTCGTGGTGTTATGGCGTACCGAATCCGTGAACTGCACCTGAAACAGACGGGCCGAAACATAGAGCACGCGTTTCTGAGGATAGGTCTCCTTGCAGCGCACGCCGATGGCATTGATCAAGTGGGTCTTTCCACAACCAGAGGGACCAAAGACAAAGAACGGGTTGAACGTGCTTTTTCCAGGATGCTCTGCAATCGAGAGTCCCACCGTACGGGGCAGCTTGTTCGAGTCGCCCTCGATGAAGTTCTGGAAGGTCTTCTTCGGATCCAACTGAGGATTCAGCTGCTGGGGCGTGGCGGCATCCAGTGTCGTGGGCGACTGGTTGGCACGCGTAGCAGCCTCCACCTCGATAGTCGGGCCGTCGCTCTCCACATCCGTCGTCACGTCGCGGTCATTACCGGCATGAGCCTTCACCTCCACGATCCTGTAACTGAGTTTGACATCAGCCCCAAATACTCGCGCGAGTACCTTACTTAATAGTCCTACGTAGTACTGCTCCAAGTACTCATAGACGTACATACTTGGAACCTGCACCAACAACTCATGCTGTGTCTCAGAGTAGGACTCAAAGACCAATGGTGCAAACCACGTTTTAAACTGTTGCTCGGTAACATTTGCCCGGATCAGACTAAGGCAGTTGTCCCAGAGCGCCTGATGACTATTGTTCATTCGGCGATGATATCAAATTTTTGACTTTAGACTGTTAGGTCTTTAGATTTTAACTAGATTCGTTTACAGGTGCAAAGGTCGCAATTTTTTTTCATATTTGCAAATCCTCAAAACCGCCCCTTGTGTTGACATTCGTTCGTAACTCCTTAGCCTATGGGCATTTATGATGTTTCACACAGAATACTGCAATTTTCGCTATTTGCAAAATTCTAAATCATTGGTTTCCAGTACATTATCTACGTACAGAAAACATTAACACTCTTTTGAATTCGTTTTTTCGTCACTAGTAACACCACGAAATTAAGCACTTTTGAAACTATTGACCTAAATTATGAGCGGCATTCTATTATTTAGACAAATTTTAAATTACTTATCTTTTTTACCAAAGACGGAGAAGTGAACATAGCGCTTCGGATGTGCCTTAAGGTCGATCATCAATGAGTCGGCATGCATCATCGTTGCATTCAAGTTATTATAGAGTTCAGGATCGCGCATCAACAGTCCGAGGGTACCCTCGTTGCTGTTCAACTTGGCCGTCATCTGCTCCACATTCTGGAGGGTGTTGTTCACCTTCGCCATCGTGGCAGCCAGGTCCAGTTCGTTCAGGTTGCGCGTCAGGTCATTGGCATTGGCGAGCATCCCGTCAGCATTCTTCACCAGCTGTGGCATCTGCTGGTTCAGTGTGTTGGCCATCGCATGAAGTTCGTTGGATGTCGATACCAGACTTCCCGTGATCTGGTCGATATGGTGCAGCGAATTCCCAATGGCAGGATCAGACAGCAGCAGATTCACGTTCATCAGGATAGAGTCCAGTTTGGGCAGCATCGCCTGGATCTGTGGGATCATACCCGCAGCCAGCGCCAGCGCTCCCTGCTGCGGTCCACCGCTGATGGTGTCGCCAGGAGCCAGCATATCAGCAGGATTAGGACCTAAGACCAACTCCAGTTTGATATTCCCCAGCAGATCACTGGCAATCTCCGCCTTACTGCCTTTAGGCAAGCGCATCTGGTTGTCGAGTCCGATTACGGCTACGATATCACTCTGGTTCTCATAGTCGTAGATGATATCCTCGACCACACCCACCCTGTAACCGTTGGCATAGATAGGACTGGAGGCGGAAAGCCCACTGATATCCTTGAACTTCACATAGTAGTTGCGGTCTGTGGAGAATATCGTCAGTCCCTTGAGGAACTGCAGTCCAAAGTACAAAACTATGATTCCGACGATGGCCACCAGGGCAATCTGTATTTCCTTCTTTCTCATATCTTATTTCATTTTTCTTGCTTCGTTCACATTAATTCTCTTTCCATCCTTGAAAGCGACGATGAAAGCCTCTGGAAACTTCTGTGCAATTTCTCTACGCAGGCGATTCATCTCGTTAAAGTCCTCCGAACTGCCCACGGTGTATTTATACAATCCGCCCTCCTGATAATATTCCGTATTCTTCAGTCCTTTCAGACGGGCATCGCCAGTCTTGATCTTCGACGAACTGGCCAATATCTGCACCTTATATATAGGAGGCGTAGGCTTAACTTTCACTGGAGTCTGAGACGCCTCTACAGCAGTTCCCGGGCTTGTCGAAGAACTCTCCGCCACAGGCTGCTCCACCACGGGCTGCTTGACGGCCACGGGCTTCACAGCCAATATCTCCTCTGCCACGCTATCCACAGGCTGTTCCACTACCACAGTGTCCTTCACCTCTTCCACTTTCACAGGCTCGGGCTCAACCACTTTTTGTTTCTTGGAAGGCTGGACCTTCACTTGCTCCTGCGGTACAATATGTGGGATTTCCACCTCTTTCTTGGCAGACTCAGGACGGTAGGGAATCGTCGAGTTCTTATCGAACTTCTGCTTATAAGCCATAAAGGCATTGAAGAGTCCCTTGGCATATTCCTCCTCAGCAGCCTTCGAGACCATATACTGTTCCTCGTCGCGGGTGGTGATAAAGCCCAGTTCCACCAGACAGCCCGGCATCGACGAGAGGCGCAGCACGGCGAGGTTGTCCTGTTGGGCACCCATGTCCTGACGCCCCGTCGCCCTGCAGACATACCGCTGCATGAACTTCGCCAGTTCCACGCTGTTCTCCATGTTCTTGTCCTGAATGAACTCGAACATGATATTGCTCTCAGGAGAATTAGGGTCATAACCTTGGTAGGTCTGCTGATAGTCCTTCTCCAGCAGGATAACGGAGTTCTCGCGCTTGGCCACCTCCAGGTTCTGCGTCACGCCCGTATTCTTTCCCGTCCGTTTGCTGGTGCCCAGCGTATAAGTCTGGAACCCGCGTGCTATCCTTCCCTTGGGCAGGGCATTGATATGCACGGAGATAAACAGGTCAGCCTTGTTCTGGTTGGCGATCTCCGCACGACGGTAGAGTTCCACGAACCTGTCGGTCTTACGGGTATAGATCACCTTCACGTCAGGGCAGTTATACTCTACCATCCGTCCGAAGGCAAGGGCGAACTTCAACGTCAGGTTCTTCTCCTTCGAAACGGCACCGAGGGCTCCTGTGTCATGTCCTCCATGGCCGGCATCAATCACCAGCGTAAAGGGTTTGTTCGCAGCGTTGACAGAAACTGCGAAACAACATATCGTTATCAGAAATAAAACAAATCTCTTCACCTTTTACTTTTTTACCTTTTTACTTTTTCCAGTGTACTTCCACACTGGCCCCCTGACAGTCAGCGCCCATCGGGGGATTCAGTTTCGTCAGCGTCAGGTCGATGGAACTCACCTGAGGAAAAGCCTTTTCAATAGCCTCGGCGATACGGCCCGCCACATGCTCCAGCAATTTCGACGGCAGCAGCATCTCCCGTTCCACAAGCCGATAGAGGGCCGCATAGTCCAACGTATCTTTCACGTCGTCGCTCGCCATCGCTACCGCCAAGGGATAGCCCACCCTCAGCGTCACGAGGAAATCACCTCCCACCTGTCGCTCCTGGGGCATCACCCCATGCAGCGCACGAAAACGCAACCCCTCCAACCTGATATAACTCGACTCAACTTTCAATGATCAATCCTCAACATTATCCACCTCATCATGAGCACCTGGCAGATAACGCTTCAGCGCACGCTCCACACCCGTTTTCCAGGTGTTGATGCTCTCGTCCTTCAACGACAGCGAACCCACCAGACGGATCACATGCTCCAGTGGCATCCTGTAACGCAACACACCAGAGATCAGCTTCGCATAGTTCCAGTACTCAGGGTTGAACTTCTCCGACAGTCCCTCTACCGTAGTCTTGTAGCCGCGCTTGTTCTCAAACTGGAAGTCATAGCGCTTCGAACCGTCGGGGTTCACCTGCTTCAGGATCTTGCCATGGGTAACGGTCTTGGGGAGGATAATACCCTCCTCATCGTCCTGCAGACCCGTGAATATCTCATAGGGATAGCCGTCGAGCAGTCCGACGAGCGCCACCCATTTATCCTTGTTATTCTGGAAACGCACCACATCGCACTCCAGAGCCTGCGGCCTCACCTCCGTCACCTCCGGACGGTGGTTCTCCTCCGCAGAGAGCACGGCCTGGTTAGCCAAAGTCAGCAGACTGTCGGCCAACTCAGGTTTCAGGGCTTTCAGTCCGATCTCCAACTGAGCCGTCACCTGCTCCTCCGTCATCTCGTTTCCCGACTTGCTGCCAGCCGTCACCAGTTCCTGGGCAATGCGCTGCAGCATCTCTTTCTTCATTTCCGTATCCATAATGTCACGATTTTGCGTGCAAAGATACGAATAAGTTTTCTAATTAGGGAAACTTTTCCAATAATTCTTGGAAAATAGTTTCCCCGTTTCAGACAAGTTCATTCTTGAAACTTTCCACCATTATTTGCTTTACAATAAAAAGAAGCTATACCATGCAACATCCTCGATTGCATTATACTGTCTGCATTTTGGTAACGTGATTGGTTCTTGGTTTCTTTATATAGATCCATCAATTCACTATAAAGAGGTCTTTGTCTTTTGGGACATAGAAGATAATAATAAGAGGCGTCTTTATGAAGACCAAAAATATATTCAAATGTATCCTTTGAATTGACTCCTAAAGCATTCTGATACTTCATGACGAATGATGATATATGTAGTGAATCATCAGTATATAATGTCTTCCTTTCGGTTATTTCCGGCTTGGAATTTAGAGCCTCCGGATATAACACATCTATCACCATAGGCAAATGCCGCTCCGCATTCTCTGCAAAAGCGTTATTCTTTATTTCTTCTAACTTCTGTCCACAAGAAATGACAAATAATAGGCATATCAACCATGCAATCTTTTTCATATCATTCAAACGTTAATAATATATTTTAATTATGCATTTGCAAAAGTACATAATTATTTTGATAATTGTCTTTTTAAGGCAGTTTTTTTACATATTATTTACCATCTGTATTTATCACCAAACAGAAATTGAGAGAATAGGATTAATAAGCGCACATCAGAAATTTTGAAAAATAGGGTGTCAGGGTGACAGGACCCTTTGTACATCGACGTATACACCCTATTTGTAGGGTGACAAGGGTGACAGGAGGGTGACAGGCTGAAATAAGGGAAATCAACGATTACCTTAGACTTGCCAAACATTACCCTATGCTTGAAAAGCATTGACTATTCGATGAATTCTCGAGAGAATTGCGACAAAAAGCAGCCCTTTAGCATTGTCAGAAGCCTATTAACGATCAAATTCTCGAGAGAATTGAATCACAAGAACACCTGTCACCCTCCTGTCACCCTTGACACCCTCAAAAAGAGGCTGCATCCCCAGTGTTTATCGGCATTCTGTCACCCTGACACCCTCAAACACGAAATAATGTGTCTCACAGAGGGGCGGTTCTTTTGTTAGTTCAGTTTATTGAAGAGTTTGTCAGCTGGTGTTGACAAATCCTCCAATTTGGCATGCGCTGACCACCAAATTCCATCTGATTGATTTTTAGACGCTTACAATTTGTCAGGCACTGATTGCACTTCACACGGTGCCAGGCACGGTGTGACTAAAAACCATCCTCAAAGGAATTTGGACTACTATTCAAGTAAGCTTTATATAGTATCTTTCCAATTTTATCTTTTCTCCATTTTTTCTCATGATAATTTGGAGAGGTATTAAGACGTAGTTTCTTGATGCCTTTTTTAAATAGTATTATCTGATCTTTAGACACAGGAAACTTTGCCTCACTTACGACATAACCTGATTCAATGAGAAAACCACGAATAACAACCCCTCCATCTGATTTTACTATGGCGACCCAAATTTTTACCATCAAATGATAATATAGTATCATCCATTAGCCGAAGAAGTAACTTAGGATCGTCACTAAGATTCCGAGATTCGTCTGAATATATTACATGTAAGAAGATAGAATCATTTTCGGTTACCAGATTAATCTTCATGTTATAACTACCAAAAGTCAATTCACCAAAACTAACCTGAGCGTTTACTGCTAAAGCCAGAAATGATAATATGATAGGTAGATAGATCTTTTTATTCATCATTTCCATGCTATTTTACTGACGTTGGGAGGATTCTTTTGTTAATTTATGTTAGGCAGTTACTATTTCCTAATCTTATTATATTTTCTCAGAACACCAGCAATCCTGCGTACAGCTTCTTCATAACCATCCCCCAAAAGATTGCCCACCGATCCTATCTTACCTCCTATCCCGTATGTCTCACACATACCGATCTGTTCTCCTGTCTTATTGTCAACCAATATATATTGAGAAACGTTTTTACCTTTCTTTTCATACTCCAATGGGGTAATGTAAAGAGTACATGCTGTTTTTGTATCATTTTCAGGAGAAACAATCATGATCCTGGAATTAGCCAGTTTCTCGTTCATCTCTCGAGCAATTAACAGCAAAGCTTCGTGCTTGGCCTCTTCCCATGTTTTCTCTCCAACAACAGTTGCCCATTCCTTTTCAGTAAGTTTCTTATCAATAATAGCTTTTGACCAGTCCCACTTCAGATCAAGGAATTTCTCACTCTCTGGAAGAGAAAAGGTACCAGTTACTTTCTGTGAATAGCCTGCTATCGACACCAGCAAGAACAAACTGAGTAAAATCTTCTTTTTCATAATTCTTCAATTAATTAGTAATAATCTATTCGTGTACGTTGGAATCCACTTCAGAACTGTTGTATTTTAAATTATGGATCTAACCTCAGAGTAAGTTTTCCGTCTTTTGATTCTTTTATGAATTCTTGAAATGACCGCTTCCATTTTTCACAATACTCTTTCGCTATAGCATCGCGTTGACCATCAGTTAACATGGACTCGGTAACAAATGTTTTATATTCTATCATTATTGCATCTACCTTGTCTTTTTCTCTATTTCCATCCTCGTCGAAAATGCCATCTAAGTCAGAATTAGTAAAACAGAAGCCATCTTTCACACAAAAGCCTTGTTTTGCCCCTTCACCATATTCCTCTATTTTCTTGTTAATTCTTTCATCTATTTCAATCTGCATCTCTATTTCGTTTCTTGAAAGATATTGGCATGCAATATCATTAGATGTAAGTGAGTTGTCATTCAAGAAACGTTCGTTATATCTTTGGAGAAAATGGCTATTATAAAAACTCAAAAGCCTGATTGCTTTTGTTGCACTATTGGGCGTATGACGATATGGTTTTGACCCCCACTTAACAACGTATCTTCTATTATTAATATGAAAATCGACAAAAGAACCATACTTGGGATTATCTATGCAACCAGGATTCTCTACATAATAATATAAAACATAATCGTTTTTGGATTCTGGTACAGTGTATTTATACCATTTCCATGCAGGGAAATGTCTTGCATTAAGGATTTCTTTTTTTGCTTTTGGCAAATAATACTCCCTTCTATACTTAACTTTTTTCAAATCATCGGCTAAGCGGTCGTACATTTCCTTGAATGACATGAACGGAGTAATCATAACAGGATTTCTTAGCCTTTATTATTTATCAAGAATTTCTATGATCGGCACAGTCTTTACATCCTCATTTCTTGTAGGATATTGATAAATGCCAACTTGTCTCGCAACTTTTCCCTCAGGTATCTTTATGATCTGATCATCATAATAGTATTTGCCTTCATCATTAACAATAAGACATATCGGTCCATGATAAAAACCTCTTTCATTTTCACATCTGACAAGAGCAGCATCCTCTGCTAGGACCTGGAAAACTTCTACAGACTTTGTCTCAATGATATCGCCAGGTTCCTTAAAGTAAGTTATGCCATCATTATTTTCAGATTCATTGATTGATTCTGTGTTATTTGTTGCTTTCATATTTAGAATGAATGCTATTGCAATCGCCAGAAAAAAACCAGTTACGACTCCTAATACAAAAACTAACCACTTCTTCATAATCTTTGTTATTTGTTTCATTTATAGCATTAAGTTTCTAATGTGCAAAGATAAGGGAAATATTTTATATTTCCAAAACTTTTATTCAAAAACAGCATCAATGATACAATATCCTAAATAATAATTTTTACACCTACATTTTATCTATCCATTCAGGCTTTAGCCTGAGAACCAGAAGAAATACCACAATATCAAAAGCGATTTAACTATTATCTTATCTTGCCTATGATATCTATAAATTTCAATGTTACATCTCTGACAGTATACATCACGCAAAATACTCATAATTAACACCTTATACCTTTATGTATTTTTGGTTTTTGCTTCTTGGGTGTTCTGGGTCAATCATTTTGAGGAAACCTTTTTCAACAAGATCTGTAATATAAGTCTTTATATTCTTCGTTTGACGCGTCAAGCCAATACGCTTCAGTATTTCTGTACTGGTGCGAGGAACATAACAGAAGTTTACAACCACTTGCTGCTGATAGTTCAAGATACGAATGTTACTATCAATGTTACTTTCTTTATTACTTTGTTTAATATTATTACTTATATCTAATCTTTCATTTATTCCTTTTGAATTAGCAGAAATCAAATCAATATCATTATTACTTTGTTTAAAATAATCATTATTACCTTCTGATGCTTTTAACTTTCTATAAATGACAACCTTGAAGAAAGCATCCTGTATAAACTGGGGTGTTGGCAGCCCCATTGCCTCACATTGTTCAATGATATCTGTTGTTCCAGTACCAAGGCGCTCAATATAACCAGCCAAGTAAACAGGATTTGCCAGTATTGGGTTTGTAGGAATCGATGAATGCTCCTTCGAAAGTTGAGACAAGGAAAGGCCAAAGGGCAGGTTTCCTGGATTCAGGATTTCCAGACGATCACGGAATAACATCACTTGTACACTGGCATTGCTGGAGTAATCGCGATGAACAATAGCGTTCACGATGGCCTCAGCTACGGCTTTCACAGGCAACTCAAAATCGATATCTACAGATGCATTCTTGTCACGCGTCCCCACTCTAGCATCAATATGACCCATCACGAAGCCCACAGCCTGATCAACCAGTTCAAAGATGCTGCCATGAAACACCTGATAGAAAGGAATTGGCTTTTCCACCTTCATACCATAGAACTGGGCACACTTCACTTCCGACGTGATAAAGAACTTCTGCGGGTCCTTGGCGAAGAGTAGTAAAGCAGAGTTAGTTAACCTTCCGTCTTCAGCCATCAGATTCAGGTGCGTCAGTATCTTAGGGATACCTGCACTGAAAGGTATGGGGAAGTTACGACGATCACGAGCCAGATTGACAAACAACTCCACTTTCGAGGGATCAATATCATCGAGCGTGGCAGTACGATGGAAGGTGGCATCAAATGGCAACAACCTGAGATATTCTTTTTCTTCCAAATAACGTACCAGCGAGGTATAGACGGCAGTGCGCAGATCATCGTAGGCATCAAAGGTCTTACGAACCACATCCTGTTCTACCTTATGGATAAAAGTTTCTTCTTTGGGATGGCGCGAGGGCACGTTCTTCAGATAGATAAGACGATGCTTATGCTGCTGTGTGGCCACATCGTATTCGCGCTCTGTGGGCGATACACCCTCTTTATCTTCATAGCCATACCGCTCGCCAAAGAGTCCGATGTAGATGTCGCACTGGCCAGCCTCTGTAAGATAAGCTTCTTGCGCAGAGGTATTAATGGCAGGAAGCTCCTCAAAGATAAATGGAACGAAGAAACGACCCAACAAGGCATCTTGTCGGATATAGTCGCAAAGGCGTTTACGCTCACTGGCAAACTCTACCTGCACACTACTGATAAATATTTTGATCTCTGCCATACACAGTTGTTCCAGATTTCTATTCTGCAAAGATACAACAAAATTCCGAAATACGCAAGGATATATAGTGATTTATATACATCCAACGCGATTTTACTGTTTGCGCTGCTTCGCTATTACACTGCTTCTTTTGGTGAATTGATTATGGGGGCAGGTAGGGGGGGTGAGGATTGAGGAGGTTACGGCAATCTATGGGATTGAACTAACCAATCGAGGGGATTGCCGTAACCTCGTCCTTCGACAGGCTCAGGGACCGTAATTAAGGGAAAAATTAACACTTCGAACTATTTTTGAAACAAAGTCAGAAAAGGCTTGGGAATGTGCGGAAATTGTTGTATCTTTGTACCGTTATGAAGAATTTACTGACAAGAAGAACGATCCGCAAGTACGCTGACAAGGAAGTCAGCGAGGAATTGCTCAACCGTCTGATGACGGAGGCCGCACGTACCCAGACGATGGGAAACCTGCAACTGTATAGTGTCGTTGTGACCCGCAGCGACGAGATGAAGGCGAAACTCGCGCCCGCCCACTTCAACCAGCCGATGGTGAAGGAGGCGCCCGTGGTGCTGACCATCTGTGCCGACTTCAACCGTACCTCGACATGGGCCAGATGTCGCAACGCCGAACCGGGCTACGACAATTTCCTGTCGTTCATCAACGCCGCCACGGACGCCCTACTCTACACGCAGACACTCTGTAACCTGATGGACGAGGAGGGACTGGGCTACTGCTACTTAGGCACCACCGTGTATCAGCCACAGGCCATTATTGACGCCCTGATACTGCCCAAACTCACGATGCCCGTCGCCACATTGACCGTGGGCTGGCCTGACGAGGAGCCTGAGCAGACGGACAGACTGCCCTTGGAGAGTTTCGTGCATCAGGAGACCTACAATGACTATATGGGTAAGGATATCGACACCTATTATTACGAGAAGGAGCATCTACCCGAGAACCAGCACTTCGTCCGCATCAACCATAAGGAGACGCTGGCGCAGGTGTTCACGGATATCCGCTATAACCGCAAGGATAACGAAGCGATGTCGAAAGGGCTCATCGCCGCCTTAATCAAGCAGGGTTTCCTGCCTTACACCATAGAAATGGGGCACTTCTGACAGATCGCTGTCAGACTCACTTCAGCATGATGGGCTTGTACTTCGGCACGAGCGTCTTCATGATCGTCCAGCCGATGAGGTAAGCCACGGCACAGATGCAGAACACCACCATATAGGCGGCGGGCTTACCTTCGAAGCCGAAGAACGTGTAGGCACTGCCCTGACCAGCCGCCCAGTCGAAGAACTCACCTGAACAGAGGTTGATGGCGTAGGAGCCGAGACCACCTGCCATCGTACCGATACCCGTGATCGTACCGATGGTGGATTTGGGGAACATATCGCCAATCGTCGAATAGAGATTGGCACTCCACGCCTGATGACCTGCGCCCAGCAGACCGATGAGGATGGCAGGCCACCACGCACTATAGGCTCCCAAGGGCTGCGCAAAGAGACCTAACAGGGGGAAACAGGCAAAGATCAGCATGGCGCGCATACGACCTAAGTAGGGATTCATGCCACGCTTCTCAACGAAATAGGTGGGCAGATAACCACCACCGATGGAGACCACCGTCACGATGAGATAGAGCGTGAAGATCAGCATAATGCCCATGGCAGAGTCAGATGTATAGCCGTATTGGTCGCTGAAATAGGCGGGCGCCCAGAACAGGAAGAACCACCACACACCATCGGTAAACAACTTACCCACGATGAACGACCACGTCTGACGGAACGTGAAACAGCGCCAGAAGGGGATGGTTTTCTCGGGCTGGACATTCTGACGATCCTGCACCTCAGCAATGTCACCGTCCTGCTCGATGTAGTTCAACTCAGCCTGATTCACATAACTGCTCTTATGGGGCTTCTCGTAGAGCCACATCCACAGACCCATCCACACGAAGCCCAGTACACCAATGATGATAAAGGCCATCTCCCAGCCCCAGGCTCGCGCCAGCAGAGGAATGGTGGCAGGAGCGGCCAGAGCACCCACCGAGGCACCGCTGTTGAAGATGGAGGTGGCGAAGGCACGATCCTTCTTGGGGAAGTACTCGGCCGTTACCTTGATGGCAGCGGGGAAGTTGCCCGCCTCACCCAAGGCGAGCACCATACGGCACGACAGGAACAGATACATCGACACGGTGGCAATGGCCACGGCAGCATCACCCGTCAACTGTCCGAGTTGGGCCACGGAAGTGTAACCCTCCCACTCCATAGCCGCCCAACCACAGCCTGCATGGAGACAGGCACCCAACGACCATACGAAGATGGCGATGAGGTAGCCCTTCTTGGTGCCCATCCAGTCGATGAACTTACCAGCGAAGAGGTTGGCGATGGCATAGAAGATGGAGAAGTAGGCCGTGATCTTACCGTAGTTGGCATCGGTCCAGTGGAATTCTGGAGAGATAAAGTCCTTCCAGGTAAGTGACAGAACCTGACGGTCCATGTAGTTGACGGTGGTTGCCAGGAACAGCAACCCACAGATGACCCAACGGAAGTTGGACATTTTGGCGGTTTGTACGGGTGTCATATCGTTCGTTTGTTTTTAGTCTTGGAAATAGACGCGCTTCACACGGTTGGAGACGCCAGTGAGCACCTCGTAGGAGATGGTGTCGAGGGCGTCGCTGAGTACGGTGACGGGCAGATGCTCACCAAAGATCTCCACCTGATCACCCTCTGCACAGGGGATATCCGTCACATCGATCATAGCCACGTCCATACAGATATTACCCACATACTCGGCCTTCTGACCATTGACGAGACAGTAGCCATGACGATTGCCAAGATGACGGTTCAGACCGTCGGCATAGCCTATGGGGATGGCAGCGATCACACTGTCGCGCTCGATCTTACCCTTGCGACTGTAGCCTACCGTCTCACCAGCAGGCACATGGCGCATCTGGAGGATGGTGGTCTTCAGCGTAGAGACGGTATGGAGGATATGGTTATCGCGCGGATCAACGCCATAGAGACCGATGCCCAAACGGCACATATCCATCTGACGCTCCGGGAAATGCTCGATACCTGCGGAGTTGTCCATGTGGCGCAGGATCTTATGGGTAAAGACGCTCTGCAACTTACGGCTGCCCTCGTCGAAGAGGGCGAACTGCTGAGCAGAGAAGTCGTCGAAGCCATCGCTGTCGGAGCCCACGAAATGACTGAAGACGGAACGTGGGATGATGGCGTTCTGATGCTTCAGGCGATCCGTCAGTTTAAAGATATCATCCACGGGATCGAAGCCCAGACGGTGCATGCCCGTGTCAAACTTGATATGTACGGGCCAACCCGTGATACCCTCCTTACGGGCGGCCTTGATCAGCGCATCCATCAATCGGAAGGAATACACCTCGGGCTCCAGGTCATAGTCGAACATCGTCTTGAAGGCCGTCATCTCAGGATTCATGATCATGATATTGGCAGTGATGCCAGCCTTACGGAGCGTCACACCCTCGTCGGCCACGGCCACGGCGAGATAATCGACGCGCTGATCCTGCAGGGTCTTGGCGATCTCCACAGCCCCAGCGCCATAGCCGTCGGCCTTGATCATGCACACCATCTTCGTATCGGGCTTCAGGAACGAACGGAAATAGTTCAGGTTCTCCACCACGGCATTGAGGTTCACCTCGAGGATGGTCTCGTGGACCTTCTGCTCCAGTTGTTCCGTGATCTGGTCGAAGCCAAACGGACGAGCGCCTTTCAGCAGGATCAGTTCATTGCGCAATCCTGAGAAAGCCTCACTGGAAAGGAAATGGGGTACGCTGACGAAGAACGACTTGTCGGCGATCTGGATACGGTCTGCCTGCGCGGAGAGTTCTGGGCCGATGCCAATGAACTTTTCGATGCCACGCTTCACAGCGAGTTCACTCACCTGGGCATAGAGGGCCTCTGGCGAGGAGCCTGTCTGGAAGATATCGCTGAGGATGAGCGTCTTCTTCAGACCACCCCGTCCCACCTCACGACGGTTCATGAAGTCAAGGGCGATATCGAGGGAGTTGATATCAGAGTTATACGAGTCGTTGATCAGCACACAACCGCGCTGACCCTCCTTCACCTCAAGGCGCATGGCCACAGGTTCGAGTTTAGGCATACGGTCTGCCAACTGTCCTGGTGTCAGTCCCAGATGCAGGGCCACAGCCGTACAGGTGATGGCGTTCTCGATCGACGCCTCATCGATGAAGGGGATCGAGAAACAGTTCTCTTCCTCCTGCCAAATATAGGTGATGCGCGTCTCTGGCGACTTGACGGCGATCTCCTTCACGAAGAGGGCAGCCTGCTCGTCGCACTGTGACCAGGCGATCTTCTCGCCTTTGTACTGCATACGACGGATACAGCGACTGACGGTATCGTTGTCCGAGCAATAGACCATTGCCTCCGTATCGTGCATCAGTTCGAGTTTCTCCATACATTTCTCCTCCATCGAACGGAAGTTCTCCTGATGGGCAGCACCCAAAGAGGTGAGCACACCGATGGTGGGTTGGATGATGTCGCGCAGGGCATACATCTCACCAGGCTGCGAGATGCCCGCCTCGAAGATGCCTACCTCAGTCTGTTCGTTGAGCAGCCACACAGAGAGGGGTACACCGATCTGGGAGTTATAGCTACGCGGTGAGCGCACAATCTTCTGCGAGGGGAGCAACAACTGATAGAGCCACTCCTTGACCATCGTCTTACCATTGGAACCCGTGATACCCACGATGGGCACGTCGAACTCGTCGCGATGACGCTCTGCCAGTCGCTGGAGGGCTGCAAGGGTATGGGGCACACGCAGGAAGTCGGCCTCAGGATAGACGGTGTCGTAATGCTCTGGCACCTGTTCAACCACAAAATGACGGACACCACGGCGATAGAGGTCACCCACATAACGGTGACCGTCGTTGCGCTGGGTCTTCAATGCGAAGAAAAGGGTCTCCTCAGGGAAACAGAGACTACGGCTGTCTGTGAGCAGCCAACGGATATTGCCCTCGCTATGACCATAACGACGGGCTCCTATCAAGGTTGTAACTTTTTCTATTGAGTATTTCATACTGCAAAGTTAGGGTATTTTTTCTGCAACGCCGCCACTTTTAACATAGTTTTATCCATCAATGCCCGATAATCCTCTGAGTCGGGGTCGAAAGGCTTATGGTTCAGAACGGCCTTCAAGGGTGCCCATTCCTTCAGGAAAGCCTTGGCCTCAGCACTGAGATAGACATCAGAGAGGCGTTGCCAGATATATTCGACGGCCTGATCCGAGGGGTGCAGCATATCCTCCTTATAGAAACGGTAGTCGCGCAGTTCGTCGTTGACAATTTCGTAGGCGGGGAAGTAAGACACAGATTGACACGGATTAGCACAGATCTTTTCCACAGCCAGGAGCAAAGTGGCCTTAGAGAGCTGGCTCTCATGGTAGCCGTATTTCCGATAGCGGATAGGACTCACCGTGAGCACGATATGCACCTGGGGATTCCGCTGGCGGAGGATATCGATGGTCTGCTGCAAGTAATTGGCACAGGCTTCGACGGAGAGTTCTTCTTCCGTGAAGAGCGATGCTGGCCGCTTCTGACAGTTATCCACGATCTCGCCAGTCTCCTTCAGGCGATAGATATGGTTAGTGCCTAAGGTGAGGAAGACGACACAGGGGGAAGTCGTCCAGCGCTCGACGGTATGGAGGATGGAGGCGGGATTATACATCACACCGTAGGGATTCACCACGGCACGAAACTTCTCTTCTTGGAACCGTCGTCCGATCTCCGTCGCAAAACAGGAACCCACGAAGAGCATCTCCTCGCAGGGACCGATCTCAAAGTCGGGCTTGGGAATATCTACGATCGTTCTGAACTCCATCAACTACGGCTGATCTGTAGTCCCGTCGTCGAGAGCGACATCTCCACGAAACGGGCGTTCTTGTTATTGCGATGTTCGTTTAATATCTGTTTGATACGGGCAGCAGCCTCAGGATCCTTGGCGATCATATAGAGGTAGCCACCTCCCCCCGCGCCTGGGAGTTTATAGCCCAGACAGAGGTCATCCACCAGACTGGTGAGTGCTGCCACAGCCTCAGGATTCGTACCACTATCGAGTTGCTGGTTCTGTTGCCACGTCTTACGCATGAGTTGGCTCATCCGCACGAAATCGTTACGCTGGATAGCCTCGTACATCTCCATCGTGTGCTCCTTCATCTCGCGCAACAGTCGGAGTTCACCCCCATGGTTCAGGAACATCCTGCGCACGATCTCCGCCAGGATCTGTTTGGCCGTACGGGTGATACCCGTGTAATATAAAAGGTGACAGGGACGGTACTCGGGTTGCAACCACAGGTCGTTGGGTAGCCATCTCACCTGCGGACTCTGGTCAAAGCCACTGTTCGTCTGCAGGAGTTTCACGCCTCCCAGTACCCCACCAAACTGATCCTGCCAACCGCCACCCGTGGTGAGCATCTGTTCGAGGATCAGCGTACGACGGCCTATCTCGTTCTTGTCCCACGCCAGACCGCAGAAGTCGCTGACAGCACCAAGGACAGTAGAGGCCAGGATACTACTGGTGCCCAGTCCGCTACCTGCAGGAACGGCCGAGAGCAACGTCAGTTCGATACCACTGCCAAAAGCCTCGAGTTGCTGTTTCAGGGTTGGGGATTGCAAATCCCCAGCAACAGGTTGCAAATCCCTGACAACAGGGCCAAAACCTGCCAACACCAGAGCGGCCTTAGGGATAGAGAAAGGCGAACCCACATGCATGAAGTCCATCAGTTGCTCGTTGGTCTCCACCACTTCCACAGCACCCAGATCGATGCTACGCAACACGATCCGCGGCTCTTTCGAGGGACGCACGAAGGTCTGTAAGGGCGGTTGGCCGTTGAGTTCGATGGCGAAGTTAATAACGTTTCCACCTTCCATCAGACAGTAGGGCGGTGTATCCGTCCATCCCCCAGCGATATCGATACGCACAGGCGAGCGTCCCCAGACAATCTGGTCTTCTGCCACACAGAGGGACGGTTGTGCTTCGACAGGCTCAGCAACCGTGCGGTCCTTGAACTTGTCGAAGGGCGCACAGATGCCCTCACGAAGCAGGGCGAAGGCTTTGTCGCTATCGCCACGGAACATGGCATCGTGGATGCGTGTCATCAGCGGTGCGTCCTCAGGGAGCGGAGGCGGCAGGGGGATATTCTCCTTCTGGAACTCCGCAGCCGCATCGGCCAGATCCAACTGATAGAACACACTGTGTCGCCAGTTCTTGGCGAGGGCGCTCCAGTTCTGTTTCCTGTAAGCCTTACGCTGGGCAAAGAGCCGACGGAGGTTCGCGCGCTCTGCCAGTTCGTTGCTGTTCAGGGGTTCGTCGATACGATAACGGCGCACCTCGTAATCACTCTCGCCAACAGGTACCACATCGATACACTCGCCTGGTTCCAAGGATATATGCCAGTCGTTCTCTGGCACACCTGTGATGATATGGTCGTGTGAGAGTTGCCAGTGTTTACCCACATGGCTGTTCTCTATCCAGATATTCGTATTCTCTTCCGTAAAGGCGATCTCCATCACGGCATTCTGCACGAAGATCGAGGGATGGGGCTTACGGTCCAGATGCATGATCTTCCGTTGGTCGTTCTCCAAGTTCTGGATACGCATCGTCGAGGAGATCATCTCCCGGGAGGTGCCGAAGTGATAAAACTCCCCTCCCGCCAACGGGAGGATGGCGACTTTCAGTTGTTTCAGTTCCTCATCGGCGATCAACGGATCCGTACCCAAAGAACAGCCGAACTCAGCATAGAGGTCGTACTCCTTGAGCGTCGTCTCCCCTGCCCCAGATTTCTTCATTAATAATCCGACGGCCTTGTCGCTGAGCAACCAGATACCAATATCCGTCAGGTAGAAATGATCCTTCTGCAAATCACCAAGGGTCTGGATGGAAGGTTTCTGGAGCATCTGCTTCAAGACTGACGGTGTACGACGGTCTGAAACGAACACCCCATGGTTCTTCGCCACTGAAGCATCGAGCCACAAGCCATAGCAGATAACATCCGCCTCAGGGATCGGCTGTAGCGGTTGTGTTGCACGGATCAGCACATCACCACTCACCACCATCGTATGTACTGATTCTGGTGCCATCGCCATCATCTTCTCATAGAGGGGCAACTGGAGACTCAGCAGATCCTGAGAGAGACGCTGTCCCCGCTCCCAACGGAACACGGGGATGGGCATCAGCACCTTACCTGAGACCGCATAACTTGGCAGACGCTTGCTCTGTCCACCTGCATGGACCAGAATGCGTTTCTCTTTAGAGAGCCAATCGGGAAAAGATATGTCTGTCGAAGCACAATCGCCCTTCGACGAGTTCAGGGACCGTTCGTCCTTAAACGCCTCTTGCAGGAGCCACGTGGTTCCTCCCCCACTGCCCAGCCTATGTCCTATCGGGTCGTGGGTACAGAAATACTCGTCACGGCTCAGACCGGTCACCTCGTGGAAACTGCCCACGAGATTCGGTGGCAAGGACAAGAGTTTCTTCATCGCTTAGGCCTTTTTCCTGTTCCTGTATTCCAAAAAGAGGATACCCAACACGATGAGTATCAGTAGGGCAAACGCTACGTAGGCGATGGTCTCCGTCGTGTTCACTGACTTCGGGAAGAAGGCGAGTTCCACCTGATGCTTGCCTGGTTCCACACGCAGCGCACGGAGGATATAATCGACACGTCCCAACTCAGCAGGTTCCCCGTCGATGGTAGCCGTCCAACCCGGATAGTAGATCTCAGAGAATACCAGTACACCACCCTTGCCAGAGTTCACGTCGTAGGTCAGACGGTTGGGCTCATACGAGGTGATGGTGACGATGCTGGCCGTATCCTGTACAATGGCCTCACCCAACTGCGCCTTGAACTTCTCGTCGGCCACAGCCTGATGGCGCAGGTTCATCTTACCTATCGCATCAATCTCCTCATTGGCATTCTGCACGTAGTCGAGTTGATCCACGAACCACGCATTACCGTAGGCATAGGGATTCTGGATGGGCACCGTCTGTCCGCCTTCCAAGGGGAAGATGAAATAGCGCGTATTGAGCATGTTCAGCACAGGACAGATGCTGTCGCCCTTCACCTGCGTCATATCACCTGCGGCCTCCGACACAGCCCCGAACAAGGCCTGCATCTCAGGCGAGATATAGTGTTCGATCATCTCCTGATAACGGCGCAACTTGGCAGCGTGATAGCCACCGATACTCTTGTGATAATAGGACGTTTCGTTCTCGTTAAACGTGTTCGAGGCGAGGTTCAGTACGCGGTAGTCTAATGTCTGGTCGCGCAGGATCAACTCGTCCGTCTGCGTCTTCTGCTGCGGAGCCTCACGTTCCGATACGGGTACGAACATCTCGTCGTTCAGATAGCGCTTGTTCACCGTCCACAGATCTACCAGACAGAGCACTAGGATGATACCCACGGCATACTCCTTCTTCAGTTTGCCAAAGGCGACAGCCAACAGGATACCCGTACCAGTCAGAATGATATAGAACGAACGCAGACAGTCGGCTGTGAACACTGCCTGTCGCATCTCCGTCAGATTAGCCACCAACGGCTGGATATACTCAGCAGGCAGACTCTGGATGGCCCGCATCTCACTTGAGGAGATAAAACTGTCGAAGAACGCAGAGGGCGTCAGCGAGAAGAGCATGGCGATACCACCCGTCAACAGGAACGAGATACCCACATACTTCATCCTTGGTTTCATCTGCTCGGGTTCGTCCAGCAACTTCTTCAGCGCCAGCATCGCCAACAGGGGGATGGTGAACTCTGCGATAACCAGTATCGAGGCCACCGTACGGAACTTGGCGTACATCGGTACGTAGTCGAGGAAGAAATCCGTAAAGCCCATGAAGTTCTTACCCCACGAGAGCAGGATAGAGAGGATGGTTGCGGCCAGCAACGCCCACTTCACAGGGCCCTTCACGATAAACAGTCCCAGGATGAAGAGCATCATCACGAAGGCACCCACATACACGGGACCCGATGTGCCAGGCTGCTCACCCCAGTACTGTCCCAGTTGCTGATAGATGGGCAGGAAGTCGTTATCTGCCTTTTCCATCGCCTTCTCGCTCATGCTCAGTGGCATCGAGGCACCACCCTTCGTATTCGGAATCAGCAGCGTCCAGGTCTCGTCGATGCCATAGCTCCACTGCGTGATATAGTCACGTTCCAGTCCACTGCTCGTCTGGTTGGCACTGTTGGCCTTCACCAGTTCACTCTTGCCACGCATCGACTCCTGACTGTACTGCCACGTATGGTAGAGGTTCGAGAGGTTGATGCACACACCGATCAGTCCACCAGCGATACAGACACCCGTCGCTTTCAGGAAGCGCACCATCTCTTTCTTCTGGATGGCCTCCACCAGCCAGGCTATCATCAGGAAGAGAACGATAAACAGATAGTAATAGGTCATCTGCACGTGGTTGGCATTGATCTCGAAGGCCGTGAACACCGCCGTGAGCAACAGTCCCCACAGGTATTTCCCCTTATAGGCGAGTACGATACCCGCGATCATCGGTGGCAGATAGGCCAGTGCCCACACCTTCCAGATATGTCCTGCAGCAATGATGATGAGGAAATAGGTGGAAAAGGCCCAGATGATGGCACCCAGCGCCGCCATATACTGCCGGAAGTCGAAGGCTCTCAGCAGGATATAGAAGCCCAGCAGATAGGCGAAGACGAACCATACGTTTTCGGGTAGCCAGAGATGATAGGCGTTGACGGCCTTCACCAACAGGTCTGTGGATTTATACGAGGGAGCCGTCTGGTAGGTGGGCATACCTCCAAAGAGGGCGTTCGTCCAACGGGAGCGCTCACCCGTCTTCTGCAGGTACTCGATACCCTCCTGTCCTGCACCACGTCCCGCTGAGGCATCATGGCGATAGAGGATACGCCCCTCGATGTCAGCGGGGAAGAAATAAGCGAAGGCCAGGACGGCAAACAACAGCACTGCCAGCAGATCAGGCAGGCATTTCCTGAATAGTGTCATATCTTGTAAGTTTTTTGGTTCTGCGTGCAAAATTACGAAGAATTTTTGTAATTTTGCAGCGATTATGGAAGAAAATATCATCACCAGCGTCCAGAACACCCGCGTGAAGCACGTCGTGGCCCTGCAGCAGAAGTCCTCCCTCCGTCGCGAGGAGGGTCTCTTCGTCGTCGAGGGCCAGCGCGAGATCGAGCACTGCGTCGCCTGTGGCTACGAGGTGGTGGAACTCTATAAGAAAGATGAGAATGTCAACGCCGTTGTCTATGAGAAGATGGCCTATAGAGGGAGTACGGAGGGGATGATCGCAGTGGTGAAGTGCAAGGAGCATACCCTGACGGATCTCCGTCTGAAGGAGGATCCGCTGATCGTGGTGCTCGAGAGCGTGGAGAAACCAGGCAACCTGGGAGCCGTCCTGCGTACGGCGGAGGCCGCTGGGGTGGATGCCGTGATCGTCTGCGACCCACTGACGGATGTCTATAATCCCAACGTCATCCGCGCCAGCATCGGTGGGGTCTTCTGTGTCCCCACGGCCGTCTGCTCCTCCGAGGAGTGTATCGCCTTCCTCAAGGCGCATCAGGTCCAGATCCTCACCGCCCAGTTGCAGGACTCTTACGAGTACTACGACTACGACATGCGCCAAGCCACCGCCATCGTGATGGGCACGGAATCGACAGGTCTCTCCCAACAGTGGCGCGAGGCAGCCGACGCCCACATCCGCATCCCGATGCTGGGCCGTCTCGACTCCCTCAATGTCAGCGTCTCTGCCGCCATCCTGATGTACGAGGCCGTCAGACAGAGAAAGGTAAAAAGGTAAAAAAGTCAAGATATGAAGATTGGAATTATCGTAGCAATGGATAAGGAGCTGAAGCAGCTCCGTCCATTATTCCCCGAAGACAAAGTGATTCTCCAGAAGAGTGGCATTGCCACTGTGAATGCCGCCATCCAGACGGTGGAGATGATCCGCCAGTATAAGCCCGATTGCATTATCTCCTCAGGTTGTGCAGGTGGCAATGGCGATGACATCAATCTGCAGGATGTGGTGGTTAGTTCCGAACTCACCTACCACGATGTATATTGTGGCAAGGCCATCGACGAAACCACCGTCTATGGACAGGTGCAAGGCCTCCCCGCCCGTTATCAGGCCGATCCCTACCTCTTGGAGAAAGCCAAACTCACAGGTGCCAAACCTGGTCTTATCGTTACGGGCGACTGGTTTGTCGATACCAAGGAGAAGATGCGCGAGATCATCGGCCACTTCCCCGAGGCCAAGGCCGTCGATATGGAGAGTTGTGCCATCGCGCAGACGTGTTATATCTATAAGGTGCCGTTTATCTCGTTCCGACTCATCAGCGATATCCCTCTGCGCGACACTGATGCCTCGCAGTATCACAACTTCTGGGACACCGTTGCCGAGAAATCCTTCCTCACGACCAAGACCTTTATCGAGAGTCTTTAATGTTTAATCTTTAATGTTTAATGTAAAACATGGAAGTCATACAGAGTTTCACCATTGATCACACCCGCCTGAAGCCGGGCATCTACGTATCTCGTGAAGACAAGGGTTTCACCACCTACGACCTGCGCATCACGGAGCCTAACCAGGAACCCGCCGTGGCACCTGCCGCCATGCACAGTCTGGAGCACCTCATGGCCACTTGGTTCCGCAACTCCGAGGCCAAGGAGGATGTGGTATATGTAGGTCCCATGGGCTGTCTCACGGGCATGTATATCATCATGACGGGCTCTTACTCCGTCGAGGACATGCGCCAGCTTACCATCCGCTGTCTGGAGTGGATCCTCACGCAGACGGAAGTGCCTGCCACCCGTCCTGAGGCCTGTGGCAACTACCTGCTCCACGACCTCCCCATGTGCAAATGGGAGTGCGCCCGCTACCTCGACCGTCTGAAGAACGATTTCCACTGCGAATACACAAAACTGCAGATTACCCTCGACGACGGTAAGGTCTTCGCCGACGCATAATAAAGATCCCCAACCGATTGGCTGGGGGATCTTCTATTATACCTTATTTGCCTTTTTTCTTTGATCGTGATCGAGGATGGTCTTGCGCATACGCATGGACTTGGGAGTTACCTCTACCAGCTCGTCCTGCTTGATGTATTCGAGACACTCCTCGAGCGACATGACGGTCTTGGGGATGATGCGGGCCTTATCGTCGGTACCCGAGGCACGAACGTTGGTGAGCTGCTTGGCCTTGCAGACATTGACCACGAGGTCGTTGTCGTGCACATGCTCGCCTACCACCTGTCCTGCATACACATCCTCACCCGGGTCGATGAAGAACTTACCGCGGTCCTGTAGTTTGTCGATGGCATAGGCAAAGGCGTTGCCCGTATCCATCGAGATCATCGAACCGTTCACGCGACGCTCGATCTCACCCTTATACGGCTGGTACTCCTTAAAGCGGTGGGCCATGATAGCCTCACCCTGCGAGGCCGTCAGCACGTTCGTACGCAGACCGATGATACCGCGCGAGGGGATATCAAACTCGATATTCACGCGCTCGCCCTGATTCTCCATCGAGGTCATCTCACCCTTACGGCGGGTCACCATGTCGATCATCTTCGAGGCGAACTCTTCGGGCACGTTGATGGTCAGTTCCTCCACGGGCTCGCACTTCTTGCCGTCGATCTCCTTATAGATCACCTGGGGCTGTCCCACCTGCAACTCGTAGCCCTCGCGGCGCATCGTCTCCACCAATACGGAGAGGTGCAGCACACCACGGCCTGAGACCACCCACTTATCCGTAGAGTCCTCGAAAGGCTCCACCTTCAGGGCGAGGTTCTTCTCCAGTTCCTTCTCCAGACGGTCGTTAATATGGCGCGAGGTCACGAACTTACCCTCCTTGCCGAAGAAGGGCGAGTCGTTGATCGTGAAGAGCATCGACATCGTAGGCTCGTCGATGGCAATGGGCTTCATGGGCTCAGGATTCTCGAGGTCGCAGATGGTGTCGCCGATCTCGAACTTCTCCAGTCCGATCACGGCACAGATATCACCACAATCCACGCTCTCGGTCCTCACGTGACCCATACCCTCGAAAGTATGCAGTTCCTTGATCTTCGTCTTCTCCATCGTACCGTCGCGGTGGGCGATGGTCACCTGCATGCCGTCCTTCAGTTGTCCGCGATGCACGCGTCCCACGGCGATGCGTCCCTGATAGCTCGAATAGTCGAGCGAGGTGATCAGCATCTGGGGCGTACCCTCGACCTGCTCAGGCGCAGGGATCACCTCGATGATCTTATCCAATAAATAGGTAATGTCAGTCGTGGGCTTGTTGAAGTCCTCACCCATCCATCCGTTCTTGGCCGAGCCATACACCACGGGGAAGTCCAACTGGTCCTCGGTGGCGTTCAGCGAGAACATCAGGTCGAACACCATCTCATACACCTCCTCGGGGCGGCAGTTGGGCTTATCCACCTTGTTCACCACCACGATGGGCTTCAGTCCGATCTGCAGGGCTTTCTGCAGCACAAAACGCGTCTGGGGCATCGGACCCTCGAAGGCATCGACGAGCAACAGACAGCCGTCGGCCATGTTGAGCACGCGCTCCACCTCACCGCCGAAGTCGGAGTGTCCCGGGGTGTCGATGATATTGATTTTCACGCCCTTCCAGTTGATACTCACATTTTTAGAAAGAATGGTGATGCCGCGCTCGCGCTCCAGGTCGTTGGCGTCGAGCACCTGACTAGAGAGATTCTGTCCCTCACGGAAGAGATTTCCCGCCAGCATCATCTTATCGACCAGCGTTGTCTTACCGTGGTCAACATGTGCAATAATTGCTATATTTCTGATATCCTGCATACCTAATTATTAAATTGGGCTGCAAAGGTACAAAGAAAAAGCGAGAAATCATCTTCCACCCGATATTTTTTTGCTGGGGGAAGCGATTTCTCGCTCTATATCAATTAAGACTAAGTCTTAGAGGGGGATCTTGTAACCAACGGTCAGCATGAATACGCTGTTGTGGAGCTTAGCATCACCATGGTCATTGATGTTGAACAGGGCGCCGAGGTTGTAGCGGGCATCAATCACGAAATCGCTGATCTCGTAAGAAGCGCCCAGAGGAATGGCAAGGTCCATTTTCTTGAAATGATCCTTGATGTCAACATCCTTCAACTTCGCTCTCATCAGGAAACCGGGCTGAACACCAGCCTTCACTGCCAATCCTGGAATGATGTAGTAGTTGAACAGGATGGGCACGTTCAGATAATCCAACTTGTAATTCTCGTCAAGTGCCTTTGATTTGCAGCCCTGCATGGCATACAGCACACCAGCAGTCACACCCATCTTCTCATTAAACAGATAACCAAACTCAGCACCTGCTACGAGGCCGACCTTCATCTTGGCGTCAGAGTCATTATCACCTGTCAGAGAGGTAAGTGTACCACCGACCATCGGCTTAATGAACATCTCCTGTGCAAATGCGCCCGTGCTCATGAGCATCATGGCAGCAATCATCATTAATTTCTTCATAATTCGTTGATTTTAGGATTAAGTCATTAAAAAACACACAGGGGGAATTATCCGTAGATAGTCCCCCCTGCGACAATTATAACTTTAGAAGCAGTAAGCTACACCGAGAGAGATCAGGGGATCTGAGTACTTGTAATCATTCTTCTTGGCAATCTGGTAGTAAGCCTCGAAGAGACCCTTGAACTGCTCTGTAATGTAATATTCTGCACCTGCACCAAACTTGACGGTGAACATAGATCCAGAATCTGTATGACCATCATAATCCCAAGTGTATCCGAACAATCCGGCACCTGCGAGAGGATATACATAGAACTTATCGAAGATGGGGATCAGATAGTTCAGGTTGATTGTCGGGTTCCAACATGTTGTATAATACTTCTTCGGATAGAGCTTGAAGTCTGCATCAAGACGGAAGTTCTCATTAAGACTGTACTGGAACTTTGCACCGATAGCAATACGGCTGTCAGAATCGAGATAGTCACTTACGGTAGCACCAACGGCCATCTTACCAGCTTCCTGGGCGAAAGCACCCATACTCATCAGCATCATAGCTGCAATCATCATTAATTTTTTCATAATCTTTTGATTTTAGTGATTAAATAAAAATGAATTTTTACTATTTGACTGCAAATATAGCACATTAATCTGAATAACGCACAAAAGAGCCCTAATAAAAGGTAAAAATTATAAAATATTAACAATGCAGCACTCCCTCACTAATACAATATAGAAATGTAATACAATATCATTTTTGATGCATTTGACGGATTTGACACATTTTGTTACGACTTTCTCACGCGTACCGTGCGTGCGCAGTACGCATAATAAGTTTCTATTTTATCCTCCACCCACCCCCACCCTTCTATTTCACAGAGGGGAAGGTACCCCTCAGCATCGAGACGATCTAGTGATTTACACAAAAAAATTGAACTCACTGAGAACCGTCCCCAGTGAGTTTTTTGTACAGAATGTGATGTGATTGCAGATTTTTTTGTATCTTTGCAGGCAGAATGATCAACTATCAACCCAAAATGATATGAAAAAGTCCGTAATCCTTACCACACTCCTGTGCCTCGCGCTTGTAGCAGGCGCCCAGGACTTCCAGACAGAGATTAAACTGATCAACGTGCCCGACTTCAACGGGAAGACACTCGCGAAGGCTCCCGCTGGCAAAAGCCAGACGCTGCAGCTGGCGCGCACCAAGTTCTCTAAACCGATGGAGAGCTACACCACGCTCGCACTGCCCTCTCTCAGACTGGGCAACATCATCGGCCACCCCACCCTCGGCTGGGACGACACCGACTTCAAGATCCCCGAGGGCGTGCCCGCCGTGTATGACGGCAAATGGGCGCTGAACGATGTGTTCACCGACGGCGACTTCCCCGTGGCCATCTACGGCCGGACACCGAGCGACAAACCCCTGCCCTGGGGAGAGTCAGAGCAGGACATCTCCTGCCGAGGCAGAGACCCGCACCTGATCATGCTACTCGACCCCTCGAAGGAGGTAAAGAAGGTGTATAACACCCGTAATATCACCATCACGCCCAAGGACAGCCTCTTCCAGAGAGTGGAATGGGCCGTGGTGAAGGACGGCGTCCTCTACTTCTCGGAGTGTGCCTCGACGGCCCCCAACAAGAACTCGCAGGGCTACTATATCGTGGCCGTGGATATCAACACCGACGAGACCCTCTGGATCAGCAAGCCGCGCACAGTGAACTCATCCAACTTCCTGATCGTTGACAATTCCATCATCTGCGGCGTGGGAGGTTCGGGCATCCCCGACTATATCTACGTGCTGAACCGCTATACGGGCGTGAAGACGCGCGAGTACTGGATTCCCACGGCGGCCTCCTGGTTTGCCATTGGTGAAGACAAGACCCTCTACGTCACCCTGTACGACAAGCACGTCGCCTTCAAGATCATCAAATAGCAAAAAATCAGGGAAAAATTTGGCGGTGTGAGAAAAAAGCCGTACCTTTGCAGCCGCATTTCGGAAAATCCGAAGCATCCCACGACGTAAACCCTTAGTGATTAGGGGGATGAGCGTCAGAAAGATGTATGTGCAACAACAATTAATCACACTTAAAAATTATGTATTTAGACAAAGCCAAGAAGGAAGAGATCTTCGGAAAGTTCGGCAAGGGCACCACAGACACTGGTTCTCCTGAGGCTCAGATCGCCCTCTTCTCCTATCGCATCTCTCACCTCACTGAGCATCTGAAGAAGAATCACAAGGATCACGTCACAGCCCGTTCGCTGACTATGCTCGTAGGTAAGCGCCGTAAGCTGCTGAAGTACCTCTACACGAACGACATCAACCGCTATCGTGCCATCATCAAGGCCCTCGGTCTGCGTAAGTAAGAAGAGTATTCTTTGAAAACAATAAACCCCGCTAATCAGCGGGGTTTTTTATTTCCGGACAGATCTCGCGGAGGGGGATCATTACAAAGTCGCGCTGGAACATCAGCGGATGGGGAATCTGAAGATCAGGCGTATCGATGTTATAGTCGTCGTAGAGCAGGATATCAATGTCGATGGTACGGTCGCGATAGGCCGTGCCCTTATACACACGTCCCAGCTCACGCTCGATCTGCTTGGTAATCCCGAGGATCTCGCGGGGCTTGAGGTCGGACTCCACGAGGATGGCGCCATTGAGGAACTGACTGCCCGAAGTGAAGCCCCAGGGCTTGGTCTCGATGATTGACGACTGGCGCACCACATTGCCCACCCGCTCGCTGATGAGTTGGATGGCCTTCTGGATCTGCTCCAGACGATCGCCCTGGTTACTGCCGAGTCCTAAATATACCTTGTGCATCAGTCGTCTAAGATCAATAGGGCATCACCGTAACAGCCGAACTTATAGCCGTTCTTGACGGCCTTCTTGTAGGCATCATAGATCAGGTCGTAACCGCCAAAGGAGCACTCGCTCATCATCATCGTGGATTCTGGATGGTAGAAGTTACCGATCATCGCATTGGCCAGTCCGAACTCGTAAGGCGGGAAGATGAACTTGTTGGTCCACCCCTCGTACTCCTTCAGCATGCCGTCGGTGCCGACAGCCGTCTCCGTGGCACGGGCCGTACTGGTGCCCACGACACAGACGCGATGGCCGGCATTCTTCGTGGTGTTCACGAGGTCACAGGCTTCCTTGGTGACGAACATCTGCTCGGACGACATCTTATGCTTCGTGAGATCCTCCACCTCGATGGGATCGAAACTGCCGAGACCACAGTGAAGGGTGATATAAGCGAAATTGATACCCTGGATCTCCATGCGCTTCATCAACTCGCGGCTGAAGTGCAGACCCGTGGCTGGAGCCGTGACGGCACCCTCCTGCTTGGCGTAGATCGTCTGGAAGCGCTCCATATCCTCCTCGGTAGCAGGGCGCTTGTCGATGATATAACGGGGCAGCGGGGCTTCTCCCAGGGCAAAGAGTTCGCGTTTGAACTCATCGTGGGGACAGTCGTAGAGGAAGCGCAGCGTACGTCCGCGGCTGGTGGTGTTGTCGATGACCTCAGCCACCATCGGACCGTCTTCCTCGAAGAACAGTTTGTTGCCGATACGGATCTTACGGGCGGGTTCCACCAGCACATCCCACAGGCGCAGGTCGGCATTGAGCTCACGCAGCAGGAACACCTCGATCTTCGCATCGGTCTTCTCCTTCGTACCGTAGAGACGGGCGGGGAACACCTGGGTGTCGTTGAAGACGAAGGTGTCGTCCTCGTCGAAGTAGTCCAGGATGTTACGGAAGTCGAGATAGACGGGATTGCCCTCTTCATCCTTGAGGTCGTCGCCGTTCTCATCCTTCTTCGTCATCTCAATCTTACCGCTCTTGCGATGTACCACCATCAGGCGGCACTCGTCACGATGGTACGAGGGCTCGAGTGCAACCAGATCTTCTGGGAGTCTAAACTTAAACTGTGATAACTTCATATATTAATCGATATTGTTTTCTAACCAATTAGGGAAATCGTCGAACGTGAGGCAGTCGTCGATGCTGACATCGCCCACACGCGTACGGCATAGCGCCGTCAGATAAGCACCGCTGCCAAGGGCCTCGCCGATGTCGCGAGCCAGGGAACGGATATAGGTGCCCTTGCCACAGACCACACGGATCGACATCGTCATCGTCTCAGGGTCGAAGGCCGTCAGTTCGATCTCGTCGATACGGACGGGCTTGGCCGCCAACTTCACGTCCTCGCCGCGGCGCGCCAGTTCGTAGGCTCTGTCGCCTGCCACCATACAGGCGGAGAAGAGCGGCGGCTCCTGCATGATATCGCCCACAAAGCGTGGCAGTGTCTCCAGGATCAACTCCCGCGTGATATGGCTGGTGGGATAGGTCTGATCCACCTCGTGCTCCATATCGTAGCTGGGCGTGGTGGCACCCAGTTGCAGGGTGGCCGTATATTCTTTCGTATGCTGCTGCAGGCGCTCTATCTGCTTCGTGGCCTTCCCCGTGCAGAGGATGAGCACGCCCGTAGCCAGAGGATCGAGAGTGCCTGCATGACCCATCTTCACGCGCTTCACCCCGATGCGTTTGGAAACGACATAGCGGATATGCGCCAAAGCCCCGAAACTCGTCATCCGGTAAGGCTTGTTGATATAGATATAAGCGCCCTCCTGAAAGTTCATTAGTCAACCATTGCAAGTGAATGACCCGTGAGCAGCAGTATGATGATGATACCACCTACCACAATACGATAGATACCAAACATCTTGAATCCGTATTTCGTCAGATAATCGACAAACCATCTCATCGCCAGCAAGGCGACAATAAAGGCAATGACACATCCGAGAATCAGCATGGTGATGTTATGACTCGTTGCCCAAGCCGTGTCTTCCTTCATCAGGTCGAGCAAGTCGAGCAACGTGGCGCCAGCCATCGTGGGCACAGCCAGGAAGAACGAGAACTTCGCAGCGCGACGACGTGTAAGACCCTGCGTCATACCTCCTACGATGGTCGCCATCGAGCGCGACACACCAGGGATGACAGAGAGACACTGGTAAAGACCGATCTTAAAGGCACGACGCTCGTCAACCTTGTTATCTTCGCTACCCTTATTAAATAGTTTGTCGCAGTAGAGCATGAACACACCACCGACAACCAGCATAATAGCCACTACCTCGACACTGTCGAGCAACCAGTCGAGCAGGCCCGACTTCTTAGCCAACAGTCCGATGACGACAGCCGGGATCACACCCACGATCAGAAGCCAGTAGAAATTGAACTTGTGCTTGAGTTGACCAAAAAGCGAACTGCCCTCTGGGGCTGGTGTGTGATCGTAGTTAAAGAAGCGCTTCCAATAGAGGCATACCACTGAGAGGATGGCGCCAAATTGTATGATGAAAGTAAAGGCATGCACAAAGGGATCACCCTGAGGTACGCCTAACAGATTCTGAGCAATGATCATGTGTCCCGTCGATGACACAGGCAGAAACTCTGTCAGACCCTCAACAATGGCAATAATGATAGTCTGTATCCAATCCATGGTTATCTTATGGTTTTACTTTTTTACCTTTTTACCTTTTTTACTTCTCCTTCGGTTTGCGCACCACGGCATAGATCATCGAAACGAAGCCAAACAGGCACACCAGCGGTGCCACCTTCGTGCGGCGGGCACTGAAGATGTCGGGCTCGAAGGTCGTGTCGGTGGAATTCGGTCCCACCATCAGCAGGAAACCGATAACAACGATGACCATCCCTACGGCCAGTAATATGAAATTGATCTTGTCGAATGCGAAATCCTTCTTATCCATATCTCTTTTACCTTTTTACTTTTTTACCTTTAAATCTTATACAGTTCGCCCGCCGACATCTTCAGGAACTTGTTGACGGAGATATACGAACTGATGCTCGTAATCAGGATGCCGAACAAAAAGACGGCTCCGGCCGTGATGGCCAGTTCGACCCAGGTGATGATATTCACCATATTGGGCTCATAATAGTAAAGTCCATAGACGCAGCCGCCCAGCACAATGATGGCGATGATGGCGGCCAGAATGCCCACCAACAGGCCATTACGCATGAACGGTCGGCGGATAAAGCCCCACGAGGCACCCACAAGCTTCATCGTGTGGATGAGGAAACGACGGGAATAGACGCTCAGGCGCACCGTGTTGTTGATCAGCGAGAAGGAGATAAACGTCAGCAGGCCGGCAATGACCAGCAGCAGGATGTTCACCTTCGTCAGGTTACTGTTCACCTTATCCATCAGATCTACCTGATAGGCGACGTCGGCAACCTTCGGGTTCTTCTTCAGTTCCTCGGCAATCCACTTCAGGGAATCGCGGTTGGCATAGTCTGATTTCAACTGCAACTCCAGCGTAGCCGAGAAGGGATTCGTGCCCAAGAACTCCGAGGGGTCGGATCCCATGGCCGCCGTCTGCTCCTTCAGCGCCTGTTCACGACTGATATAGTCGATGTTCTTGGAATATGGCCTGTGATAGAGGTCTCGGCATAGCAACTTGGCATCATTGACGGTCACCTCCTCGTTGAGCATCACCGTCACCATCAGGTTCTCCTTCACCCATTGTGACAAGTTACGGGAGGAAAGCACGGAGAACACGACCAGGCCCAACAACACAAGCACCATCGACGTGCTGATGCACAAGGTCACCATCTGCACACCCCGATGGCTGCCAGTATTCTTTTTGCGTCTTTTCATGAATGATTCAAATACGTACGTAATTTTGAGGTGCAAAGATACAACATTTTAAAGCGATTTCCAAATATTATTCTATTTTTCTTAATTCTTAGCGCTTAATTCTTAACTATTTTGTAACTTTGCGCCCTGTATGAGTACAATTATATATCCGTCGCCCATTTTCGGGCCTGTCCACAGCCGCAGACTCGGTATTTCGTTGGGCATCAACCTGATGCCTGCCGATGGCAAGGTCTGCTCTTTTGACTGTATCTATTGTGAATGCGGCTTCAACGGGGACCATCGTCCGAAACTCCCCCGCCCCACCCGCGAGGAGGTAGCGCAGAAATTGGAGGAGAAACTGCAGCAGATGACCGCAGAGGGACAGTTGCCCGACGTGCTGACCTTCGCCGGCAACGGTGAGCCCACCTGTCATCCGCACTTCGCGGAAATCATCGGCGACACCATCCGCCTGCGCGACCAGTATTGTCCGAAGGCGAAGGTCTCCGTGCTGAGCAACTCGACGATGATCCACCGCCAACAGGTACACGATGCCCTGATGCTGGTGGATAACAATATCCTGAAACTCGACACCGTGGATCCTCTATATATTAATAAGGTGGATCGTCCACAAGGCACTTACGACGTGGAGACCATCATCGAACGGCTGAAGGCCTTCAACGGACATGTGATCATCCAGACGATGTTCATGCGTGGCGAATGTAAGGGCGAGAGCGTAGATAACACAGGTGAGACATACGTCGCCCCGTGGCTCAGAGCCGTGAAGGAGATTGCACCCCAACAGGTGATGATTTACACCATCGACCGCGAGACGCCCACCCAAGGATTGCTGAAGGCCACCCACGAACAACTGGACGCCATCCGCGACATGGTGATCGCCGCAGGTATTCCCTGTTCTGCCAGTTACTAAAAGATGAATCCCTGCCGTTTGGCAGGGATTCATTCTTTATTTACACATAATTCCTCGTTTGGTATTTTCCAGAAAGCGGATGATGTTCTGGATCTCAGGACTATCGGGCACCTGATCCTTGATCTGGTTGATCACATCATAGACACTCGTTTTTCCATGGAAGAGCAGACGATAAGCGTTTGCAATGTGTTTCTGCACTTTCTCGTCGATGCCAGCATACTTCATCATCGTAGTGTTAGTACCACCATACTCCATGGGATTTCCACCTGCGATGATATAGGGAGGCACATCGTGTGAGAATGCAGTACCTGCCTGAATCAACGAGAGGTCACCTGCACGGGTATTGGCATTCTGAATGGCTCCCGAAGAAAAGATGACTCCATTGCCAATCTCGCAGTCGCCAGCAATCTTCGTACCATAGCCGAACACACAGTTCGTGCCTACCACGGTGTCGTGGCTGATGTGCGTTCCTTCGAGCAGGAAGTTGTGGTTACCGATCTTTGTGACACCGTCGCGCTGCGTACCGCGGTTGATGACCACATTCTCACGGATAACATTGTTGTCGCCAATCTCCACGTACGACTTGGCACCACGGAAATTGAAGTCCTGCGGCAGGGCGGCGATGACGCTGCCCTGGTGGATCTTGTTGCTTTTGCCTATACGTGAGCCATCACAGATGCTAACGAAGGGGAAGATGATACAGTTGTCACCGATCTCTACATCGTCTTCGATATACACGAAGGGGAATATCTTACAGTTATCGCCGATTTTCGCCTTGGGAGAAATCTCGGCCTTGGGGGATATTTCGCTTGCCATAATTGTCAATTATCAATTATCAATTATCAATTTAATTTGTGCCGCCACCAAGGGCCTGGTACAAGTTAACTACTGCTTGCATCTTATTGAACTGGTCAGTCACCTCAGCGATCTCGGCATTGAGCAGGTTGCTCTGGGCGGAGATCACCTCCAGATAGGTGGTGTTGCTGCTGGACTCCATCAGTTTCTTAGTATCCTCGACATTCTGCTTCATCACCTTGACACGCTTACCGTCAAGCTCGGCCTTCTCTGCGGAGGAGTTATAACTGACGAGTGCGTTCGACACCTCGTTGCCAGCCTTCAGCACAGCGTTCTGCCAGTTGTTGTAAGCCTGCTCATACTGAGCCTTGGCCACCTTCAGGCCAGCTACGATCTGTCCGTGCTGGAAGATGGGCTGCACAAGAGAGCCGACAGCAGAGAGGAGCCACTTACCCGGGTTGATGATAGCACCACCAGCACTATTGGTGAAGGTGGCTGTTCCCGTCACCGTGATGTTCGGATAGAAACGACTGCGGGCGGTCTCTATGTTATAGAAGCACTGAGCCAGCGACATCTCGGCATAGTGGACATCAGCACGGTTGTTCAGCAACTGGATGCCTACACCCGTAGCCAGATCCGTAGGCAGACTCTGGTTAGCGAACGTGCCACGCTGAATGGTCTGTCCCTGCTGACCGACGAGCAGTGAGAGGGAATTCTCCACCTCACGGGTCTGACGGAGCAGATCGACCTTCTGGGCCTGTACGCTATAGTAGGCAGCCTCGGCACTCTGCACAGCGGTAGAGCGATAGCCGATACGGTTCTCGTGCATGAACTTCATCTTCTCCCATGTATCCTTCGTGAGCTGCTCCATATCGGTGACGATCTCCACCTGACGGTCGAGCATCAGCAGCGTGTAATAAAGGTTGGCGATACCTGAGATGATGTTACACTTCACCACCGTCTGGTAGTCCTTCATACCAAGGAGCTGCATCTGTGCAGAACGCTTCACTGAGAGCAGATTGCCGAAGAGATCGACATTCCAGCTGGCAGAGATCGGCAACTGATAGGTCTGCGAGGCTTTCGCACCGTCGAAGGAGGCAATCGTTCCCTGCGGAGCCAATGTGAGTGAGGGCAGGAAGGCCAGACGGGCCACCGTCAGGGCTGCCTCCACCTGTTTCACGTTCAGGGCAGCATTCAGCAGATCAGGATTGTTGTCGAGTCCCTGCTGGATGAGGGCCTGCAACTGAGGATCGGTGAATACACTGCGCCATGGCATGTTACCAAACGACTCCGTGTCCTGCACAGCAAGCGTATCCGTCAGGGAAACAGGATCGCGCACGATACCGTCGGCCTTCACCTCCGGACGGTCGTATTTGTTGTAGAGTCCGCAACTCGACAGCAGCAGGGCTGCGGACATGAATATCATTATTTTCTTCATATTACTTCTCCAATTCATAATCTTCTGGTTTCTTATGAGCATACTGAGCCAGTTCGGCTGCAACAGCCTCATTCTCCTCATCGTCGAACTTCAGCGGTGAGATCTTCTCCTGCAATGACTGGAAGATAACGAACAGCGTGGGAACGACGAAGAGCTGGAGGATCGTACCGATCAACATACCACCTACGGCAGCAGCACCCAGCGTCTGGTTACCGTTCTTACCTACGCCCGAGGCAAACATCATCGGCAACAGACCGATGACCATAGCCAGAGAGGTCATCAGGATAGGACGCAGACGGGCACCGGCACCCAGCACGGCAGACCACGAGATGGCCATACCCGTCTGACGGCGCTCCAAGGCGAACTGCACAATCAGGATGGCGTTCTTCGCCAACAGACCAATCAACATGATCAGTGAGATCTGCATGTAGATATCGTTGGCGTGGCCGAAGATGTTGGTGAACAGGAAGCAGCCAGCCAGTCCGAACGGTACAGAGAGGACTACCGACAGCGGCAGGATGTACGACTCATACTGTGCCGACAGGATCAAGTAGATGAAGATGAAACACAGCAGGAAGATGATACCTGTGGTGTTAGAGGCCTTAGCCTCCTCACGGGTCAGACCGGAGAACTCATAGGTATATCCCTGTGGCAGCGTGGTGGCTGCAATATCGCGGATGGCCTGAATAGCCTCACCGGTAGAGAAGCCGTTAGCCACCGTACCCGTCACGTTGATAGACGTAAACAGGTTGAAACGGTTGATGTTCGACGGACCATAGACGCGTTCCAAGTTACAGAATTCCTTGATAGGCGCCATACCTGAAGGTGTACGCACATATATACTATTTAAGGATTCCTCCGTCTGGCGGGTCTCAGGCAATCCCTGGATCATCACACGGTAGAGTTTACCGTAGGCGTTGAAGTTTGAAGCGTACAGACCGCCATAATATCCCTGCAGCGTGGAGAGTATCGTAGAGGGCGAGACACCACTCTGCTTACACTTGGCCACATCGACATGAACCATGTACTGCGGATAGTTCGGGTTGTAGGAGGTCTGAGCCATCTGGAACTCCGGACGCTTGTTGAGTTCTGCAATGAAATCCTTCACGATGTTGTAGAACTTCGTGAGGTCACCACCTGTACGGTCCTGCATCACGAGTGAGATACCCGAGTTGGCAGAGAAACCAGGAATCATAGGCGGTGAGAAGGCGAGGATCGAAGCATCCTTGATATGGGCAGTCTTGATGAAGATCTGGGCGGTGACACCCGTTACATCATACGGATTCAGGAAGAAACGGTAGATACCGTCACCCTGCCAGAGTCCGCTGATCTTCCACCAGAGCCCCTTCTGACGCTCTTCAAACGGCTTCAGTTTGATAACAAACGTAGCCTGGTCTGATCCAGAACCAGCGATGAAGTTATAACCCTGAATCTGCTCACGGCTCTGGATAGCCGGATCCGCAGCCAGGATAGAGTCCACCTCGTTGATCACCTGACGTGTACGGGCCACGGAAGTAGCAGGCGGCATGGAAATGGTACAGAACATGGTACCCGTATCCTCATCAGGCACCAGACCACTCTTGGTTGTGAACATCATCACTGCCATCACCACGATACCGACGACAACGGTCAGGATAATGGCCAACGGCTTGCGAACCAACTTCTCAAGAATATTCTTATACTTCACAGTAGTGGTTTCGAAAGCAGTATTGAATGAAGCGTGGAAACGATCAAGGCGAGACATCTTCTTCTCGTGACCCTCTGCATCGTGGGGCTTCAGGAATACGGCACAAAGGGCAGGCGACAGTGTCAAGGCGTTCAGAGCCGAGATGATAATTGAGACAGCCATCGTCACACCGAACTCACGATAGAACGTACCACTGGTTCCACCGATGAACGATACAGGCACGAACACGGCTGCCATCACCAGAGTAATGGAGATGATAGCACCAGAGATTTCGTTCATGGCATCGATAGAAGCCGTGAGTGAAGACTTGTAACCCTGATCAAGTTTTGCATGTACAGCCTCCACCACCACGATGGCATCATCCACCACAATGGCAATAGCCAAGAGCAAAGCAGAGAGCACCAACAGGTTGACGGAGAATCCCATCACATTGAGGAAGAAGAAGGTACCAATCAGAGATACAGGTACGGCAATCAGCGGGATGAGCGTAGAGCGCATGTCCTGCAGGAAGATATAAACCACAAGGAACACGAGTGCCAGCGTCATGAATAGGGTGAACACCACCTCCTCGATAGAGGCATAGAGGAACTCGGTCACATCATAGTTAATCTTATAGATCATGCCCGGGGGGAAGAGTTTGGCCTGTTCCTCTAGTTCTTCCTTACACTTCTTGGCGATATCGTTGGCATTAGAGCCAGGAATCTGCTGTACCATACCCAGCACTGAAGGAACGTTGTTGTTCTTCATCGAGACGCTGTACATCAGACCACCCAACTCGATCTTGGCAATATCCTTCAACTTCAGGGTAGAACCATCTGTCTTGCTCTGAACGATGATGTTGCCAAACTCCTCAGCCGTCTTCAGACGACCTGTGTAGCGCAGGGAATACTCATAGGCAACATTCGACTGCTCACCGAAGGTACCAGGTGCCGCTTCGATGTTCTGCTCTGACATCAGGGCAGAAATATCGCTTGGCATCAGACCATGCTGCTTCATCACATCAGGCTTCAGCCAGATACGCATTGAGTAGGTCTTCATACCAGGGCTCTGCACATCGCCCACACCCTGAATACGCTTCAGGGCAGGAATGATATTGATGTTGGCATAGTTCGTCAGGAACTGGTCATCATAACGGCCGTCAGATGTCAGGGTGTACATGATCACCTGAGAAGACTGACGCTTCATCACCGTCACACCGACACGCGTTACCTCAGCAGGCAGCAGGGACTGAGCCTGAGACACACGGTTCTGTACGTTCACGGCACACATATCGGCATTCATTCCCTGACGGAACATAATCGTGATCTGTGCCGAACTGGATGAAGCCGTCGAGGTCATATAGTCCATACCTTCCACACCGTTGATACTCTCCTCAAGCGGTGTGATCACAGAATTCTTCACGGTCTCGGCATCAGCACCAGGATACTGGGTGTGTACCACGACAGTAGGCGGCGCAATATTGGGGTACTGCTCAACGGGCAGCGACACCAGACCGATAAAACCCAGCAGCACAATGACGATGGAGATCACCGTCGAGAGCACCGGGCGTTTGATAAATGCTGTAAAAGTCATATTTCTAACTCTTCACTTTTAACTTTTCACTATTCACTTCTCTTACTTCTTCATGGCACCCACGATGTCACCAGCACTCATGGCTTTGTTCTGCTCCTGAATCTTCTGCTGGTATCTCTCCGGCGTGATGGGTACAATCTCCATGCCGTCGGTAAGTTTGGTGATACCATTGGTCACGAACTTGTCGCCCATCTTCAGACCCTCAGTCACGATGAAGTTATTGCCATCATTCTGCGGATCAACCTTGATTTCAGTATATTTCACCTTGTTGTCCTTACCGAGCAGATAAACGAAGAGCTTATCCTGCACCTCGGACACACAACTCTGCGGAATGATAATGGCGTCGTTGTTACTATGAGGGATGACGATTGTACCAGAGCCACCGCTCTTCAGCAGCTTCTCAGGATTCTGGAATACGGCGATCATCTGTACGGAACCCGTGGCGGCATCGATGACACCGCTCATCTTCGTCACCGTTCCCTCCAGGCCATAAAGCGTACCGTCAGCCAACTTCAGTTGGACAGCAGGCATATCCTTGATGGCACCACTCAGGCCACCGGCGTTCTTGCCCATCTCCAGGACATCCTTCTCGGTCATGGAGAAATAGACCTCCATGGAACTGATGTTAGACACGGTGGTCAACGTGTTGTTGGCACTCACCAGCGTTCCTACCTTATAAGGCAGAGAGCCCACGACACCTGCAGCGGGACTCTTGACAAAGCAATAGCTCAGCATCTCCTTGGCAGATGCCAACGATGCCTGGGCCAATGACAGACTGGCCTTCGCCTGTTCGTACTGATTGGTTGCCGACTGAAGTTCGAAATCTCCGATGACACCGTTCTCATGCAACTTCTGAGAGTTCTCGAAACTCAGTTTGGCTGTATTGCAGGCAGCCTCAGCCGTATTGACAGAAGCCTGAGCCTGACGTACCTGAGCCTGGTAGGTTACATTATCCAACACGAAGAGCACCTGTCCGGCACCTACGGTCTGACCCTCCTTCACATTCACTTGGGTAATAAAGCCTTGTACCTTCGGATGAATCTCCACATCCTGTACACCCTTAATCACTGCAGGATAAGTTGTCTGCATCGTTGTGCTCTGGGCACCTACGGTTACTACCGGGAACTCATTGTCGCCGAAAGAAGGACGACCACCGCCGCCACCACAAGAAGCCAGTAGCATCGTTGCGGCAGCAAACATCAAAATCTTTTTCATCTTCATACTTATCATTAAATTTATAAATTCGATTCTTCCACGATAAAAAATGGTGAGGAATTCAGTTTCCGAGATGCAAAGTTACACAAAATATATCTTACGATATATCTTGACACGGACAATTTTAACAAAGTTTATTGGCAATTATGGTTTTTATTCTTTCACCAGTCCCATCTTGCGGGCCTTTTCCATCAGCAAACGCATCAACGGTTCCCGTTCGTTCTCAACCTGATTATCGAGAACGGCATCCTTCAGGTACTGCTTCAGTACGCCTACCTCACGACTGGGCTTCAGGTGGAATATCTCCATGATCTCGTTACCGTCAATCACGGGCTGAAGCAGTCGAACGTAGTCCTTTTCCTTCAGGTCAGCCAGTTTTTCACGTACCATCCGGAAGTTTTCGAGGAACAGTTTTTTGCGTACCTCATTCTTCGAGGTGATATCCGCTTCACAAAGCATCATCAGATCCTCAATATCCTCCCCTGCATCGTTCAGCAGACGGCGCACAGCACTGTCCGTCACCTCTTCATCGGCAATGGCGATGGGACGCATGTGCAGTTCCACAAGTTTCTGCACATACTTCATCTTAGCATCCATCGGAAGCATCAGGCGGCGGAATATCTGGGGCACCATCTTCGCCCCTATCAGGTTATGGTTGTGGAAAGTCCAGCCAATGGCGGGATCCCAGCGTTTCGACTTTGTCTTACCGATGTCGTGCATCAGTGCACCCCAGCGCAGCCAGAGGTCATCCGACTTTCCAGCCACATTATCCAAGACCTCCAAGGTATGATAGAAGTTGTTCTTGTGCGCACGGCCGTTTTTCTGCTCCACGATGTCAAGGGCCGCCAATTCCGGCAGGATAATATTCAACAGTCCACTGCGCTGCAGTTCCACAAACCCCTTGCTGGGCACGGGCGAGAGGATGATCTTGTTCAGTTCATCCTTGATACGCTCCCCACTCACGATTCTGATTCTGTCAGCCATCCGCTCCAAAGCCTCGAAGGTCTCGTCTTCTATCCGGAAGTTAAGTTGGGTGGCAAAACGGATACAGCGCATCATCCTCAAGGGATCGTCGGAGAACGTGATGCCTGGTTCCAAAGGCGTGGCAATAATACCATCTTCCAGATCAGCCAGTCCATTGAAAGGATCGACGAGTTCACCAAAACGGTTTTTGTTCAAACAGACAGCCATCGCATTGATGGTGAAGTCGCGACGGTTCTGGTCGTCTTCGAGCGTGCCATCCTCCACAACAGGCTTGCGTGAATCGTGGCTGTAGCTCTCCTTACGGGCTCCCACGAATTCCACCTCATACTCCACACCCTTCTGACGGAACTTCACCTGAGCCGTCCCGAAGTTACGGAATATAGAGAGGTGCGCCTTCCTGCCCACCATCCGCTTCAGTTCCTCTGCCACGGAGATGCCACTCCCAACGACCACTACGTCAATATCGTTCGATGGGCGCTCCAGGAAGATATCACGGACATAGCCGCCCACCACGTAGCACTCCAGACCTAAATGGTCTGCAGCCTCACTGATCTGGTGGAAAATCTCCTGATCCAGTATCTCTGCCAGTTCTTCGTCGGAATACAGTTTCATCTTGCCTTGATCCTTTCGAGCGTGCAAAGGTACATATTTTTCCACACATATCCAAATTCTCATCTTTTTTCTTGTTTAATTCGAGTTTTTATATTATCTTTGCAGTCAGATTACAACAATATTTTAAACTAAAACATTTATGAAGAAGAGCCGTTTCGTATTGTCTGTCATCATTGCACTGATGACCGTGACGGGTGCTAATGCCGAGAATTACCAGAGTATGGAACCTCTGAAGTTGATCACCCCAGAGATGAATCCCGAGTTAGTGGCTTTGCCCGCCAATCCCTTCGAAAGCCAGGAGGCATCGACAGTAACATCCTACGGTCAAGGCATGGACTTCCGATTCTTCAAGCAAGTGACCAACCCCGATGTGAAGCCTTATAAGTTTATGGACGACCTGACCTTTGTAGGTATCCCCATCTTCGCAGCAGGATGGATCATCAAGGGTGAAAAGGCATCCTTCCGTCAAGACTACAACAACACACACACTAACACACGACTCATCACGAACTTCAAGACGGGCATCGATGACTATACACAGTTCTTTGGTCCCGTGATGACCGCAGGTCTGAAACTCGGAGGTTATGAGGGTCGCAGCGACTGGCCAAGACTGTTGACATCATCGCTGCTGTCGTATGCCATCATGGCAGGATTCGTCAATGGCATCAAATACACCGCGAGCGAGATGCGCCCCGATGGCTCAACCGCCAACTCATGGCCTTCTGGACATACGGCCACGTCGTTTGTGGGTGCCACCATCTTACATAAGGAGTACGGTCTCACGCGCTCCCCCTGGTTCTCTGTGGCGGGCTACGGTGTGGCCACCGCGACAGGTGTCATGCGTATTCTGAACAATCGTCACTGGATCAGCGATGTGCTCTCTGGAGCCGGTATTGGTATCATGTCAACCGAGTTGGGTTACGCCATCGGCGACCTGCTCTTTAAGGGTAAAGGCCTGCTGCGCAACGACCTTGAAGGCTTCAGCGAGAATCCCTCATATTTTGCCATATCCATGGGCATGAGCCTCGGCTCCAAGAGCCTCGACTTCGGATATAAAGATTTGGAGAATGCTGAGGATTTCGTTGACGACGAATTGGATGAGAAGATCAACATAGACTTCCACACCGCTACATCGGTCGATGCCGAAGGCGCCTATTTCTTTAACAAATACATTGGTATTGGCGGACGCCTGCGAGTAAGGGCCATGACCGCCAAGAGCTGGAGTGACTTTGTCGGTGATGCCATTAATGACCGTGCTGATGCCACCCAGTTCATATTTGACATGTATAATGCTTACTCGCCCACACCTGTCACTGAGCAGGAACTCCAGGCCAAGATGAGCGGTATGGTTACCGAAGAGGAGATCACGGTAGAGAGTGACCATCTCACGGAATTCTCTGCCAACGTGGGACTCTTCCTGAATCTCCCGTTGAGTAAACGTTTTTCTTTGGGTACCAAGTTCCTGATCGGACGCACCATGACCCAAGAGCTCGACATCAATGCCCATTACAAAGGTACGACAAAGGCGATGGACACCCACATCGAGTTTGATAACAACGAGTTGACAGACCTTCAGTTGAGCAATATCCGTGATGGCAGCGCCTACGATATGGAGTGGGACTATCTGACTTTGGGCGGCAACAACTCCACTACCTACGGCACAGGGCTCTCACTGACCTACAAATATAAGTCAAACTTCATGTGGAAGGTATTCGTCGATTACGACTATTCAAAGAAAACCTTTACCCTCACCTACGACCCGCTGAGATTCTTGAAGGTGACAACTCCTGACCTGGGCTCAGTCTTCGAGATAGGAGGCATTCCCTTGGATGCCTACGTCTTTAAGCGCGAAAAAGAAATGCACTATATTACCATCGGTGGATCCTTCGCCGTCAATTTCTAAAGGATGATCATGAAAAGGATACTGCCAATCATCGTTGCTGGGCTGCTGATGGCAGGTTGTGGAAACAGCGAGAAAGAACAGGCAAAGAAATTGCTACAGGAGGCGTACGAAAAATTCGGACACGGACAAATCGTTGAAGCAAGAGCCTGTATCGACTCTCTACGCAAGACTTTTCCCAACATCGTTGAGGCAAGAAAAGGTGCGTTGATATTGCATCAGGAAATTGAGTTGAAAGCCGCTCAGGACGAGTTATCAAAGACTGACAGTCTTCTACAGATCGCCAATCAAGAACTAGAATCCCTGCAGACAAAAGTAGAGTCTGACAAGGCGTCTCTGAAGGCCACGCCAGAGGAACTGACACTGCTGACACGTACACGGATATGGCGCGACTCCATCCGCACGCAATTCGAAACTCTTGGTGCGAAAATACACTACATTCGACAGAAACAGAAAGAAGCGAAGAGTGAAAAGTGAAGAGTGAGAAGTGAAGGGTGAAAAGGTTTGTTCATTGTTAATAAATGTAGAGCAACGACAACTTTTCACCCTTCATTTTTCTCTTTTCACATCTTTTTTTGTAAATTTGCACCCGATTATGGCAAATTTGGAAAAGACAAACGCCCAATTCGAGAAGGCCATGGCAGAATGCCGTGCGCTCTTCGAGAAAAAACTGCACGACTATAAGGCTTCGTGGCGCATCCTGCGCCCCACGGCACTCACAGACCAGCTCTTCATCAAGGCAAAACGTATCCGTTCTTTGGAGATCAAGGGTGAGAGTAAGGTCGGCGAGGGCATCAGACCTGAGTTCGTGGCGCTCATCAACTATGGCATCGTAGGACTCATCCAGTTCAACAAGGGATTTGCTGATATCGTGGATATCTCCAACGATGAGGCCATGACGCTTTACGACCAGTATGCCCGTGAGGCACTGGAACTGATGAAGCGCAAGAACCACGATTATGACGAGGCATGGCGCTCGATGAGGATCAGTTCCTACACGGACTTCATTCTCACGAAGATTGAGCGCATCAAGGAAATCGAGAATCTGCAAGGCGAGACACTCGTCTCAGAAGGGATCGATGCCAACTATATGGACATCATCAACTACGCGGTCTTTGGAGTAATTAAATTATCAGAGTGAGGAAAGCAGCCGTCAATATCTGCCGTCTGATTCTCGCCGTGACGTTCATCCTATCCGGATTCGTCAAGGCTGTCGATCCGCTAGGCACACAATACAAGATACAAGACTACCTGACGGCTTGGGGACTGGCACGTCATGTGCCTGACTTCATGACACTCTCGGCATCCGTAGCACTCTCTGCCCTGGAGTTTATCCTCGGCATCTGTCTGCTTTTCGCTATCCGGCGGAGATTAGTGTCGAGGATCGTCCTGATCATGCTGGTGATCATGACATTATTGACATTCTGGCTGGCACTGACAGACCCCATCACCGACTGTGGCTGCTTTGGCGATGCCATCGTGCTCACCAACTGGCAGACCTTCATTAAAAACCTGATCCTGTTGGCAGCGGCAGTAGTGGTTAGGAAGTATCCGTTGGAAATGCCACGTCTCATCAGTGAGTCGAATCAGTGGATTGTCCTGAACTATTCCGGCGTATTCATCCTGCTCATCATAGCGGGTCGGAGTCTATATACCCTACCGCAGTTCGACTTCCGTCCCTACCACACAGGTACAGACCTCAGGGCTGGTTGGCAAAGGATGATGGAAGGAGAAGAGTCGCCATACGCAGAGTTCTTCATGGAACTCACCCAAGATGGCGAGGACATCACGGAGACGGTCCTTAACGATAAAGGATATACCTTCCTGCTCGTCTCTCCTCATTTGGAGCAGGCCGACGACTCACAACTCGATGGGATAAACCAGTTATACGAGTACAGTCTCGACAACGGCTACCCATTCTACTGTCTGACGGCAAGTACGGAGCAAGCCACCAGTCGCTGGCGCGATATCACGGGAGCAGAATACCCGTTCTGTAACACCGATGAGATCACTCTGAAAACGATGATCCGCTCGAACCCCGGGCTGCTATTGCTCAAGGATGGTAAGATTATCCGCAAGTGGAGCCATAATAACCTGCCCGATGAAGGCGAACTGACGGGAAGGCTGGAAGATACGGAACTGGGACAACTGCCCACCGACACCGTTACTAGCAAGATTCTGTGGATACTCACATGGTTTGTATTACCGTTGGTGCTGCTCACCATAGCAGATCGTCTATGGACTTGGACGAAGTGGGTCAGGACTAAGAAGTATAAAAAGACAAACATGATTGATAACAATAACCCTTTAAATAAAAAAGAAGAAAAAAAGATTATGAGAAAGAAAATTGTAGCAGGAAACTGGAAGATGAACATGAATCTCCAGGACGGTATCGCTCTTGCAAAGGAGCTGAATGAAACACTGAAGGCTGACAAGCCCAACTGTGGTGTAGTGATTTGCACCCCGTTTATCCACCTCGCTTCTATCGCACAGTTCCTCGACCAGGACATCATCGGTCTGGGTGCCGAGAACTGCGCTGACAAGGAGAAGGGTGCCTACACGGGTGAGGTATCAGCCGAGATGGTCAAGAGCACTGGTGCTCAGTACGTGATCCTCGGTCACTCCGAGCGTCGTGAGTACTATAAGGAGACTCCCGAGATCCTGAAAGAGAAGGTGCTGCTCGCCCAGAAGAACGACCTGAAGGTGATCTTCTGTATCGGTGAGAGTCTGGAGGAGCGCGAGGCCGGCAAGCAGAACGAGGTTGTGAAGGCCGAGCTCGAGGGTTCAGTATTCAACCTTTCAGAGGAGGACTTCCGCAAGATCGTCATCGCCTACGAGCCAATCTGGGCTATCGGTACTGGTAAAACTGCTACCGCTGAGCAGGCTGAGGAGATTCACGCATACATCCGTAGCATTATCGCAGAGAAGTACGGTCAGGCTGTAGCCGACGACACCACGATCCTCTACGGTGGTAGCTGCAAGGCCAGCAACGCCCCCGAACTGTTCGCTAAGCCTGACATCGACGGTGGTCTCATCGGTGGTGCTTCGCTGAAGGCTGCTGACTTCAAGGGTATCATCGACGCCTGGAAGAAGTGAAACGACTACTCATCATACTGACATTGTGTGTCGGCTGTATGACTGCAGCCGATGCACAATCCTCTTTCACACAACGGTTACAACAGAGTAACCAAGGTGAAGGGAAGGTCACCGTGAAACAGAGTAAGGAGATTGACGACCTCGTCAACGGGTCATCTACCGGCACGCCCTCCACTCCGACGGCGAACCGGAAACAGCAGGAAAAGGAGAAGACCAACGATCAGGCTGTTACCACGAAAGAGGAAAAGCCATTAAAAGCCCTGTCAGAGAGACAAGACTCCACCGATGTGTCTGACTCTACAGTTGACAACCATAAGAAGGTGATGAAGGGCTATAAGATTAATGGCTATCGCGTACAGGTCTTTGCTGGCGGTAATTCGCGTAACGACAGGATCAAAGCAGAGAAAATCGGTAACGAGATCAAGTCACTTTTCCCTGGTGAACCTGTTTATGTGCATTTCTACTCCCCACGGTGGATATGCCGTATGGGCAACTACCGCAGTTATGAAGAAGCCCACGAGGTACTTAACCGCGTCAAGAATCTTGGCTATCAGTCGGCCATTATCGTTAAGGGAAAAATCACCGTACAATATCAATGAACCAAGACATAGACATACAGACTCACGACAACCACTCCTTCCGTGAAGGACTTGACGAACTGGCCGGGCACTACAAAGAGGTGCTCAGGTTACTTGGTGAAGACACTGAGCGCGAAGGACTGCTGAAGACCCCGATGCGCGTGGCCAAGGCGATGCAGGTGCTTACCCGAGGTTACCAGATGGATGCCCACAAAGTGCTCACCGATGCCCTGTTCAAAGAGGACTATTCGCAGATGGTCATCGTGAAAGACATTGACTTCTTCTCACTCTGTGAACACCACATGCTGCCCTTCTACGGCAAGGCCCACGTAGCCTATATCCCCAATGGTTACATTACCGGCCTGTCGAAGATCGCACGTGTAGTCGATATCTATGCCCACCGTCTGCAGGTTCAGGAGCGTATGACCCAGCAGATCAAGGACTGCATCCAGGAGACACTCAAGCCCCTCGGCGTGATGGTTGTCATTGAGGCCAAGCACATGTGCATGCAGATGCGGGGGATTGAGAAGCAGAACAGCATCACCACCACCAGCGATTTCAGTGGTGCATTCAACCAAGCCAAGACCAGACAGGAATTCATGAATTTAATCCATAACAACCAAATTTAACCAAGATGAATCAGACAAGCAACAGAATCAATTACAGCAGATCAAATGAGTCAATGCCTCAGGCTTTTATCCACAGCTGTTTTGGCAAGTTACTCATATTGGCAGGCATTCTCGTCGTTCTTCTGATCGTAGCCTATTTCACGGCTCCCAACGAGAAGGAGATGAGAGATGAAATCAACGACGACATCATGCAGTGTATGGAAATGAACGACAGTATCCGAGGTGATCAGATCGATGACTTCGTCCACAACCTCGGCTTCATCTTCACCACGGCCGACTCCACGAAAGTCGGCGAGGAATGGCGTGAGGCTTTCGACAAGTACAACCGTGTGGAGATCTACCGTCACACCTTCTTCACCACGGCGTATGTCTATAACAACATCCTCACGGAGGGATCCAGGGTAGGTATCGGAGCTTTTGGTCTTGTCATCCCTACCATGAACTTCAATGATTTCCTGTTGCGTGTGGGACCGATGCACAAGGGCTATGACCAGAAACTAATCAGAACCGGCGTCATTCCTGACACCGACCTCGGCACGAATCCCAACATCCAGGAATACCACTACAAGCGTAATCCCGACGATTAACAGATTAACGTCCTTTCTTTAAGAAGGCGTTTACCTGATCAGCAATCTGGCGCATCCCTTTAACGGAGGGATGCCCAGATAATTTGTTGATGTCCGCCAGTTCGATGACAGGCACGCCATAATGGGCACAAATTGTCTTGACCGATTCGTCTATCTCATCGCGCAGGTCATCGTTCAGGATGAAATAGATCTCCGTATTGACATAGCGGTCCGTCATCCACTGCAACATACGGGCTAAGGCAGGACGGAACTGGTAAAGGTCGCCCCACGTGATATTCTCGTACTTATACTCTCCAACAGGTGAGCCTGCCCAACTGTCGTTTGTAGCACCAAAGACGAAGATGACATCAGGCTGTCCGAGGTTATCCATTCGGGTGTTGAAAGAACGGGCACTGTAATCATTGCCGTCATAACCTGTATAACTTACAGTAGCACCACTATAAGAATTATTGATGCAGAGTCGCCAACCATTCTCTTTGATGACCTGATGCCACCATGTCTGACGCACATTCTTCACATCGGTCCTGGCCTCAGGATTCTGGGCATAATACCATAGTTCGTTGGTGGAAGGTGTCATAAAGCCTTCGTAAGTAGAGTACGAATCGCCCAAGATAGACACCGACTTCGTCTGGGCTGCGCCAGAAACAGCGAACAGGGTTGTCAGAAGCAATAAAGATAGTTTTTTCATTTTGTTACTTGTTTTTATATAATCATTAACGATAATCTAATGCAAAAATAAATATATTCTATTGAAACACAAAATTAATGCCATATTATTTGTTTTTTTTAAGTTGTCAATCAGGGTGGCGCAATCTCATAAAAAAACCGAGATTGTTCCAACTTATAGAATCCCTTTAATATTGGAAAAATGTAAAATTAAGCGGTTATTAACCTTGGAAAAATGTAAGAAATAGCAGAAAAACACATTGGAAAAGTGTAATTTTATGGCAATTTATGCTTGTATTTCAGATAATTATTATAACTTTGCACCCACAAAGTCAAATAAATATGATTAAACGCAAAGCTGACGAGCTTATACGTAATTTTATACTCCACGACAAACGCTCCCTACACGGGGGCATTTTTTTATATGTTTTAGCAAAAAGAGGGGGTAAAACCTCTAATTACAGCCTAATTTGCCCCCAACGAAAGTCATGGAAACCATACGAAAATATGAAAAGAAAAAAGCAGTTGCGAAATCTTCGTAACTGCTTGATTTTTAGAGCTTTTCTTTGGTAGCGGGAGCCGGGATTGAACCGGCGACCTCATGATTATGAATCATGCGCTCTAACCAGCTGAGCTATCCCGCCATCATTGCCGTTAAGCGGGTGCAAAGGTACTACTTTTTCCGAAACTACCAAAATTTTTCTGGAAAATATTTTGTGTTTCGGATATTTTTCGTAATTTTGTGGCGTAGAACAATCCTAAAGCCAACAACAAATTACCCGAAGCGTATGGGAAAACAACGTATTGACATCGAATATCCCCTGACGACCAAGTCGCCTAATATCGTTTGGGAACAGATCAGTAGTGCCCATGGACTGGAACGGTGGCTGGCCGACCATGTCACGGAAGAAGACGGTGTATTCACCTTCACGTGGGGGGAACCGTGGACGGAGCAAGACATCCGTCAGGCCCAGTTAATTGAATATGTGAAGTACAACCACATCAAGTTGAAATGGGACTATGACGATGAGGAAGAGGACACCTATTGGGAGATGCGCATCGGAAAGAGCGAATTGACAAACCACCTGACCTTGCTGATCACGGACTTCGCCGACGACGATGATGCCGACGGACTTAGGATCTTATGGGAGAGCAATCTCGACAGACTGCACCGTGCCAGCGGACTATAAAAGGTAAAAAAGGTGAAAAAGTGAAAGGCGGTTCTCGCTTTTCACTTCTTTTTTGTACCTTTGCACGCTGATTATGTTCCGAATCAAGAAGTTAGACACTTTCATTGCCAAGCAGTTCGGTCTGCTTTTCATGGGCACCTTCTTCATCTGCCAGTTTGTGCTGATGATGCAGTTCCTGTGGCGTTATGTTGATGAACTGATCGGAAAAGGCCTGTCACTGGACGTCATGGCACAGTTTTTCTGGTATATGGGATTGATGCTGTTGCCGCAGGCCCTGCCACTGGCAATTCTATTGAGTTCACTGATCGTATTCGGAAATCTGGGTGAAAGTTCGGAACTGACAGCCATCAAGGCGGCAGGCATTTCACTGATGCAGGCTTTCCGTCCGCTGATCGTCATCGTGTTAGTGATTGCCGGCATCTCCTATTATTTCCAAGACAGTATCGGGCCGAAATCCAACCTGCATTTGTCACAGTTGTTGGTCTCTATGAAACAGAAGAGTCCTGAACTGGAGATTCCCGAAGGCATCTTCTACGACGGCATTCCCGGCTCGAACATCTATGTCCAGAAGAAGGATCTGAGAACAGGTATGCTCTATGGCATTATGATCTACCGTCAGACTGGAAGCTATGAGGATCAGGCCATCATCCTGGCAGACTCCGGCATGATGCAATCGACGGAAGAGAAAAAACATCTGGTGCTGAACCTGTATAGCGGGGAGTGGTTTGAGAACATGCGCTCCTCGGAAATTGCCACCAATGCCAATATCCCATATCGTCGGGAGACATTCTCCAGCAAGCGCATCGTGCTCGAATTCGACGGCGGCTTCAACATGGCCGATATGAACGACGTTGCTGGCGATGCCCGTGCCAAAAGCCTGAACTCAATCCTGCACGATATGGACTCCATCAAGGAATTCAATGACAGTATCGGCAATGCCTATTATGTAGAAGCAAAGCGAAATTTGTTCAGGCTTCCTACCCTGAGTCAACAGGATTCCATCAAGGTTGTCAAGACAGTAGCCGAAGACACCACCCCATACGACTCCATCTATGAGCGGCTAAAGCCGTCAGACCAGCAGACAGCAGTGAAGGGAGCCCTCTCCAATGTACAGAGCATCCTCACTGACGTAGAGATAAAAACAGATTATGTCAGCTACCTGCACCGTAACTACCGCCGCCACCAGATCGAAGCCATTAAGAAGTTTACCCTCGCCCTGTCGTGCCTCATCTTCTTCTTCATCGGCGCCCCTCTGGGAGCCATCATCCGTAAAGGAGGCCTAGGCGTTCCCGTCATTGTGTCTGTGTTGGTGTTCATCGTCTATTTCATCTTCGACAACTCAGGTATGAAGATGGCGCGTGACGGCCAGTGGACGGTATGGTTCGGACAGACGATCTCAACGGTCGTCCTCACCCCTATTGCCGCCTTCTTCACCTATAAGGCCAATAAGGATTCGACGGTGTTCAACATCGACCTTTACAAGAGTATCTTCATGCGCATCCTCGGTCTGCGCGAAAAGCGCCATATCTTCCGCAAGGAGGTTATCATCGAAGATCCACAGTATAAGAAAGATGCAGATATCCTGCTCACTGTCTCCAAGGAAATCGAGGCATACAGTGAGCACCACAAACTGTTCAGATGGCCAAACCCCATCAAGGTTTTCTTCCATCCTGGGGATGACCACGAGATTGAGCATATCAACAATACACTCGAGGCGGCTATTGAGGATCTGGGCTACACGCGTGATAAACTGATACTCTCGGAACTCAACAACTACCCGATCATTGCCGTGCGTGCCCATACCCGCCCGTTCCGCAGGAAATGGCTAAACGCCGTGACGGGCCTCCTGCTGCCCATAGGTATCTTCTTCTACTTCAGAATGATCCGTTTCCGCCTGCGCCTATACAAAGATCTGCGCACGATCAGACAGACCAACGACAGGATTATCCCAAGGGCATTGGAACTATCTACAGAACAGAAGAGCTTGACAGAGCTCCTATAATATATAATAAGGTATTAGAGAGATATGGAAGATTTCAAACTGAGCACCATAGAGGAAGCCGTAGAGGACTTCAGGAAGGGAGAGTTCGTGATCGTAGTCGATGACGAAGACCGCGAGAACGAGGGAGACCTGATCATCGCAGCCGAGAAGATCACGGCAGAGAAGGTGAACTTCATGCTGAAATACGCACGCGGTGTCCTCTGCGCCCCCATCACCATAGAGCGCTGTAAGGAACTCGACCTGCCCCATCAGGTGCAGGACAACACCTCCGTATTGGGCACTCCATTCACAGTAACTGTTGACAAACTCGAAGGCTGTACGACTGGCGTCTCCGCCCACGACCGCGCAGAGACGATCAAGGCTCTGGCCGACCCGACAGCGACCCCCGAGACCTTCGGGCGCCCAGGCCACGTGAATCCCCTCTATGCCCAGGAAAACGGTGTACTGCGCCGAAGCGGACACACCGAGGCCGCTATCGACCTCTGCCGCATGGCCGGACTCTACCCTGCCGGTGCCCTGATGGAGATCATGAACGAGGACGGCTCAATGGCACGGCTGCCGGAACTCATGGAAATGGCAAAGGAATGGGACATGAAGATCATCAGCATCAAGGATATGATAGCCTACCGCCTGAAGAAAGAATCGCTGATTGAGGTGGGCGAGGAAGTCGATATGCCGACAGACTACGGGCATTTCCGCCTGATTCCCTTCCGTCAGAAAAGCAACGGATTGGAACACCTCGCACTCATTAAGGGCGAATGGAAGGAAAACGAGCCCATCCTGGTGCGTGTCCACTCCTCCTGCATGACGGGTGACATCCTGGGCTCAAAGCGCTGCGACTGCGGCGAACAACTTCACAAGGCCATGCAGACCATTGAGAAGGAGGGCAAGGGCGTGGTGATCTACATGCAGCAGGAAGGACGCGGCATCGGTCTGATGAACAAGATTGCCGCCTATAAGCTGCAGGAAGAGGGGCTCGACACCGTTGACGCCAACGTTCACCTCGGTTTCAAGCCCGACGAGAGGGATTATGGCTGCGGTGCCCAGATGCTGCGCCACCTGGGTGTCCACAAGATGCGCCTGTTGACGAACAATCCCGTGAAGCGTGTGGGGCTGGAGGCATACGGACTGGAAATCATCGAAAATGTCCCCATTGAGGTAACACCCAATCCCTACAACCTGCGCTATCTGGAAACGAAGAAAACCCGCATGGGACACACCCTTCACCTGAAATAAAAAAGGCAGAATGTCAGTTTTTAGACCCGATTCGCGAAAAAGTGGCATTTTCCTTTCGTTTTCAGAAATATAATGATTACTTTTGCACAAAATTTGTACAAATATGGCACAATTATCCAATCGTCTGCAGCGCTTAGCTCCATCAGCCACGCTGGCAATGTCACAGAAAAGCTCTGAAATGAAGGCTCAGGGCATTGACGTTATCAATATGAGTGTGGGAGAACCCGACTTCAATACCCCAGACCACATTAAGCAGGAGGCCAAACTCGCCATCGACGAGAACTACTCCAGGTACTCGCCCGTGCCCGGCTATCCTGACCTGCGCCAGGCCATCGCCCGAAAACTGGAGCGCGAGAACCATCTGCACTACACTCCCGCAGAGATCCTCGTGTCCAACGGTGCCAAGCAGAGTGTCTGCAACACCATCATGGCCTTGGTCAATGATGGCGAGGAAGTGATCATCCCAGCTCCTTATTGGGTGAGCTATCCCCAGATGGTGCTTCTGGCAGGCGGCAATCCCGTCATCGTGGAAGCCGGTTTCGAACAGAACTTCAAGATGACTGCCGAGCAGTTGGAGGCCGCCATCACACCGAAGACCCGTATGATCATCCTCTGTTCACCAAGCAACCCGACGGGCAGCGTCTATTCCAAGGAAGAGCTGCAATCGTTGGCAGAGGTTATCCTGCGCCATGACGACCTGTTTGTACTGGCCGACGAGATCTACGAGCATATCAACTATATCGGCAAACACGAGTCGATTGCCCAGTTCCCTGGTATGAAGGAGCGCGCCATCATCGTCAACGGTGTATCAAAGGCATACGCCATGACAGGTTGGCGCATCGGCTATATCGCTGCCCCCGAATGGATCGTCAAGGGCTGTAACAAACTTCAGGGCCAATACACCAGTGGTCCCTGCTCCGTCAGTCAGAAGGCTGCGGAATATGCCTATATCTCGGATCAGCAGTGTGTGGAGGATATGCGCCAGGCTTTCGAGCGTCGCCGTAACCTCATCGTCAAACTGGCAAAGGACATCCCCGGTTTGGAAGTCAACGTCCCCGAGGGTGCTTTCTATCTGTTCCCCAAGTGCAGCAGTTTCTTCGGCAAGAGCGACGGTGAGACCACCATCAACAACTCTACCGACTTCGCCATGTACCTGTTGGAAAAAGGTCATGTCGCTACAGTCGGTGGTGACGCTTTCGGCGATCCTGCCTGCTTCCGCATGAGCTATGCCACAAGTGACGAAAACATCATCGAAGCCATGAAGCGTATCAAAGATACGGTGGCTAAATTGAAATAAAACCGTAAATTCATAGTTAAAAGTTATTAATTCGTTCGTAATAACGGGTGAATTTAGTAACTTTGCGAGGTGATTTTAAAAGAGACAATTTAAACATTTCAATTTTAATAACTAAAAAATTAACTTATTTCATTATGGCAACAACAACAAAGGCTGCAGCCCCAGCCAAAAAGAATTCGGGCTTCCAGGGTATTAAAGCTGCATGGATTATTCTCGTTATCTGCTGCTTGGCAGGTTATGGTGTGTGGTATTTCGTCATGGGTAACCCCGACAACTTCATCGGTGGCGATCGTGAAGGTCATCCCGCAAACCTTCTGGGAACCGTGTATAAGGGAGGTTTCGTGGTAGGTCTGATCCTTACCCTTCTCTTCACCGTGATTTGCCTTGGTATCGAGCGTTTCTTCGCTATCCGTACCGCTTCTGGTAAGATCAACCTGGCTAAGTTCACCGCTCAGGCTAAGGAGCTCATCAAGCAGCAGAAGTTTGCTGAGGCTGACGCTCTCTGCGACAAGATGCAGGGTTCTGTGGCTAACGTCGTAAAGGCATCTATCAAGATGTACCAGACCGTTGAGGGTGACGACACGCTGAAGAAGGCTGCCAAGATCGCCAAGATCCAGCAGGCTCACGAGGAGGCTACCCAGCTGGAGATGCCTACTCTGCAGATGAACCTCCCGATGGTTGCAACAATCGTATCTCTGGGTACTCTGACCGCTCTGTTCGGTACTGTGCTCGGTATGATCGGATCGTTCCAGGCTCTGTCCGCTGGTGGTGGTGCTGACTCTATGGCTCTGTCTGCCGGTATTTCTGAGGCCCTTGTGAACACAGCATCTGGTATCTTGACCTCTTGGGTTGCTACTGTTGTCTATAACTTCTTCTCAAACAAGATCGACAAGCTGACCTTCGCACTCGACGAGATTGGTTATACCATCGCCGCTACATACGATTCTAACCACAACGAGGCTTAATTCTTAACCATCTAATAAGCGTTTAATTCCATTAAAAGCATTTGAAAAAAGACATCTGGATTGACATGACGCCTATGTCAGACGTGATGACGCTGCTTCTGTGTTTCTTCATGTTGACCTCAACATTCTTGACACCAGAACCTGTATCCGTCACCGCGCCTAACTCAGTGTCAGAACTCAAGATACCAGAGCAGGACGTGCTCAATATTCTGGTAACACCAGAGGGCCGTGTTTACTGTGGTACTGAGAACAAGAACAACATGCAGGCCATGCTTGAGACGATGACCGACAAGTTCGGTGTTCAGCTCAACGCCAACCAGATCAAGCACTTCCGCGAGGATGCCATGGTCGGTGCCGGCATGTCGCAGCTTGCCAATTACCTCAGCCTCGAAACAGATAAGATGGGTGAGGCAATCCAGAAGCTCGGTCTTCCGCTTGACAGTATCAACGGAGGCAAGAGTGAATTCCAGGAGTGGGTCACCGCGGCCCGCGATGCGAACCCTGACATCAAGCTCGCCATCAAGTGCGACTCTAAGACCCCTTATTCAGCTATCAAGCTGTTGATGTCAGAACTTCAGGACATGAACGAGAACCGTTTTCAGCTGATTACAAATCTCGATGTTAAACGTTTAAACAACTAGTAGTATTATGGCAAAGAAAAATCTATCCAAGCAGAAGAAGATGGATACCCGCGTGAACTTCACGCCGATGGTAGATATGATGATGCTTCTGATTACGTTCTTCATGCTGTGTACTACACTGGCCAAGCCGCAGGCTATGCAGTTGACCATGCCGTCGAACGATAAAGACATCAATCAGCTGGACGATGAGAACAAGCAGGTAACCAAGGCATCTCATACCATCACCCTTTATCTGGGAAGCAATGATAAGGTATGGTATGTGGCAGGTCTTCCCAACTACGAGGATCCTTCATGCGTAAAGCCGACATCTTATGGCAAGGACGGTATTGAAAAGGTGCTCAACGAGCACACTACCGAAGAGGGTATCAACCCCGTTGCCAAGATTAAGCTGGCCAAGAAGGAGCTCGATGCTAAGAAGAACGAGTATGGTTCGAAGATGACCGACGAGCAGTATCAGGAACAACTCAAGAAGCTGAAGAAGGGTGAACTCCCCAGCGGTGAGAAAGTTCCTACGATGACCGTCATCATCCGTCCTCTCAACTCCGCTACCTATGAGAATATGGTATCAGCTCTTGATGAGATGCTAATTAGCAATATTGATAAGTACGTCATTGACAATGTCGATAAGATGAGCCAGGATGACAAGGACCTCATCGCCAGGGCAGGTGTCAAGTGATTAACCCCTAAATGTAGAATAGACTATGGCAAAAATAGATCTTATTGACAATGGCTGGTGCGACCTCGTATTTGAGGGCAAGAACCAGGCCTATGGAGCTTATCAACTGCGCAAGAATACTGGTATTCGTAATCTCAAGGCCTTGATCGTCATGTTTACGGCTTTCATCGCCATTGCAGCCATCGTATATGCTAAGGTTTCTATCGAGAACTACATTGCAGCACAGAATGCAGCCATCGAGGCAGATGTGGAGCTCGCCAGCCTGGCAGAGAAGAAGGAAGCTAAGGTTGAGAAGAAAGACGAACCTGAGGTTGAGAAGATTGAGATTGAGAAGGTTAAGAGCTCTGTAGCCTTCACCGTTCCTGAGATCAAGAAGGACGATGAGGTAAAGGAAGAGCAGGAGATCAAGTCTCAGGATGAACTGCAGGAGACCAACACCGCCATCGGTGCCTTCACTGTAGAAGGTAACGATGAGGAAGGTGGTGAGGTGCTCAAGGCTAAGGAAAAGATTGCAGAACCCGAGCCCCCGAAGGTTGAGGAGACCAAGGTCTTCGACGTGGTGGAGGAGATGCCTCAGTTCCCCGGTGGCCAGGCAGCCCTGTTGGAGTATCTGGCTAAGAACATCAAGTATCCTGTGGTAGCAGAGGAGAACGGTGTGCAGGGCCGCGTTATCGTAACCTTCGTCGTTGAGCGCGACGGTTCTATCACAGACGTGAAAGTCGTGAAGTCCGTTGACCCGTCACTCGACAAGGAGGCTGCCCGCGTGGTGAAGTCGATGCCTCACTGGATTCCTGGTAAGCAGAACGGTTCTGCAGTACGTGTGAAGTACACCGTACCTGTAACCTTCAAGCTTCAGTAATCTCTGACCGATTGAAATGAACGCATTCAACAAATTAGTTGGATTAACACTGATATTAGGCTTGTTCCCAGGATGTGGGAACAAGCCTAATCCTGAATTGGAGGAGGCCTATCAGAAAGCCGCCAGCGTATTGGCAGCCGACGAGAGTTTCTACCCCATCATCGACGAGGAGCTATACTATTTCCAGAACCAGACGCTCGACTCCATCACACCTCTTTATATTAATGAGCAGGATGCCGTGAAGAAACTCATGAAGTTGGAGACCTTCCTGGCCTTCACCACCCGTGACTTCACCCAGAAGGAGCGTCAGAACCTGATAGACCGTAAGTACCTGCCAAGAGCGGTGCCCATCGCGTACGACGGTCTGGCTATCATCGTCAACAATGCCAATCCCGACTCATGCATTACCGTCAAGGACTTTGCACGCATACTCAAAGGAGAGGTTACCCAGTGGAAAGAACTCTATCCACAAAACAAACTTGGCGAAATCGACGTGGTATTCGATAATCCGTTGTCGAGCACTGTGCGCTGGTGCGTGGATTCCATCCTCGGAGGCCAGCAGTTCAGTGCCAAGAACATCGGTGCCGTACAGACCAGCGCTGCCGTCATAGACTATGTCGAGAAGCATGAGAACTCGCTCGGCATCATCGGCAGCAACTGGCTCAACGACAAGCGCGACACCACCAACGTCACCTTTAAGAAGAATATATCCGTGATGGGCGTCAGCAAGATGGACTCCGCCAGGAGTTTCAACAGTTGGAAGCCCTATCAGTACTATCTATACAATGGCAACTATCCCCTCCGCCGTACCATCTACGCTCTGCTTAACGATACGCGTAATGGGGTTCCCTCAGGCTTCTGCCACTTCGTGCAGTTGCCCAAGGGCCAGAAGATCATCCTGCGCTACGGTCTGCTCCCCAGGTCAGCCAACATGAACGTCAGGGATGTCATCATCAAAAAGGAATGATTAAACCTTCCGGGGTTTCGAACGTCATACAAACGAGAGACTAAGAACAGAATGTGTAACTTAAAAACGAGAGAATTATGAAAGCAATCAAATATTTAGTAATGGCTGCCCTGATGCTAGGCTTCAGCGCAACCGCAAACGCACAGGAAGCAGAGCTCAACGCAGCTCTCGAGGGAATTAAGTCAAAGGCTCCTAACGCAGCCGAGTTAGCAAAAACCGCTTACAAGAAGAACAAGAAGGACGCCGCTGCCCTTGTGAAGATCGGACGCGCCTATCTTGAGCAGAAGGACACTGCCAACGCAGCCTTGTTTGCCAATTACGCCAACGAGGCAGGTAAGCCCAAGTACCAGTATGCCCCAGCCTATCTGCTGCTCGGTGATATCGAGGCTTCCTACGGTACTGACGGTGGTAAGGCCGCAGGTTTCTACAACCAGGCTATTAACTTCGACCCGACGAACCCCGAGGGTTACAAGAAGTGGGCGCTGGTGTATCGTAAGATCAGTCCCTCTCAGGCTGCCAAGAAGTTGCAGGACATGAAGTCCAACTGTCCCAATGAGGATATCGATGCCGCCATTGCCCACATCTACATGCTGGCAGGTGACGAGAAGCAGGCTTACGAGAACTATGCCAAGGCCGACATCAACAAGCTCGACAAGAGCAGCCTCAACGAGTTCGTACGCTGCAGCTACTTCACTGGTCACTTCGATGATGCCCTCCGCGCAGCAGAGGCAGGTCTTAAGATCGAGCCGCGCAACCCCGTGTTCAACCGTCTGGCCATGTTCGCCAATTACGAGTTGAAGAAGTACGATGCAGCCAAGGCTTACATCCACAAGTACTTCAACGAGACCGACAGCGCCAAGTTCTCTGAGTACGACCACTTCTACACAGCCCTGATCTATCAGGCTCTGGAGGACAAGGCTAACATGTATGCAGAGTACGATAAGGCACTCTCACTGGTTAACGACTCTTCTATGATCAAGCGTCATGCCATCCTGAAGAGTGTTTCCGACTCATATCTGAAGGATCAGCAGTTTGAGAAAGCCATTCAGTACTATCAGGACTATCTCGCTTGCAAGCCCGATCTGAACTCCGACGACGAGGAAGGTCTCGCTAAGATCTACTCGAAGTGGGCAGACAACGACGAGTCTCGCAAGGCAGAGCTTGTAGGCAAGGCCATCGAGGCCTATCGCACCATGGGTGAGAAGTATCCCATCCAGGCCATCTACGCCGCTTATCAGTGCGCTACGATGAGCAACAAGCTCGACAAGACTGGTGAGAAGAGTCTTGCAAAGCCCGACTATCAGAAGGTCGTATCCCTGCTTGAGAACAAGGCCGATCGCGACAACAGTGAGAACACCATGCTGAAGTACAGCTATCACTATCTGATGTCCAACGCCTTCCTCTATGGCAAGAACAAGGCTCTGGCTAAGGAGTATGCCAACAAGATCCTGGCCATCGACCCGAACTACGAGCCCGCTCAGCAGATCAGAGACCTGAAGTAATCATTCAAATTATCCAAAAAGGGCCTCCAATTTTTATTACGGAGCCTCCAAATTTTCAATAAGGACTGCTTATTTCCCAATAAGTAGTCCTTATTGGTTGAATTCTCTCGAGAATTGGGAGCTCTCTTACGCGCGCGCATACGCATATAGTTGTCTTATCCATTTTTTAACCCACCTATCCCGCCTATCCCACACTGGAAATAAAAAAACTTACGTGTGAGATAGGCGGGATGAGCGGGTTGTTTTTAGGTTAACCTACTACCGCGCACGCGCGCGAAGGAGTTTACTCTTCGTGCACAAAGAGTCACACAACAAAAAGAGGTGCTCCCTTGCGGAAGCACCTCTTAAAAGTCTTGTATATCCTTCAGTGATTAGGGAAGGCTGATAGCCTCAGAAGGACAAACACTTGCGCATGTGCCGCACTCTGTGCATGCATCTGCATCGATCACGTAGCGCTCTGCACCCTCAGAGATAGCCTCAACGGGGCACTCACCTGCACATGTTCCACAAGAAATACAATCTTCTCCAATTACGTATGCCATAATTCTAACAAATTTAAGTTGTTAATAATGTTATTACTCACGTTTGAGGATGCAAAGATAAGACATTTTTCGGAATATACCAAACTTTAGGTAGGTTTTTTAATAATTTATACGATGTCGAAATAATCCCAAACATAATAACCAGACATTTTCTGCGTTATTAATTACAGATGAAAAGGAAATCGATCATCACCATGATGCTGCTTCTCCTGGCTGTGACCAGTCAGGCGCAGACCCGTAAGATCCAAAACAAACCGTATATCGACCTGCGTCCCTTGCACTTCGGTATCCTCGTGGGCATGAACATGCAGGACATCGAGTTCCAGAACGTAGGGCCGCAGACTATCACGCTGGACGACGGGACGACACAGGAGAAGATGATCGTCTGCGATGCAGACCGTTGGAACAGCGGCTTCAGTGTGGGTGTGCTGGCAGACCTGCGATTGAGTCAGCACCTGAACGTGCGCTTCACGCCTACCATGCACTTCGGAGCGAAGCACCTGACATTCCGCAACACGACGGATCTCACCCCAGAGGGCAAGCCGACGGAGGTGACGCAGGACATGAAGAACACCTACGTCTCGTTCCCCCTCGACCTGAAGTTTTCGGCTGAGCGCTTCAACAACTACCGGCCTTATATGATGGCGGGCATCAATCCAATGGTCAACCTGACGAGCAAGAACCAGGAATACATCCAACTGAAGAGTTCTGACCTGTTCTTTGAGGTGGGTCTGGGCTGCGACTTATATCTGCCCTTCTTCAAACTGATCCCAGAACTGAAGTTCTGCTACAGCCTGCGCGATGCCCTCGACCACGACCATGCTGGTGAACTGAAGGACGCCAATCTGCGCCAATACACAAATAGCGTCAGCGCAGGTCATTCTAAGATGATTGTACTCACATTCTACTTTGAGTAATCATCTATAAACTCTAAACTATAAACTATTTCTTCTCCAGATCCAGCACGAGTTTGCCGATGAAGACACCATGCTTGCCGTTCTGATCCACGGGAATCATCTTCCCGTTCTTGTCAGGCGTGTATTCCAGCACAGGCATATAGGTGTGGGTATGGCCGCCCAGCACGAGGTCACAGCCTTCGGTCTTACTGAGGAACTTCTCGTCGCAATCGCCTTCGATGTTCCAACCGAGGTGGGAGACACAGATCACGAGGTCGCACTTCTCCTGCTTGCGCAGGATGTCGATATACTTCTGAGCCGTCTGTGCAGGATCGAGATAGGTGATGCCCTCACAGTTGCCGTCGAAGACCAGTCCCTTCAGGGCAGGAGCCAGTGCGAAGACACCGATCTTCAAGCCATTGCGCTTGATGACGATATAGGGTTTCACCAGATCCTCGAGCACCGTACCCTTACAGTCGTAGTTCGAGCAGACGATGGGGAAATCGGCCATGCGGAAGAGTTTTGCCATATTGTCGAGGCCGAAGTCGAACTCGTGGTTGCCGATGGTAGCGCAGTCGTAACCCATCTGGTTCATCAGACCAACTTCCACCTCACCCTTGAAGAGCGTGTAATAGCCTGAGCCCTGCGAGAAGTCGCCTGAGTCGAAGAGCAACAGGTCAGGATGCTGCGCGCGTTGCTCCTTGATCATGTTAATACGACGCAGGAATCCGCCACGCCCTGCCAGATCCTTGTTATCGAGGTTCTCATTCAGGGGCATGATGGTGGAATGGGTATCGTTCGTATGGAGAATCACGAGTTGCTTATGCTTCTTGGCCACTGCCGTCACTCCCGACAACAGTGCTATAAATATAATAAGGTGTAAACGCTTCATATTCATGTTTAATCTTTAATGTTTAATCCTGAATCTTTATTCTCCCTTCCACCTGGGCATCGACCACCTCACCACGCAACTGCTTGTCCTTGAAATAGTTCATGATCAGGTAGCGACTGTTATTGCTGGCCTCTTGTGGTGCCACGTTATCCTTACCTTCCGTGAAGGCCGTCAGACCGTCATTGCCCTCCAGCAGGTAGTTGATTGTGGTGACGCGATACTCCGCCTGAGGATCGATCTCCTGGCCATTCAGACGGGCAGAAACCAGTTGTCCGTCCTTGGTGATAACGAGTTCTACGCCTTTGCTAACGCCCTCTCCTCCCCTATGGGCAATCTGCTGGAAGAGGCGCATCAACGACTCACCTGTCAAGGTGGTGAAACAGATCTTATTCTCGAAAGGCGCTATAGAGAGCACATCCTCATAGGTGACATCGCCCTTGATCAGATCAGCACGGATGCCACCCATGTTGTAGATACCCAGCACCGGCTGTTCATTATAGTCCTTGGCCGCCCAGATGAGGATATCGCTCAGGAGGTTGGAGAGATCGCTCTCAGGCCGATCCGGGTGCATGTTGTGAGCCACACGTCCCATGATGGGCGCCATGATACTGTCGTTCACTTTCTTATAGGGGGCAAGGAACTGAGCCGCTGCCTCGTCAGGGTTCTGGTCGTAACGACTGTCAACGATGATCCGGGTGCGCTCCACACCGGTCAGTTGGTAGTGCTTGGGGGCACAAGATGCCAACATCAGTGTGGCAAAAACGCCATAAACAAGTTGTCTTTTAAGCATAATTTTAAGTTTTAATGGTGCAAAAGTACAAAAATTATCCGAAATATTTTGGTATTTACGTAAGAATTTGTACCTTTGCACCCGCTTTTCGGCGTAACCGATGGAGGGAAGTCACGAGTTGCCCGTCTATGTTGCGTTGGAACGATACAACAAATTTAAAGATTTACAAGAAAAATGGATCTAATTAAAGTTGCTGAAGAAGCATTTGCAACCGGCAAGGAGTTCCCCAAGTTCAAGGCTGGAGACACTATCACTGTCGCTTACAAAATTATCGAGGGTTCCAAGGAGCGTATCCAGCTCTATCGTGGTGTCGTGATCAAGATCAGCGGCCATGGCGAGAAGAAGCGCTTCACTGTTCGCAAGATGTCTGGTACCGTTGGTGTGGAGCGTATCTTCCCCATCGAGTCTCCGAACATCGAGAGCATCGAGATCAACAAGGTAGGTAAGGTTCGTCGCGCTAAGCTGTACTATCTGCGTAAGCTCACTGGTAAGGCTGCCCGTATCAAGGAGAAGCGTCGCGCCCTCACCGCTGAGTAATCAGCCTTTCGAAAAGATAAAAAAGAGATGCCGTCAAAAGCATCTCTTTTTTATTTGTAGTTCTTGTCGGCGCTGGCCTCACCGTGCAGTGCCTCCTGAAACGACTCCCAGTCCTGAAAACCCACAAGCAGCGACAGACGGTCGAGTGCCTTCTTGTCAGGCTTATGGAGCAATTCTTTCTCTACTGCCTCCAACAGCTTTTTGAGCGCTTTGCGTTTCTTCTCCATATTATTATGTAAGTTTGGTGCAAAATTACGAAATATTTTTGTACCTTTGCACACAAAAATAAAAAATATCGCAAAAAGATGAAAGAATTAGCACTCAAGTACGGATGTAATCCCAACCAGAAGCCCTCGCGTATCTTCATGACAGAGGGCGAACTCCCCATCGAAGTGATCAACGGCCGTCCTGGCTATATCAATTTCCTCGACGCCTTCAACGCCTGGCAACTCGTGAAGGAACTGAAGGCCGCCACGGGTCTGCCCGCTGCTGCCTCGTTCAAGCACGTAAGTCCTGCAGGTGCCGCCGTGGGTCTGCCCCTGAGCGACACGCTGAAGAAGATCTACTTCGTGGATGACATCGCTGGTCTCGACGAGAGTCCTATCGCCTGTGCATACGCCCGCGCCCGTGGTGCCGACCGTATGTCGAGCTATGGCGACTTCGTGGCTCTCTCTGACACCTGTGACGCCACCACTGCCATGATCCTGAAGCGCGAGGTGAGCGACGGTGTGATTGCCCCCGACTATACCCCTGAGGCCATCGAGATCCTGAAGGACAAGCGCAAGGGTACCTATAACGTCATCAAGATCGATCCTACCTATGTGCCAGAGCCCATCGAGCGCAAGCAGGTCTTTGGCATCACCTTCGAACAGGGCCGCAACGAGATCAAGCTCGACGACGATGCCCTCTTCGAGAATATCCCCACGCAAAACAAAACCTTTACCCCTGAAGCCAAGCGCGACCTGATCATCGCCCTCATCACCCTGAAATATACGCAGTCGAACTCTGTCTGTTACGTGAAGGACGGTCAGGCCATCGGTATCGGCGCAGGACAGCAGAGCCGTATCCACTGTACCCGTCTGGCTGGCAACAAGGCCGACATCTGGTGGCTGCGCCAGCATCCGAAGGTGATGAACCTGCCCTTCGTGGATGGTATCCGTCGTGCTGACCGCGACAACACCATCGACGTGTATATCTCTGAGGACGAGCACGACGACGTGCTGCGCGACGGTGCCTGGCAGCAGTTCTTCAAGACGCAGCCTGAGGTGCTGACGATGGAAGAGAAGAAAGCCTGGATCGCCCAGAACACGAAGGTGGCACTGGGTAGCGACGCCTTCTTCCCCTTCGGTGACAATATCGAGCGCGCCCACAAGAGCGGTGTGGAGTTCATTGCCCAGGCTGGTGGCTCCGTGCGCGACGATCATGTCATCATGACCTGCGATAAATATGGTATCACCATGGCCTTCACTGGCGTACGCCTGTTCCACCATTAAACATTAAATATTTAGTGGACGACTGGCAGCATATATTAGAAAACGGTATCAACTTCGGACGTGGAGGTGACAAGCCGAAAGACGATGGCAAGGTGAAGACCAAGGCCAAGAAGAAGCAGTATATCACTGGTGCTCACGGTAGCGGCTCTGCACGGCAGAAAGCCAAGTACCGTGAGCAACGGGCTAATCGTCACAAGAAAGGGTGATCACAAAACGGCTTCCTCCCTTATAGACAGGATCCAGTTCCACCGTTCCTCCCAAAGAAGTAATCAGACGACGACAGATGGGCAGGCCTAAGCCGATGCCCTCCTTGAAGTCGTTCTGCTTATAAAACGTCTCAAAGATACGGTCACGGTCTTTCTCGTCAATGCCCACCCCCGTATCCGTAACGCTGAACAGCACCTGATTGCCTTTATGCTCAAAGCGCAGGTCGATATATCCTATATCCGTGAACTTCTGGGCATTGTCGATCAGGTGGCAGAGAGAACTCCTCAGACGATAGGCATTGGAATGGATTGTAAAGTTGTCATCGACATTGGTGCTATAGCGCAGTTCCACTAACGACTTGCCCTTACCCTTCATGGACTCCAACACGGAACGGCACAAGTCATTACATCTGAGATCAGTCTTTTCCACTTCCGACGAAACCTCCTCACTCTCACTCTTCGAGAGTTCCAACAGTTCGTTGACGATAGAGGTGATCGCATCCACATTCTCGGAGATACGCGCCTGCATTTTCTTCTTGTCCTCCTCCGACAAATGATAGTCAGGACTACACAACACCTGTGAGAAACCTGACACAGCATTCAGCGGTGTACGGATCTCATGGCTCATGCTCTGGATAAACACCGTCTTCATGCGGTCCGACTGCTCCGCACGCACCAGGGCATCCTTCAGTTCCTTGCTGCGCGCCCATATCTTCTTTATCAATCGACGACGGCCCATGAGATAGACAAACAGGAAGACGATGGTCATGCCTATCAGCCAGTTCACCAACTGCTTTGCCATTCGTTTATTGGCGATGGTTTCCTCTTGCGAGCGCATCAGCGAAGTCTCGTTAGCCAGTTGGTTGAAGTTGGCTGCCTGCACAATGCTATAAATGGAGTCCATCTCAACATAGTGGTCCTTCATCGCCGCAAACCCCTGACTGATGTTACCTGCCATCGCATGGATACAAATCACACAGAGCGCACTGTCAACAAGCAAATTTCCCTCATGCACCTTGTCAAGCGCCTGTTTGTAGTTCCTGTCAAAGGCCAGTTTCGCCACATCCACAATATTGTCATAGCGGTTATTCAACTCCGGCTCATGATTCTTCTTCACATCCTGATATTGCTCATATATCGGATAGAACTGCGACGCGTCGTTCCTCAGGAGGCAGATATAGGCCTTCATGCCTAATGACATGGAGAGATAGTCCATACTCTTCATCTGATGAGCCACGGCCACATACTTATCCAACCACTCCATCGATTCCTCCGGATGCTGCAGACTCAGCATCTCCGCCAGGTTCATATACATCCGCATCGTGAACTTAGGATCACGGTCGTCCACCTCCTCAATGGCCTGCGTAAAGAAGTGTTTTGCCTTACGCATGTCATGTCCTCTCTTATAAATGTCACCATAGAGTCCTGTCGCCAGATAGTAGTAGTCCTTAGCCTCTGCCTTCCTGACCTCCTTGTCCAGTTCCTCTGCAAACTGGATGGCACGAAAGAGCTGGTTATGGGCCAAGGCGAAGAACCCCTTGTTTGTCTTCAGCTTATAGTAGAGCATCATATAGCCCTTGTCACGCAGATCTTTCTCATATTTCTCGACATAGGCATAGAAATCGTCCGGTGTCCCGTGATTCAGAAGATAAAAGAATTGGTCATACCTGTCCCTATCCTCCCCTGTCAGATCAGCCAGTTGCTTTTCTGCTGGGAAGGCGCTCAACGAAATCATCAACAACAGTGTTGTGAGGAAAAGGTCAAGACTGTTTTTAAGGATCCTAATCATAAACTGTTGGTGCAAAAGTACAACCTTTCGTCGGATTCTGCAAACATTTTGCTAAAAATCGACCGTTTTTCTTGGAAAGATGACTAAAAAATCCTACCTTTGCAGACAAAAAGAAGAATAAACTACTATTGATATGAAACGAATCCTACTGATCATCACTTCAGTCCTGATGCTCTGCCAGACATCAGCAGTGGCTCAGAATTATGTCGGAGGCGACCTCTCCGTGCTGTTGAAATATGAGGAGCAAAATGCCACTTACTTCGACAAAGACGGCACAGCCATCTCCGATGTATTGGCTTTCGTAAAGCAGCAGGGTTGGAACACCATCCGAGTACGCCTGTTCAATGATCCCTCAAAGGATACAGACAAGAACGTCTGTCAGGATATTGAATATGTGAAGAAACTCGGCAAACGCATCAAGGATGCAGGACTGAAGTTCATGCTTGACATCCACTATTCCGATACATGGGCTGACCCGGGACAACAGATTATCCCCTATGCCTGGTCCATCTGGAGTTGGAATCCTGAAGAATCGGTCTATATATACACCAAGCAATGGCTGATGGAGCTTGTGGAAGCAGGAGCCGCCCCCGACTTCATCCAGACGGGCAATGAGATCAGTTTCGGCATGCTATGGGGATTCGTCAACGACGGCAAGTTCGAGGAATGGGATCAATTGGGAGGCCATCTTGAAGCCACCTCAGACTGGACAAGCTATACCGACAAGCACTGGGATAACTTCTCAAAGATGCTAAAGGCAGCAGGCAAGGCCTGTCGGGAGGAGTGTCCTGAGGCGAAGATCATCATCCATACAGAGCAATGCGCCAACAACCCCACACTCGATGTGGCTTTCTTCAAACACATCCAACAGTACGAGATCGACTACGACATCATCGGCGTGTCGTATTACCCCTATTTCAAGGGGCCGCTAGAGAACCTCGACAAAGGACTGACACAACTGGAGAACAACTTCCCCGACAAGCAGATACAATTGGTGGAGACCGGTTACCCCTCGAAATGGGCTGTAAACGGTACGTCTTACGACTACACTGACACTTACCCCTACTCCCACGAAGGGCAGCGAAAGTATACTGCCGACCTGATAACCATGCTGAAGAAGCATACGAAGGTGAACGGTCTCTCCTGGTGGTATGCCGAGGCCAATGCCAAAGGCTGTACGGGAAGTCTGGCTGAGGGTTGGTACAACGCCTCGCTCTTCGACAACGAGACGGGGCGCGCCCTCCCTGCCCTCTACGAGTTGAAGAACTTCAAAGACGGTGGCACAGGCATTCGCACTATCCGTACTGAGAGTAAGGATGCTGACAGTTGGTACAGCCTTGATGGACGACGATTATCAGGTCCTCCTAGTCAGAAGGGTGTTTATATCAAGAATAGGAAGAAAATAATAGTCCGCTGAATCAGCGGACTATTATTTTAGAAATTCAGTTCTTTGCCTCGATAGAACTCTATGAGCGCATGCTGGTAGAGGTTCTCGTAACGCGCCTGCACGAGGTCGGACTCTGACTTCAGGTAGTTGTTCTTCGACTCGTTGAACTCCGTGATCGTGGCCTTGCCGTTCTCGTACTTCGCCTGCATCAACTGGAAGGCATCCTTCGAACTCTGCACGGCGTCGGCTGAACTTTTCTCCTTCTCCTGCGCGTTCAGGGCATTGTAATACACCTGCTGGATTTCCTTATAGAGTGTCTTTTTGGTGTTGTCGAGTTGCAACTGCTGGTTCTCCAGGTCAATGCGCGCACTGCGGATATTGTTGCGCGTCTGGAAACGGTTGAAGATGGGGATATTCAGGTTCAGACTGACATACTGACTGAAATTGTTCTTCAACTGGGTTCCAAAAGGATCAGACGTGAAGCCCGAGGTGGTGTAATAGTTCGTGCCAAGACCTCCACCCAAGGAGAGCGTGGGATAGTTGGCTGCCTGGGCGATCTTGATGCTGTGCTCGGAGCCTTTCAACTTCAGTTGCTGTGAGAGGATCTCGGGCTTGACACCCAGTGCCTCGGCGTAGATCTGATCAGGACCTAGGATACCTATTTGGCTCAGGGCATCCAATTCTTCCTGTGTAGGACGCTGGATGGTGAAGCCCTCAGGCGTTGGCAGTTCAAGCAACTGGGTCATTGTCAGGATCGACAAACGATAGTTGTTCTCTGCCTGGGTAGCCGTCAGACGACTGTTGGCCAACGTAGCCTTCTGCTGCGAGAGTTCTGCCTCTGCAGCCTTGCCATTATCGACAAAGGCCTCCAGACGACGTACCTGTGCGGAGTCAATCTCTATCTGACGACGTGCCACATCGGCAATCTCCATGTTATAGAGGATCTGCACGTATGCCTCGGCCACTCTGACACAGATATCGTTCTTGGCCTTCTCGAGATCTGCAGTAGCAGCCTCCAGATTCAACTGATTCAACTTGATCTCATTGGGGATCCTGAAACCAGTGAACAAGGGTACACTCGTGCTGAGACCAAATGAGGTATTACTCGTATTAGTGTTCGAGTAGGTGTTCTCTGCTGTCAGACCACGTCCGAAGGAAAAGTTCTGCCCGACGCTACCACTGAGATCCGGCAGACGGGAGTTCTTCGCCGTCGAGAGTTGCAGTTCCTGTTGGCGGCACTGGTTCGCCTGCTGCTTGATGCTGATGTTATGCTCTACGGCATAGTCACAACACTCACGCAGGCTCCATTGCTTTGTCTGGGCCCAAGATGTTAAAGGTAAGAAGGTAAGAAGGTAAAAAGGTAAAACCTTTACCCACCCTTGAACCTTCATTGAATATATTGATTTCATAATCACTCTTTTTATTTTTTACCTTTTTACTTTTCGTTATCGTCAGTAATAATCTCAGGACCACGCACCTTGTCCTTGGCAGTCAGTCCCTTCTTGATCTCGATATTCACACCGTCAGAGAGACCTGTGGTAACCTGTGTACGCTCGTAGGTCTTATTCTTACCCTCGCCCTTGATGACATAGACGAAGGTGGAGTCACCGCTGAACTCGATAGCACTCTCAGGCACGCTGAGCACCTTCGAGGCTGCAGCCAGCACGATCTCGGCATTGGCACTGTAGCCGCTGCGGATCTTGCCACCCTCAGCGAGTTTTACAGCCGCCTTGATCTCAAACTGATTAGCACCATTGCTCTCCACAGCCTTCGGCGAGATATACTCCAGCGAGGCATCGAACTTCAGGTCCTGCAGGGCACCGATGGTAATCTTCATGTTCATGCCATTTACCAGTTGTCCTACCTCCGTCTCGTCGATATTACCACGGAAGATCAGGTCGTTCATGTTGGCCACTGATGCAATCGTCGTACCATCATTAAAGGTGTTAGAGAGGATCACCGAGTTACCCACCTTTACAGGGATGTCGAGAATCACACCAGAGATCGTCGAACGGATGAGCGTAGAGGATGCCTTGGCATTCGACTGTGACACACCGTCGCGTACCACCTGAAGGGCGTCGATGGCAGCAGCCTTCTCCTCCTGAGCCTGACGCAAGGCCTGACGACTCTTGTCGAACTCATCGTCAGAAACGAGCTTCTGGTTGTGGAGGTTCTCCTCACGGTTGTAATCCACCTGAGCCTGCTGCAGGTTGATCTCTGCCAGACGCACACGACTCTCTGCTGATGACAGCGACCCCATGTCGGGAATCACCTTCACCTTGGCGATCACATCACCAGCATTCACATAGTCGCCCGGTTCCTTGTAAAGGTCGGTGATGATACCAGAGATCTGAGGCTTCACGTTCACCTCGTTACGAGGCTCGATCTTACCGGTGATGATCGTGGTCTTCTGGATGTCCTCCGTCTTGGGGGTAAACTCGTTATAGACGATCTCCTTGGGTTGGCTCTTCTGCCACAGGAACACGAATGTTCCAATGAAAATCAGCGCGATGATCGCTGCGATAATCAGTTTTGAATAACGTTTCATAATCTTATTTCGTTTTTATTATTTTTACTCGTCTCTCATTGCATCAACAGGTTTGATGCTCATGGCACGGGCGGCTGGGGCGAGACCTGCCAGCACACCCATCGCACTCACCACGAGGGCTGCGAAGATGGCCGTCCAGAAACTGACCTGATAGTGGATGGTGATGATGCCATCCTCCATGCTTCCCGTCTCCAGCATCTGCAGGATCAGTACGCCGAACAGGATACCACTCATGCCCGCCACCAATGTCAGCACAATACTCTCAGATATGATCTGTCCTAATATCATCTTGGGCGTTGCTCCGATGGCTCGACGGATACCGATCTCTGTGGTTCGCTCACGCACGGTGACCATCATGATGTTCGACACACCGATGGCACCTGCCAGCAGTGTTCCAAGACCCACGAGCCAGATAAGGAAGTTAACACCCTTCATCAGATTGTCGAACATCTGGAATATCAGTTCTGTATTCATCACCATCGCTCCCTGCTCGTCGGTGGGATCCACATAATGAGCCCTGGCCACCGTCTCACGGATGCGATCGGTAATCTTGCTCATCACCACATTACCACGACCTGTAGCAGCAATGATATCCACCTGATTACCACGATTAAACATGGCCTGCATCAGCGTGAGGGGCAGGGTGACCTTCTCCTCGGCTCGCCCGTTAATACTGATGCCGCCCGTAGCGTAATCCACGCCCACCACTTCGAAATAAGTAGAATCCACACGGATCTTCTTACCGCAGGGGTCTCCACCTTCCTTGAAAAGGTCTTTATATACCTTCTTACCGATGACGCACACCTTACGCTGCTCACGGATATCCATCTCGTTGAGGTAGCGTCCGTAGTACATCTTTGGTTGGATGACGTTAGCCAGTTCGGGGATGGTACCCTGGATGCGGGGCGTGGTCTTCTGATCGCCATAATAGGCGGTGTTTCCACTTCGCCAACCCGAGAAGATGACTGGTACCACGTTCTCGAGTTCGGGCACACGCTGCTTCAGCCGCTCAACATCCTTATAGTCCATCTCCCACCAGCGACCCTTACGGAATCCCTTATACGGTTTGGTGGTCTGCTGGGCCCAGATCATGACGGTGTTCTGAGCAAAGCCCTCGAAGTTCTTGTCGAGTTCTCCTTTCATGGCCTTGCCACCTCCCATGAGGCCAACGAGCATGAACACGCCCCAGAACACGCCAAACCCCGTAAGGAACGAGCGCGCCTTATTGCGCGTCAGCGTGTCGAGGATCTCTCTATATGTATCTATATCTAATCTCATAATCTTAATCTGCTCTTAAGGCCTCTATGGGGCGAATTCTACTTGCTTTGAAGGCTGGGATCAGTCCGGCGATGGTACCAGCGACGACCATCACCATCGTGGCCTCGAAACACACATCCAGTCCGACGGTAGGATTAATGAAGAAGGTAATCTTCTCCACACCCAGGTCTGTTACCTGATGGCCCAGTGTGGCATCCATATACTCATTGGCTGCAATACCAAACAGCATACCCAGATAACCGAAGAACGTGGTGATGATCACACTTTCGATGATGATCAGTTTCAGGATGCTCCAGGGTTTGGCGCCAATAGCCTTGCGGATGCCAAACTCATGGGTACGCTCCTTCACGGTGATGAGCATGATATTCGACACGCCCACGATACCAGAGAGGAGCGTGAACAGTCCCACTACCCAGAGGAAGGTACGGATAATACTCATCGCCGACTCCATCGTCAGACTTTCTGTGTAATTATTCCAGATCCAGATACTGCGCTCGTCTTCCGGATGGGCCTGATGGTTGGCATTCAACTTGCGACGATAGGTCTTCTCAAATTCCTCGTTGGCCTTCTCAGTAGATAGGCCGTGGAAGGTAAACTCGATATTACCGATGTAAGGCGTATTGGCAGCATAGATGCTCTTGATGGTGGAATAGGATGAGAAGGCATTGCCACCACCATCGTCACGCCCCTTATAGATGCCCACCACCTTAAAGGCGATGTTACCCACCTTGACATGCTTGCCTATGATCTTCTTATAATCCCTGGGCTCGAGTTCCTTGGCCTGTTTGTCAGTGAGCACGAGCACCTTGCGCTTCTCCTTCACGTCGATATCGTTGATGAAACGGCCTTCGATCATGGTTTGCTTCACGATCTGCGTATGAACAGGATAGACACCGGCTATCTGCAGGCTCATATACTGCTCACCATTGGTGACGGTGGCACTGGTATAGTAGCAGGCTCCCACCTCGTCGATGTGATCCTTAAATCCTGACTCGGTATCAGAGATGTCTCGCTTGTTCAGGCTGATATAGCGACCCTCGTTCAGACCATTATAGGCCTTCGAGGTCTGACCTCCATACACCTCTATGGAGTTGGTGAGGAAGTCGCCCATCATCTTCATGTTGGCATTGATGAGACCGTTACCTGCACCCAACAGCACGATGAGCATGAAGATACCCCACGCCACGGCGAAACCCGTCAGTGTCGTACGGAGCTTATTCCTCCGGGCCGTTGCCCATATTTCAGAAATAATGTCTCTCATAATCCTTATTTCATCAGTCCACCACTGCCGAAGGGCGAGGCATTATGGTTCAGGTTCTCCTCAATCTCTCCGATGATACCGTCCTTGATGTGTACTATCTTGTTCGTCTCATTCGCCACACCGCTCTCGTGCGTCACCACGACGATGGTCATGCCCTCCTCCTGGTTCAGCTGCTTGAGCAACTGCATCACCTCCACAGATGTCTTCGAGTCGAGTGCACCTGTTGGCTCATCGGCGAGAATGATCTGTGGCTTGGTGATGAGTGCTCTGGCTATTGCCACGCGCTGTTTCTGTCCTCCCGACAGCTCATTGGGGTAATGTTCAGCCCAGTCAAGAAGCCCCAGGCGCTCCAGATACTCCAGAGCCAACTGATGGCGCTTCTTACGGCTTACCCCCTGATAGAATAATGGCAACTCAACGTTTTCCACGGCAGTTTTAAAAGAGATGAGATTAAATGACTGGAAAATAAAACCTATCATCTTATTGCGATACTCGGCAGCACGTCGCTCCGAGAGGTTCCAGATGGGCACGCCTGCCAGCTCATAGGTACCAGAGTCGTAGTTGTCGAGAATACCTAAGATATTCAGGAGTGTACTCTTTCCTGAGCCTGAGGCACCCATGATAGAAACGAACTCACCTTTCGCGATGTCGAGGTTGATACCCTTCAACACATGGAGCGGCTGGGCTCCCTGATAGGTTTTGTTGATGTCTTGTAGATGTATCATAAACAAACTTTTTACCTTAGATTAGCTTTGTCTTGTTTGTTTGACGAGGCAAAGGTACAAAAAGTTGCATCATTACCCAAATATTTGGGATATTTTGCATATATTTGTGATGAATGAACAACAATCTGTTTCATTATGATAGTTTTTTATAGGCTTCTGTCACATCATCGATTGTAATGTCCAAGAGCTGCATCTGGCGGAAGAGCTCTGGCAGGCGCTCCTTCATGAACTCCTGCTTGCGAGCCTTCAGGATCTGTTTCTTGGCGCCCTTGGTCACGAAATAGCCTAAGCCACGCTTGTTGTATATGATCTCCTCGCGCGCCAGTTGCTCGTAAGCCTTCACAGCCGTATTCGTGTTCACCTCAAGGAGCACACTGTACTCTCGGACTGACGGTATTCTGTCGTCATCCTGATACTTGCCAGCAAGTATCTCATCGCAGAGGCGATCCGCCATCTGGATGTAGATGGGTTTATCGTTTGAGAATGTCATAATTAAACCACTTATTAGTTATTAACTGAAAACCTTTGAAGATATGGAACGATGCCCAGTAATTGAATATCGTGAAGAGAGGAAGTACCACCATCAGCACGTAAGCCATCACATTGACAGCATTCATTACGTACTTGTCGCCATCCCAGACCATCTGAAACACGCTGAGATTGAAATGACTGAGTGTCCACATGTAGAGCGACATGATCGTCATCCAGAGAGCGCCTGAGATGATGAATGCATACTTGCGAAGCAACGTACCAACCAGCATAAAGAACGAGTGAGTCCATACGGCCATGATCACAGCGATCATGAAACTTGCCCACTGATACCAATCCCAGTAAATACCACTACTCCACACAGTGATCAGACGAGGGATCATCTGCGAGAAGAGACTGGGCACTGTCGATGTCCACAGATAATAGGTCTGATCCACGCCGTTGAAATTGAACACCTCGCAAGCGGTAAAGCTGGGATCATTTGAGGCCATTGCCCATATCCATAGACTGGCCATGCGGAGGCAGTCGCCCAGGATATAACCCACGATGGCACACAATCCGCAAACCACAACAATATAGACCATCAGCGCCAGATACTTCTCCAGATTGGTGGCAGGGATCATGAGGAAAGTGCCTCGCTGCTGCTTAGTACCAATGCTGGTAAAGTTCGTAAAGGCTGCAGTGGCAATGATAAGCAATGCAAACGGCATGAGGAATGACCCAAAGTCGGCACACCGCTGGATATAAGGAACGATCGTTTGGAACGAACCAAAGATGAAGGATATCAACTGTAACAGGAATATTGAGAATGCCACGCCCACTGTGAATCCCATCAAACTCACGCGATTCACGCTGATGAGCCAGCGCAGCACCTTGCCACACCTATTGAAACTAAAACTATTCATTGTTTTACCTTTTTACTTTTTATAGGTTTACCAATTTACCAATCACCTGCTGACGACAGAAGAGTCTGTACGACATCCAGAAGTTGAACACTATCAGCAGTATCACGATGACTACATTGACTATAAACTTGTTGGTTTCGGTTTGAATCTCCAAGCTCCGATTCCCCATCAGGGAGTTGATAACAACCTGTAGAATCACCAGCAATATGATGATGATCGTGGTGGGAATCCAATTATACTTATGCGAACGGAAGAACGTAGCACCAAGGGCATAGAGCGAATGCATCCAGACGATGACGAGTGTCAGTACAATGACAAATCCGCTGCGAAGTTCTTCAGACATCTTATTCCAGATATTGCTCACCATACCCACGAAAGTAGTGGATACAAAGGTGGCATAGTCGTGGCCCATGAGCACGTTGACCAGATACTGCACCAGGTCGGCTGCGAGGAAGGCCACCAGATTGAGGGGTACCAGGATCATCCACGACGAATAGCGCATCAGGAACTTCTCGAAGTTCGAGGCCGGCAACAGCAGCAGTGCCTGCTTATCGTGCTTGCCATCCATGCTGTAGAACATAAACGACGAGCCCATCACTATTCCGACAAGGAATATAGCTACGGTTCCTATGGCGCACGCCTGATAGCCGACACTCTGCTGGGCCATCACGATCCTGTTAGGATTAATGGTGAAAAACACAAACAGCAGCACCAAGACGATGAACATCTGCAGGAGCGACTTCACGTGGTACTTCTTGTCGTTCGTCAGCGACCATCGCGCCAGCTTTGCGAATCTATTGAAATTAAACTGTATCATAAAGTTTAATCTTTAATGACTATTGTCTAATGTTTAATGTTTAATCTTTAATGTTTAATGTTCAACGCTTCAGATCTTCCCTTCGTTGACGGCATTGAACAGCAGTTCGAGGTTCACCTGTGTCTCAGCGCTGTCCTCCTTGCGAGGCGCGATCACGGCATTACCCTGTAGCGAGGGCTCAGCATAGAGGGCATCTTCCATGTCGTCAGGCGTACGATACTCGAAGGTGTATTTCTCCTGGATCTCTCCCACTGAGGCATCAAGCAGGAGCTTCTGCTGACTCAGGATCAGGATATGATCGAGCAACGACTCCACATCGTGCACCTGATGGGTGGAGATGATCAGCGTACGATCGCCACTCATATACTGCGCCACCACCTTACGGAACTGGCTCTTCGAAGGGATATCCAGACCGTTCGTGGGCTCGTCCATCAGCATCACCTTCGTACCAGTGGCCAGTGCGAAGGCCATGAACACCTTCTTCTTCTGACCCATCGAGAGGCTATTCAATTTCAGATCGGTCGTGAGTTCGAAGTCCTTCAGACAGTCTTCCAGCACCTGCGTACTGAAGAGCGGATAGAACGGACGATTGATCTTCACGTACTCCATGAGCGACATCGCTGGCAGGTCAAACTCCTCTGGCACGATGAAGATCTCGCTCAGCGTCTCAGGCTTGCGCAGTTTGGTTTCGATGCCGTCGAACTTCACGGTGCCCTTCTTGGGGCGCAGCAGTCCGCTGATCAGATACAGCAGCGTGCTCTTGCCCGTGCCGTTCTTACCCAGCAGTCCGTAGATGTTGTCCTGTTTCAGCTCCAGACTGAAATCATCGAATACCAGGTCTTTCTGACCCGCATACTTAAAACTGATGTTGTTTACTTCGATCATAATCTTTTTATTTTTGTTTCTGATTCTTGTCTGTTATGAGAGCTTTGAATTGCCCTGTTTTAGTGTGCTACTTCAATAGTACACTGCAAAAGTAGATATTTTCTCAATACGCTCCAAGCTTTTTCCCAAAAATCTTCCATTCTTTAACACTCTTTAGCATACTCCCCTCGTGCGTACATTATCATATAACGGAAAAAGACACACATCTTTTCCCAGTTCGTGGCCCTTTTGGGAAATCCTGTGATCCTTTTTGCAACAGTTCCTGACCCCATTATGTAATAAAAACTCAGGGCTCGCATCGCTGCGAGCCCTGTTCTTTTCATCATTACTAACTAATAACTCAAAAATACAAACCAAAAATGAAAAAGCAATTAACTAAAAACCAAACTTATGTATGAATCTTAAATCTGATGCAAAGGTAATGGAATTTGCATCAAATCCCAAACAATTCATCGCATTCTTTTTCAGTTAGTTGCGACAGCTTCAACGATTTGCGACAAACAACCAGCAAGGGGCAATAATCTGTCGCATATAACAGAAAAACACAAAAGAAAGTCTACATTTGCAACAGCAAACGTGTGATGCCTACGGCTTCGAAGAACAGGGCGATGCCGAGGTGGATGATGATGCCTCCCCAGAGATGGTGGGTGCGCCAGGCGAGTACACCAAGGATATAGCCTCCGATGACGGATGAGCACAACTCGAGGTCTGGCTTTCCGAGGTGGATGCACATATACGCCAAGGCCATCGGCAGCACGGCCCTGCATCCCAGCCACCGCGCCATACCTATCACCAAGGCACCTCGGAACATGCCCTCGACACCAATATAGTCGTTGATATAAAACGTCTCGAACAGTCCGATCAGTTGCCAGCGCTCCCACCCCAGGGCACCATCATAGAAGTCGATGTGCATGATGGGATAGAAACTGAGGAACTGTGGGGTGAAAGACACCATCAGGAACATCGGCATCAGCAGCACGTAGATGAGGGCATAGACGCGCAGATATTTGCCTGATCGCTTCAGGCCAAAGAGTCCGAAACGTCCCTCCGTCAGCCAACGGAACACACAGAGCATCAGCACGATAAACACGGATCGGAACATATACGATCCCAAGAGTCGCAAGTAACACTGGTCCTTCAGCGTAACGCCATGCGCCCCAGCCCAGTGCACATAGCCATAGAAACCCTGTCCTGCCCCATCGATGGTGAGCAGGATAACGGGAAACACCCACACCTGCCAGCGTCGCAGTCGCCACAGTTCGTGGTGCATGGCCAACGAGGGTATCAGCACCAGGAAATACACCGCAATAAAAATAAGAGGTATGCGAAGCATCGAGGTGCCATCGTCGAACGTCGGAGCAATGATGAGGTCGTAGATATGGAACTTTAGTTGTGCGATAATCATCGCCATGGCCAACACCAAGGCGAAGAGGTATTTCCCCCAGAGGAAGTCCTTCCTGATAAATGCTGTAATGTCTCCAAAAAAGGAACCAATCTCGTGCAGCAGCGAACCCTTAGGTACGAACATCATCCACGCGAAAGGTTTCCTGTGGTGACGATACGCCAAGTCGCCCTCCATCTGATAAGCCTCGCGCTCGAAATAGAGGTCGTGATAGGCCTTCATCCAGTTACGGCACTTGGCAAAACGCCACAGCCATTCGATGGAGTACCACAACATAAACCCCAGGAACAACAATTCGCGCTGCTGCAAGGTGTGGATGTATTCGTGATTCTTGTCGATCTCACTCAACCGTCCCTTGTCGCTCCTGCAAAAGATGATTCCGAAGATGTTCGTAGCTAAGAAACTGCCGAACGGGAAATATTTGTTGTAGATGACTTTCATCTGCTGTTTAGCGCTGGTCTGCGCCCCACATCATTTTCTCGCGGAGGGAGTCGAAGTAACGATGCTCAGCGCGCTTCACCACATTGATATCATAGGGGGCGCGGCGCAGGGTGAGTTTGGTGCCCTCCTTGCACTTCTCGGAACGACCATCGATGGCCACGAGGAAATTATGGCTGCGGCTCTCTACGTCGAGTTCGATCACAGCGGAGTCTGGCAGCACGATAGGGCGTACGTTCAGGGAATGAGGAGCGACAGCCGTCATTGAGAACACCTTCGTGCCTGGGACGATGATAGGACCACCATTGGAGAGGGAATAAGCCGTAGAACCCGTAGGCGTGGAGATCACCAGACCGTCGGCCTGATAGGTGTTCAGGTACTGGCCGTTGATGCTGGCACGGACGGAGATCATCGAAGCCGTATCGCGCTTCAGGATAGCCACCTCGTTAAGAGCGCAGTTATAACCCTCAAAGGGCTCCACGTCCGTCTCCACCTTAATCAACGCACGCGACTGGATGGCGAAATCGTCGTGGTAAAGGGCTTCCAGATGGTGCTCGATATTGTCAGGATTGATATCCGAGAGGAATCCCAGACGGCCCATGTTCACACCAAGGATGGGGATATTCTTCTCACGCACACGACTGGCAGCCTTCAGGAAGGTGCCGTCGCCACCCATCGAGATCACGAAGTCGGCATCAAAGTCGTTGCCATAGAACACGTTGTCGGCATGCACATTGATTTGCAGGTCGTCCTTCAGGAAGTCATAGTACTCCGCATCGACATACAACTCGGCGCCGAGTTCTGAGAGTGTCGATAACACTTTCTGAATAGAGGCAGACTTATTCGTCTGGTAGATATTGCCGAAAAGGGCGAATCTCAGTTTACGGTGTTCCATATTTTTACTTTTATGGCTGCAAAAATACAAAAAAAGAGTTATAATCAGCAGATTCTCAAAGATTTTTTGTATCTTTGCAATCAGAAAACGCTTAAAACAAAGAATTATGGCAAAAGTTTATGTATTCCTGGCAGACGGCTTCGAGGATGTCGAGGCCCTGATTCCCATTGACGTGCTGCGCCGTGGGGGCGTGGAGGTAGTAACCATCAGTACGACACTTTTCCCGCTTGTGGAGTCAGCCCATGGTGTGAACATGGAGGCTGACCTGCAGTTTGATCAAGTGGACTACTCAGATGCTGACCTGCTGATGCTGCCTGGTGGTATGCCTGGTGCCAGCAACCTCTTCGCCCATGAAGGTGTGCGCGAGGTGTTGATGGCCCAGTACAAGGCCGGCAAGAAGATTGCCGCCATCTGTGCGTCACCTGCCGTCGTACTCGCACCATTGGGCATCCTCGACGGTAAGCGTGCCACCTGCTATCCAGGTTTCGAAAAGGCTCTGGAAGAGACAGGAGCCACCTATACAGGCGACCTCGTCACCGTCGATGGTAACATCACTACGGGTGAGGGACCAGCCGCCGCCTTCCCATACGCTTACGAACTGCTCACACAACTCGTGGACAAGGGCACCTCAGACCAGATTGCCGAGGGCATGCGCTTTAAGCACCTGATGGAGAAGTAGGCTATGGACTATGTGATTATCGTGGCAGGCGGAAAGGGTCTGCGGATGGGGAGCGATATTCCCAAACAGTTCCTGCCCATTGGTGGAAGACCTGTTTTGATGCGGACGCTCGAGAGATTCCGCGCGTACTCGGCGGATCTGCAGATCATCCTCGTGTTGCCTGAGGCCCAGCAGGACTATTGGCGGCTGTTATGCGAGGAGTATCATTTCGATGTGGAGTATCAACTCGCCAACGGTGGACAGACGCGTTTCCACTCCGTACAGAACGGTCTCGCCCTCGTGCCTGACGATGCGGAGGGTGTAGTAGGTGTGCACGATGGTGTGCGCCCCTTCCCCAGCATCGAGGTCATAAAGAACTGTTACGAGACGGCTCGCACAGCCAAAGCCGTGATCCCCGTGATTCCCGTCGTCGAGACTGTCCGCCACCTTGAAAAAGAAGGTTCCGTCACCGTGCCGCGCGATGAATATAAGTTGGTGCAGACGCCTCAGACCTTCGACATCCAACTATTGAAGGCCGCCAACCGTCAGCCCTATAACGACGGATTCACGGACGACGCCTCCGTCGTGGAGAGTTACGGCCATGAGATCACGCTCGTCGAAGGCAACCGTGAGAACATCAAGATCACCACGCCTTACGACCTCAAGATTGCAGAAGTGCTCATCTGATGGATATCCTCGATCAAGACATACAATATCTGCCTGGCGTGGGTCCCAACAGGAAGAAGATACTGGGTGACGAACTCGGTATCCACACCTATGGTGACCTGTTGGAAAACTATCCCTATAAGTATGTCGATCGTTCCAAGGTCTATACCGTCCACGACCTGACAGGCGACATGCCCTTCGTACAGATCGTAGGACATATCCTGAGTTTCGAGACTTTCCAGATGGGGCCTCGCAAGGAGCGCGTCGTGGCTCATTTCTCCGACGGTACGGGCATTGCGGATCTCGTGTGGTTCCAAGGTGGCAAATACGCCAAGGAGAGTTATAAGATCGGTGTGGAATATGTGGTCTTTGGCAAACCCACCGTCTTTAACAACCGCATTAACATCACCCACCCCGACATCGACAGGGCCGACACGCTGGAACTCTCCACGATGGGCATGCAGCCCTACTACTCCACCACGGAGAAGATGAAGAAACGCGGTCTCTCCTCGCGCACCATCGAGAAACTGACGAGGGCAATGCTTGAAAAGCTGCCACCCCTGGCTGAGACCATCCCAGACTTCATCACAGGTCCCCACTATCTGATGGGGCGCGACGAGGCCCTGCGCACCGTCCACTATCCCCAGAACCCCAGAGACCTGGAGCGTGCCAGGGTGAGGCTGAAGTTCGAAGAACTGTTCTTCGTGCAACTAAATATAGTAAGGTACGCCAGCGACCACCGTCGCAAATACCGTGGGTATGTCTTCTCGCAGGTGGGCGATGCCTTCAACACCTTCTATAAGAACAACCTACCCTTCCCACTGACAGAGGCCCAGAAGCGCGTGATCCGTGAGATCCGCAAGGACACAGGCTCAGGGCGACAGATGAACCGTCTGTTGCAGGGTGACGTGGGCAGCGGCAAGACACTCGTGGCCCTGATGTCGATGCTCATTGCCATCGACAACGGCTACCAGGCCTGTATCATGGCACCTACGGAAATCCTCGCTGAGCAGCACCTGGCGACCATCATGGGCTTCCTGAAGGACATGAACCTGCGCGTGGCCCTGTTGACAGGTATCGTGAAGGGCAAGCGGCGTGAGGAAGTGCTCGAAGGTCTGCTCGACGGTACCATCAATATCCTCGTGGGCACCCATGCCGTCATCGAGGACTGGGTACAGTTCGCCCGTCTCGGCTTTGTCGTCGTCGATGAACAGCACCGTTTCGGTGTGGCCCAACGCGCCAAACTCTGGAACAAGAGCGCGAACCCTCCCCATGTGCTCGTGATGACGGCCACCCCTATCCCACGTACCCTCGCCATGACGCTCTATGGTGACCTCGACGTGAGCGTCATCGACGAACTGCCCCCAGGCCGTAAACCCGTACAGACCACCCACGTCTTCGACTCCCGTATGACCTCGCTTTACGATGGTATCCGTCAGCAGATTAACGAGGGCCGTCAGGTGTATATCGTCTTCCCCCTCATCGAAGAGAGCGAGAAAAGTGACCTGAAAAATCTAGAGGACGGCTTCGAGGTGTTGAAACAGGCCTTCCCGGAGTTCCGTCTCAGTAAGGTGCATGGTAAGATGAAACCCAGTGAGAAGGAAGAGGAGATGCAGCGCTTCGTCAAGGGGGAGACACAGATCCTCGTAGCCACCACCGTCATCGAGGTGGGCGTGAATGTGCCCAATGCCTCCGTCATGGTGATCCTCGATGCCCAGCGCTTCGGACTCTCCCAGCTGCACCAGCTCAGAGGGCGCGTGGGTCGTGGCGCAGACCAGAGTTACTGTATCCTCGTCACCCCCTATAAACTCTCTGAGGACACCCGCAAGCGCATCGATATCATGTGCGACACCAACGACGGTTTCCGTATCGCCGAGGCAGACCTGAAACTGCGTGGTCCTGGTGATTTGGAGGGTACCCAACAGAGTGGTATGGCCTTCGACCTGAAGATCGCCGATATCGCCCGTGACGGACAACTCGTGCAGATGGCCCGCGACGAGGCGCAGAAGATCATCGAGGAAGATCCGGATTGCACGTCACCACGCTATCAGATACTCTGGAACCGTCTGCGCCAGTTGCGTAAGACCAACATCAACTGGGCGGCTATTTCTTAAGTTTTTAAGAATTGTCAAGCGGAAGGGGTTGAGTGTTAAAACAACCCTAATTTTGTTAACGCGCACCGTCATTGTGTACGTTTTCAAAAAATTATGCCTATCTTTGCACCAATCTTTTTCGTATAAACCCAAACCCTGACAAATGAAGAAAGTATTCTTATGTGCATTATTGTTGATTTTTTCCATGAGCGAGATCGCCAATGGAAAGACCGACAAGCCCATACAGATTCAGGAACCAGATGAAGAAGAAATCGGTAATTTCGATTTCCTCTATGGGAATGGTGATCAGGACTTCGACATCATGGAAATGCTGATCGAAGAGGCCTTCTCACATCTCGGCACACGTTACCGTTCCGGTGCCAAGGGTCCCAGCGCTTTCGACTGCTCAGGTTTTACAAGTTACGTCTATAAGCAGCAGACAGGCATCTTCGTTGGTGCCTCCTCGCGCGACCAATATGCCCGTAACACCCCCATCCGCCGAGATGAGATCCAGTGTGGAGACCTGGTGTTCTTCACCAGTCCCAACTCCGGTCATAACGTAGGTCATGTGGGTATCGTGGTTGATGTGGATCCCGTCACACTCGAATTCACGTTCATCCACGCCAGCAGCAAGAACGGTGTGAAACTCAGCAGTTCCACCGAACCCAATTACGCTAAGCGATATGTAGGTGCACGCAGAATCTCTGAACTGAGTGCCTTATGAGAATCCGCCTGCTTAGTCTGACGCTCGCCGTTTTCGGCATCCTCCCTTTCCATGCCCAGACTCTGAACATCGCCATGACAGGCGATATCATGATGGGTACCACCTACCCCAGTATCATGCTCCCTGCCAATAATGGCAGAGATCTCTTCCGTGATGCCAAAGACATCCTGGCTGGAGCAGACCTCACCGTAGGTAATCTCGAGGGGGCCATCTGCGACGGTGGCAGAAGCACCAAGGGCACTGGTCCTAATTCCTACGCCTTCCGTACCCCCACGAGTTACGGACACCTGCTGAAGGAAGCCGGTTTCGACTTCCTGAGCATGGCCAACAACCATGCCAACGACTTCGGTCTGGAGGGCATCGAATCGACAGAAAGCGTGCTGGATGAGCAAGGCATCCTCTACTCTGGCATAGCCGGACGCGTGGAGAGTGCCGTCATCGAGCGCAAGGGTCTGAAGATTGGACTCTGTGCCTTCGGACATAACAGTTACACACTGAAGCATACAGACCTTAATACCGTTGGTCGTATCGTCGATGACCTCGTCAGCCGTTGCGACCTCGTGATTGTCTCTTTCCATGGTGGTGCCGAGGGACGCACGAAGAATCACCTGCCCAACGGGCCGGAGACCTTCCTCGGCGAGAATCGCGGTAGCCTGCGCCAACTGGCACATTTCTGCATCGACCATGGAGCAGACGTTGTCTATGGACATGGCCCTCACGTCGTACGTGCCATGGAGGTCTATAAGGATCGTTTCATCGCCTATAGCCTTGGCAATTTCTGTACGCCATACAACGTCAGTCTGACAGGTATCTCAGGCTATGCCCCCGTCGTAGAGATCAACATCAATGCCGACGGCTCGTTCATCGACGGCAAGATTCACTCCTTCCTGCAGACACGCGGCATCGGACCCCGTGAGGATGCCACCGGAAGTGTCGCCCGCGAAATCAGGAATCTAAGCAATACTGACATCCCCCAGAGCCAGGCGACTATCGATGCTCAGGGCAACATCACCCTGAAGTAGAAAACGCTAAAAAGCGGCTGAAAGTGTTAAAAGTGCACAAAATACACCTAATAAATTACATATTTTCAGTATTAATTACTACCTTTGCACCGAATTTTTGCTATTTGAACATTACAATCGTATGAATATAAATATTAAGAAATTTATCTTTTTTGCGTTCACAGCTCTGGCAGCAACCCCTGCCACTGCACAGGATCTGTTGGCAAAACAGGCCCCCATTGACCGCAAGATGAAAGCCGTTGATTCCATCGTTCTCAACAAACTGATCGTCGAAGAGGAGCGTATCAATCCCTCTGTTGACCTCTATGAGGACTGGAACAACGTATATGCCCATCGTGAGACGGCTCTGCCCGACTCTTTCCGCATCGACCTCCGTGGTTTCTGCATGCCGACACCGAGTCGCGTGGTGACTTCTAACTTTGGTGCCCGATGGGGACGCCAGCACAAGGGTCTTGACATCAAGGTCTATGTGGGTGATACCATCCGCGCTGCTTTCAGCGGAAAGATCCGCATCGTGAAATACGAGCCCAAGGGCTATGGTAAATATGTCGTGATCCGTCACCATAATGGTCTGGAAACCATCTACGGACACATGTCAAAGCATCTGGTTGTTGAGAATCAGGAAGTGAAGGCTGGTGATCCTATCGGTCTCGGTGGTAACACAGGCCGTAGCACAGGTTCTCACCTGCACTTTGAGACCCGTCTCTGTGGCGTAGCCCTGAACCCGGCCCTGATGTTCGACTTCCACAACCAGGACGTAACAGGCGACTTCTACAATTTCCGTCGTAACCGTTATGCAGCAGAGTCTGCACAGGCCACCCGCCTGCGTGGTGTTGGTGGTTCCAGCAGCAAGAGCAGAGTCAGTGGTGATGATGAAGATTCCGACCTCGCTGTTACAGCCCCCAAGGCTTCCTATGCGAAGGCATCTCGCTACCACAAGGTGAAGAAGGGTGAGACCCTCCAGTCTATCGCCCGCAAGTGCCACACCACGGTGGATGCCCTCTGTAGAGCCAACCGCATCAGCAAGACCAAGCGTCTGATGCCTGGACAGATTCTGAAATACAACTAAACCCAAGATAAAGGCTCCCTGTTGGGGAGCCTTTTTTTCTAAAGACATAATACTAAAAACATAAGACTATGTACGACAAGGAAAGAGGGCTTTACATTGCCCATTGCGCTAACGGCGCACTCAGTATTACAGGTAAGATGGCTAACCGCCATGGTTTGATCGCTGGTGCTACAGGTACAGGTAAGACCGTCACCCTCCAGGTGATCGCCGAGTCATTCTGCCAGGCAGGTGTTCCCTGTTTCATGGCCGACATGAAGGGCGACCTGAGCGGTATCTCCCAGACAGGTAAGCTCAGCGGATTCATTGAGAAGCGTATGCCCGAGTTCGGCATCGAGAACCCCGAGTTCCAGGCCTGTCCCGTGCGTTTCTTTGATGTCTTCGGCGAACAGGGTCATCCCATGCGTGCCACCATCAGCCAGATGGGTCCGATGCTTCTCTCCCGTCTGCTGCAGTTGAACGAGACACAGGATGGTGTGCTGAACATCGTGTTCCGTATTGCTGACGACCGTGGTCTGCTGCTGCTCGACCTGAAGGATCTGCAGGCCATGCTCGACTGGGTGTCCAAGCATGCCAAGGAATACACCACGAAATACGGTAATGTCTCCGCCCAGACCATCGGCGCCATCCAGCGCGCCCTGCTCCAGTTGGAGACCCAGGGAGCCGACAAGTTCTTCGGTGAGCCCTCCTTCGACATCTACGACCTCATACAGACAGAGGGTGGCAAGGGTGTCATGAACGTGCTGGCTGCCGACAAACTGATGATGCAGCCGAAACTCTACTCCACCTTCCTGCTGTGGTTGCTCTCCGAACTCTACTCCACCCTGCCTGAAGTGGGTGATATGGAACTGCCGAAACTCGTGTTCTTCTTCGACGAGGCTCACATGCTCTTCACTGATACCAGCAAGGCACTGCTAGACAAGATTGAGCAGGTGATCCGTCTGATCCGCTCGAAGGGAGTGGGTATCTACTTCATCACCCAGAGTCCTACCGATATCCCCGAGAACATCCTCGGACAACTTGGTAACCGTGTGCAGCATGCCCTCCGTGCTTATACGCCAAAGGATCAGAAGGCCGTGAAGACCGCCGCCGACACCTTCCGTGCCAATCCGGAGTTCAAGACCGACGAGGCTATCATGAACCTGGAGACGGGTGAAGCCCTCGTGAGTTTCCTCGATGCCAAGGGTGCTCCCAATGTCGTGGAACGTGCGAAAATCCTGTTCCCGTTGTCACAGATCGGTGCTATCACAGAGGGTCAGCGTCTGGATATCATCAAGCAGAGCCGCATCTTCGGCAAGTACGATACCCCCATCGATCGTGAGAGTGCCTTCGAAGTGCTGATGGCCGAGGCCGAGCAACAACTCGCCGAACAGGAAGAGGAAGCCGCTGCCAAGGCAGAGGAGAAGGAGGCTGCCAAGGGTAAGAAGAAGTCGGGTATGATGAGTAAGGTATGGAAAGCCGTCATCACGGCCGTCACCTCTACCCTCGCCACGATTCTCGGCACCTATGTCAGTGATAAGGTGACAGGTAAGAAGACGAAGTCGAAGACCTCCGCCACAGGCCGTGTGGTGAAGAACGCCACCAGTGCCGCCACCCGTTCCGTTACCAGGGAACTGACGCGCGACATCCTCGGCAACCTCATCAAATAAGCAGCCAATACCTAATATGTATATGAACTTATCAAGAGCAATAGCCATTACTCTGATAAGTATCACTATACCCATTGGTACAACAGCGCAGGAGGCTATTGCCGACAGCACAAAGCACTCCTCTGGCGACAGTAACAGGAATGTGCTGATGAATGCGGATTTCGCTTCACAGCCACGGCAGATCTCCTTAGGTCTGCCCATTTCTGGTTATGCCTATATCTATGAGGACGGTCTGCCCGTGTCCTACTATAATTACCAGGTCTATCCCTATAAGTCATGGCACAGTGGTGTCAGCCATGAGTCTGTGCGAACGATTGGACCGCAGGACATGGCCCTGAAATATGGTGTCATCACCTATAGCGTCGATAGCAGGTCGAAACTGGCTGGTGATGAGTTTGAGGGGAGACTGACCTACACCTTCAACCACCATGGCCGTCACATGGTCGATGCCAATGTCTCTACGCCTATGGGCAAAGGATGGGGCCTCAGCATCGGCACCTATCACAACTTCGACCCCGGCAGCAACCATCTCGACATGGCCAGTCTGCAGGAGAGTGCGCATTTCTACAAGGCAGCCCTCTCCAAGAGATGGAACGACGGCCGGGGAAAGGCGGGCCTCATCTACCAGTATTCGCAGTTCAAGGAGATTATCGAGAACTACGGCCCCTTCATCTTTGTGGGCGACGGTAGCGTGAAGGAATACGAAGGGTTCAAGTTGGGTACCGACCAGTACCGTCCTGACAACAGGATCGTGAGATATCTGGATGTGGTGACTGGCAAGATGGAGGAACAGGATATTGACGATGCGAACACGAACAAAGTCCACAATGTGAACTTCGTGTTGGATTATAACTGGGATAATGGCATGAAACTGGCCATTCACAGCAAGTACAAGCACGGCCACTCCTTCCGCTCCTGTCCGACCGTGATGGGTGTGAGCGACGCTACAGAAAGCAGCGGTTATACCTACGAGGACGGTACGCCGTACGTGGGTAAGGTACAGACGCGCCGCATGCTGCATTTCGACGGTCTCGAACACTCATGGATGACCAATGCCGCCCTGACAGGCCTGTCTAAGGACGGTCGCCATAAATGGTGCGCAGAGGTTGACTACTGGCTCAATCACGGAGGTGTCAACACCTCCATGTACCTGCTCGGACACGAGGTAAAAAAAGACCCTAAGCAACTGCTCCTCAACGGTCACGATGGCTATTCCTACAACTCCTACGCCGAGTATTACGACGGTCATGAGCATAAGCTGTTCGGACAGGTGTCTGACCAGTGGACCGTCTCCCGCCGTCTGTGGCTCTATGCCGGTGTCAGGGCTGAGTTCATCAATGTACAGGGTGACGCGGCCAACGATGTGTATGCGGGTAATGCCCGTCATGTGGGTTTCAGTCTGGCAGACGAAGGGGTCATTAAGAACCATTTCAACGACAGTCATTTCAACTATGCCTTTGTCGGCAGCACACGCTTCGCTCTGGTGCGCGGCTTCGGCTTGCAGGCTGAATTCTCCACCGCCACCATCCACTCCCAACTGTTCCATTACGGTGCATATAACTATCCTTCACAGGAAAGTATGCCTACCAGTTATTTCAGGGGCGGCATCTATTGGAAGAACAAATGGATAGACCTCACCTCGCAGATGACCTACATCACCATGAAGAACTCAGAGGAACGCCCCAATCTCAGTCATGTGCTGACCAAAGACGTGGGCGACATGAAGGCAGGCATGAGCGAGTCGTTCACCCCTTCCTGTTACTACGACATGGCCACACTCGGTTGGCTGACAGATGCCATGATCACCCCTATCGACGGTCTGAGCATCCATGTGATGTTCACCATCCGCGACCCCAGGTATAAGAATTTCAAGATCACCCCCACCTTCAGCGACGGTGTGACGGAGGAATACAACTTCACCGACAAGACCATCACCGCCCTCTCGAAGATGGAACTGGAGATCGAGCCCAGTTACCGTTTCGGCGACTGGCGCGTATGGCTCAGTGCCAGATATTTCAGCAGGCAGTACGTGAATAAGACCAACACGCTGTACTTCAACGGGCGCTGGGAGACCTTCGGAGGCGTGGAGTATAAACTCAACCGTCATTTGAGTTTTGCCGCCAGCGTGGTAAATATCCTGAATCAGAAAGGTGCCAGCGGCAAGATCAATGCCGCCGACCTGATAACAGACCCGACACTTTATGAGAACTACGTCATGTCAGGAACGTTCATACGTCCCTTCACATTTGAGTTCACCACAAAGATCAGTTTTTAATCACGATTCTCACAGACCGTATAAATATAACTATCCTTCTCTACGGTTGTATAATGATAGTGCTGTGAGTCAATCACGGTTTTCATGTCGTTGCTGATGCCCGTGCCAATGAGTTTCATCGTGGCCTCCTTCATCGTCCAGAATCGGATAAAGGCAGCGGCAGGATTCTCTGACGACTCTATCTGGCGGATTTCCTCATCGTTCATCGTATAACGGACAAGGCCTTCCTTATATTCACGGAAACTCTCTACATCGACACCGATGGGCTGGTCGTGGATCACGCAGACAGCCGCCTCCTTGCAATGGCTGAGGTTAAAGAATATCTCAGGATGGCCGACGATAGAGGGTTTGCCATGCTCGTTGTATTCGAAGACGGGATTCTCCGTGATGCCGTATGCCTCGCGCAGCCCCTGCTTCAGCAACTGATAGGCAAGCACACAGAGCCGCCGTCCCTGTTCGTGCTTGAACTTCAGGGCCTGTTCTCTTCGCTGCTCCGAAATCTCCTTCAAAGCCGCCTCGAGGTCAAAATCCCATATCTCTTCCGACACCAGGGTAATCACCATTACTAATTTCTAATTTCTAATTACTAATTACCTTTTACTCCAGTCCCACCTCCGGCATAGGGATCTTACGGTTCGCATTCTCCTTGGCACCCAGATCGACGAGTTCGCGTCCCTTCTGTGCCACACTCTGACGACCAGTGATCAGTTTGTTGTTCGCACTGTCGTAAGCCTCCTGTACCTTATGGAGTTTATCACCGAGGTCATTATAGCGCTGCACGAAGTCGCCTAAGCGATCCAACAACTGCTCTGCCAGTCCGAACACCTTCTCCTGATTCTCCGCCTGCTGGTTCTGCACCCAGGCGATATGGATCATGTGGAGGATGCCCAAGAGGTTCTGTTCACCCGTCACGAACACCTTCTTCTCAAAGGCCTCGCGCCAGAGTGTGGGGTCATTGGCCAGTGCCAGTTGCAGTGACGACTCGAAGGGCACGAACATAATGACGAAATCCACCGTCTCTCGCCCGTTCTTGATATACTTCGAATAGTCCTTGCGCGCCAGTTCGTTCACATGCTGACGCACGCTCTTGATATGATCCTGCAGGTAGCGTTCCTTCTCCTCGGGCGTCTCGGCATTCACGTATTTCTCGTAGGCCACGAGCGACACCTTCGAATCGACGATGGCGTCCTGCCCCTGCGGATAGTGCAGGATCACGTCAGGCTGCATCTCCTTGCCCGTCTCGTCGTTCTTCAGGGGACGGCCCAACTCATCGCGGAGCCGTGCCTGCACCTCGTAGTGGATACCCTCTGTCAGTCCCTGACTGGCCAGCAGATCGCCAAGGATGATCTCACCCATGTTACCGCTCACCTTATTGTCGCGACGCAACACGTTAGCCAGTCCCTCCGTCTTCTCACCAAGTTGCTGGGTCTGCTGCATCATCTGCAACATCTGTTCACGGAAAGAAGCCGAGTGGGCCGCACTCTCCTTCTGGGTCTCATTGATAGCCTTCTGCATGTTGGCGATGGCATCCTTCAGGGGTTGGGTGATACCCGTCATCGCCTCCGTGTTCTGCTCCTTCAGTTTCGAGGCACTGGCCTCCATCAACTGCTGGGCCATGTTCTGCAACTGCTCACGGGCTGTACGGAGCTGTTCCTGAAACTGCTCGTCGCGCCGCTTGAGTTCTTCTCCCATCTGCTCGCGCACCAGTTCCAGTTCCCTACCCTGTGTCTCAGCCTTGGCATGGAGCGTCTTGTTCTCCTCCTCCAGATGGGTCACGCGACTCGTGGCGGCATTCAACTGCTCACCCTTCATCGAGAGTTCAATATCCTTCTGTCCCCCGGCAATGCGGAGGGCATCCATCTTACGGTCCATCAGCAGGTAGAGCACCACAGCACCCACCGCTACACCGATCAAAATATATAAGGCTATCATCATCACTTTCACTATTTTGTTGCAAAAATACAAAAAAAGCCACATAATTCACCGTTTATTCAAGAAATTTTGTATCTTTGCCCCAACAAAACCCATTTACAGTCAACTAAAAACTTCAAGATTATGGATTACAAGATTATCGACATCGAAGGTGTAGGCGACGTGTATGCTGAAAAGCTGACAGCCGCAGGTATCAACAAGGTAAGTGAACTGCTCGAGAAGTGTGCTGATCCCAAGGGCCGCAAGGCTTTGGCTGACGCAACGGAGATCAGCGAGAAACTGATTCTACGCTGGACGAACCATGCCGACCTGTTCCGTATCAACGGCGTAGGTCCCCAGTTCTCTGAACTGCTTGAGAAGGCTGGTGTGGATACCGTGAAGGAGTTCCGTCACCGTGTGGCCGAGAACCTGCAGCCGAAGTTGGAGGAGATCAACGCCCAGTACAACATCTGCGGTCGCGTACCATCTATTGCAGAGGTACAGAAAATGATCGACCAGGCCAAGGAACTTGAGCCGAAAATGACTTACTAGATTAATAAAGAATCCCGCCAATTGGCGGGATTCTTTATTAATTATTACTTGACGTTTCACGTCGAGTTCGCCTGCGCTCGGAAGAGTTGAAGCAAGCTTCACTCTTCACTCGCTTAAGCTCACTTCCAGGGATTCTCGAAGCCGACGGGACCGTTCTCGAGTTTCTGGCAGACGATCTCCATCTCCTCGAAGTGCTCCTCACCGTCTTCCCACTTCTCCTTGTAGTTCACACAGTAGCAGCCCGTACCCTTCAGTTCCTTCATCGTTGAACCGTCAACCGTGTTGAAGAACGTCACGGTGAAGTCGCGCGGGTCGTTCGGAGCCAGCATCCACTGCAGCAGCTGCGAGTTGCCGTCGTTCATAGCCTTCACGCGGATCGATACCTTACCACCACGGGGAATACCTGCAATCTGTCCCTCACGGTCTGTTGCCTGATCAAACTTGTAGTCAACCATCATGACCTCTCTCTTCTCGAAATCCTTAACCTCTAAGGTTACCGGTGTTACATTCTCTGCCATATCTTATTTCCTTTCTTAAATTTTTAATTGTTTATACTAAATGTTTAATCTCTCTTTGTCTTGGGGTTTTGTTCCTTTTGACATTGCAAAGTTACGACGGATTCAGCCCCATTCCAAACTTTTTTCGACTTTTCATCTCGAGTTGTTGCGACACAGAAACCATATTGCGACAAACCCGATTCATGCTCCTAAAAGCTGTCGCATATTTGACGGATTTGACGAATTTGACACATTTATTAGTAACTTTCTCACGCGTACCGTGCGTGCGCGGTACGCGTGAGGATTCCATGAAATAATTCGTCAAATGTGTCAATTCGTCCATGTTTCTTTGATTTGGTGGCAAAGATAAGAAAAAATCCGCTTGGTTTCTTGAATTTGTCCAAGTCAGGATAAACCTAAATTTCCCACGACCTAAGAACGAAAAATTAAGGAGTCCTTTTCGGAAATTAAGGAGCCCTTTTCGGAAATTAAGGAGCCCTTAATTTTCAAAAAGGAGTCCTTATTATCCAACCCCTTAAACCGTGGCCCATAACGAGGCTACTTGATTTTAGGTTTATCCTGAGTTTGGGATTTTCGGGAAACTTATTGTTTTATTTCGTATCTTTGCCGCCAAAAAGTTTTGGTTATGGTAAAAACAAGAATCATCAAACGAATCTCAGTGACGCCAGCGACACCAGTGACGCATGATTTCTTAAAAGTCTCACGGGTACTGCGCACGCGTATTATGCGCATGGGCGTAACACGTACACACCTACACGGTACGCGTGAAAAGTTTACGCATTATAGCGTCACTGGCGTCACTGTCCATCTGTATGGGTGGGGGTGGGTGGAGGATGTTTCCCAGAATATTCACGCGTACCGCGTGCGCGCAGTACGCATAATAAGTTTCTATTTTATCCTCCACCCACCCCCACCCTTTTTACTACAGGCAGACCTCGTTATTCATGATCTCTGGCTCTGGTACTCTTCCATCGTGATGACGGTACTGTAACCACCAACCATCTTTTCTCCCTCATGGCGATCGATGCCGGCATAAGAGAGGCTGGAGTCCTCATGACACAGCGGGGTCAGGACACTTTGTGACATCACGTGCGCGCGGTAGTTGTCTTAAGCCAAAAACAAGTGTCCCATCTGTCCCATGTGTCCCTGTCGTTTTGTGGAAAAGGGACACATGGGACAGATAGGACACATAAAAAGTGAGTAAGACAACTATACGCCTGCGTGCGCGTAAGAGAGCATCCAATTCTCTGGAGAATTCAACAAAAACGGAGCCACGATAGGAAAATTTGGAGGTCCCCAATTTTCCTACGGGGCCTCCAAATTTCTCAACGGGGCCTGGCTCCAATGTGCCCTGAGAAAGCAGAGGTGGTCAAAAATATTGACCGCCTCTGTTTTTTAAATATAATGGCGTAAAGATTTGGTGGTCATTGCTGATGAAAAAGAAAAGTTTCAGACATTTGTGGGTTAATCGTAAAGTTCTCTCTTATGCCATTATCTTAAAAAGGAATAAATTTCTTCCAATTATTTGTTAGATTGTAATTAATTCCTTACTTTTGCAAATGAAAACGATTAGAGAGACTTATGGAGAGCAAACAGGTATTGTTCCTAAATTCTTTCTTAAAGAAGGACACTAAGCAATATAAAGGCGAAATCAAAAAAGCCAGGAATATACTAAAGAAATATTTGGAGGATGAGTAATATGGTGAAGATTGACCAAAAGAAATTAGCGAAACTGACCACGGGATCAGAACATCTCATACAAAAGTATGGTCAAGAGGGATCTGAGAACCGCAGGGAATTTGAGGCAAAGGCAGAAGCCTGGTACTACGCCGAACTGCTCAAGGACGAGCGGAAACGACAGAAACTGACACAGCAGGACCTGGCAGAAAGGATAGGAAAAAAGCGTGAATATGTATCTGCCCTTGAAAGAGGTACGACAGACATGCAACTCTCTACCTTTCTGCAGATTGCCTATGCCTTGGGGTTAAGGTTTTCATTAGTGGTTGGGTGATATTAAAGATAGGGCTAACGATTATCCGTCTGGGTCTTGGGCCAGTTGACGAGGAAGAGTTTTTCCGTGGCGCGGGTGAAGGCGGTGTATAGCCAGTGAATATAATCGGGCGTGAGCATGTCGTCCGTCATGTAGCCCTGATCCAGATAGACGTGCGCCCACTGTCCGCCCTGTGCCTTATGGCAGGTGACGGCATAGGCGTATTTGATCTGAAGGGCGTTGAAATAACGGTCGCTCTTCAGTTTCTTGATGCGGTCTGCTTTCTTGGGGATGTCGGCATAGTCCTCCATCACAGCATTGAAGAGGTGGTCCTGCTGCTCACGGGTCAGGGCGGGCGCCTCTGAGGTCAGCGTATCGAGGATCACGGTGGCCGTCAGTTCGTAGTTGTCGTAGTCAGGGAACTGCATCGTCACCTCGGCAAAGCGGAAACCATAGAGTTCATGTACGTTCCTGCAACGCTGCACGACGGCAATATCGCCATTGGCAATAAACGCAATCTCTTTGGAGCCTTCCGTCCAAAAGTAGTTGTTCTTCACGATCATCAGTTGGTCACCACGGCAGAGTTCATCCTCGCGGTCGAGCACCTGGTTACGGATGCCCTGGTTGTAGATATTCGCGCGTTTGTTGCTGCGGGTGACGACGATGGTCTCGTCGAGCCCCACCCTGCTGTAACTACTGGCCAACGACTCTATGAGTTCGTCGCCAGGTACGATACAGATATCGGCAAAGCCCTGGAAGCGGATCTGGGGCAATGACACAGGGGGACGGTTCTTTTGTGCGACAAAAGAACCGTCCCCCTGTGAGATCTCCCGGATTCTCGTGGCGTTCCAGAGAATGCCCGACTCCTCACTCTGGCGGAGCACCTGATTCAGGTCGCATTCATAGACCTTCATGCCGTAGCCCCGGAGCACATCGGCCATCAGGGCAGGACTCTCCTCCTCGCCCACAGGCGGCAACTGAGCCTTGTCGCCAATGAGCATCATACGACAGTTCTGGCCATTATAGACGAACTGCATCAGATCGTCAAGCAGACAGCCGCTGCCGAACTCAGTGGGGACGGTTCTGGGTGAGTTCCGGCTGAACTCACCCAGAACCGTCCCCACTGAGTTCGCGATCATCGAGGCCTCATCGACGATAAATAAGGTGTCGCGGTTCAGGTTGTCGTTGAGGTTGAAGGAATACAGGTCGCCAGCCGTCTTCTGACGGTAGATGCGACGGTGGATGGTATAGGCGGGATGGCCTGCATTCAACGAAAAGACCTTGGCTGCCCTGCCCGTAGGTGCCAGCAGGATCATCTTCTGCTCAAGGGCTGCCAAAGCCTTGACGATGGCGCCCGCCAAGGTGGTCTTTCCCGTACCTGCCGAACCTCGCAGGATCATCACGACGTGATCTGAACGATCCGTCATGAAGAGCGAGAACACATCGAGGGCGTGCTCCTGCTCCGCCGTTGGCGGGAAGCCGAAACTCTGAAGGATACGGTATTTCAGTTCGTCGTTGATCATACTTATCTGCAAAGGTACAAAAAATTGAGGATTAAGAATTAAGAATTAAGAATTATTTTGTACCTTTGCACCCAAATGCGAATAACGGATAAACATATCAACGCCATTCTGGCCATCGTTGCACTCGGGCTCCTCGTCCTGTGCGTCGCCAGTGTGATGCGCGGATAAACCAAACCCACGACTCATGGAAGAGATCTATCAGAGAAAGCTGATCATACGCATCGGGAAAAACACCCTCTCGTTCACGATGCCCAACCCTGCCGACACAGAACGGCCGTTCCTCTACGAGCCCTATATCGTGAAGGGCGGTATCTCGATTGCTGCCAATCTCAGGGAAGCCTTCAAGACCGCCGACCTGACGGCCATCGACACGCGAAGGGTGCAGGTGCTTGTCGATACCCCTTCCATGCTCGTGCCCATCGAGCAGTTTGACGAGGAGAACATCACGACGATTTTCAACCACGTCTATCCTCCCACGCAGGAGCAGCGCATCGTGCGCTTCAACGTGCTGCCGTCACTGAAGGCCGTCTGCCTCTTTGCCGTCAACAAGGATCTGTCGGTTGTCTTGCAGGACCGTTTCGACGACCTGCAGTACATCCATGCGATGACACCTGTGTGGCACTATCTGCACCAGCGCAGTTTCACGGGTCACCGCAGCAAACTCTACGGCTATTTCCACGGCAAGCGGCTCGACATCTTCAGTTTCCAGCAGAACAGATTCAAGTTCTGCAATGCCTTCGACACCACCGATGCCCATGATGCCCTCTACTTCCTGCTCTACGTGTGGAAGCAACTGCGCCTGGAGGCCGAGCACGACGAGATGCACATCGTTGGCAATATCCCTGAACAGGACTGGCTCCTGCAGGAACTCAAGCGTTATCTGCAGAAGGCCTACGTCATCAATCCCTCTGCTGACTTCCAGCAGTCGCCTGCCACCAAGATTGCGAACATGCCCTACGACCTGATGACATTACTCGTAAAAGGACGATGAGGATTATCACAGGCAAATACAAGGGACGGCACTTCGACATTCCGAAGACCTTCAAGGCAAGGCCCACCACGGACTTTGCCAAGGAGAACATCTTCAACGTGCTGACACAGTACATCGACTTTGAGGATGCCACCGCCCTCGATCTCTTCTCTGGCACGGGCAGCATCACCCTCGAACTATTGTCACGCGGCTGTGCCCACGTCATCAGCGTGGAACTGGATCGCGACCATCACCGCTTTATTCAGCAGTGCGTCCAGAAACTGGGAACAGAGGCGTGTGTTCCCCTGCGCGGTGATGTTTTCCGCTTCATCAAGTCGTGTAAGCAACAGTTTGATTTTATTTTCGCCGATCCCCCTTATGCACTGAAGGAACTGCCGACGATCCCCAGCCTCATCTTCGAGAAAGGATTATTGAAAGAAGACGGTATCTTCGTCTTTGAGCATGGTAAGGATTATGACTTCAGCGACGATCCACACTTCGTGGAGCATCGCAGTTATGGAAGCGTAAACTTCAGTATCTTTAGAGCAGCGGCGACAACATCCGCGTAATACTTTCCCAGAGCCGGACGAAGAAGCTGCTATTCATCCGTCCAGGAATGTCCTTCAATAGCACTGACTGTTTCTCATCATCCAGGAATATCTTCTTCGCACGCAGGGCCATCCCCTCGTCGTAGAAGAAGATGTTCGCCTCAAAGTTGTTCTCAAAACTACGGAAGTCGAGGTTCGTGGAACCGCAGGTGGTGATGGCATCATCACAGACCATCAACTTCGAGTGCAGGAAACCCGGCTTATAAAGACTTACCTGTACGCCTGCCTCCTGGATCTCGCGCAGATAACTACGGCTGGCCCACTCCACGAAGCGCGCATCACTGTAGCGTGGACAAAGCACCCTGACATCGACACCCGCCAAGGCCGCCGTCTTCAGGGCGAAGAGCACGGAGTCGTTGGGCAGGAAATAAGGCGTCTCCAAGAAGAGGTAACGACGGGCACCGAGGATCACCCGTACAAAGCCCTGCATGATCTCAGGATAAGGCGCCACGGGACCGCTCGTCACCACCTGTGCCAGACAGTTGTTTGCCGTCAGTCCGTCATGGAGTGCGGAGGGGTAGAACTTACGATCGGAGAGCAACGTGCGATCCACGAAGTACCAATCCACGAGGAAAGCCCGCTGGAGGGCATAGACGGCTCCACCCGAGACTTTGATCATCGTATCGCGCCAAGGCATCGTCCCCGTACCCTTCACATAGCGCAGGGCGATGTTCATGCCACCGATGAAGCCCACCGTACCGTCGATGACAATGATCTTACGGTGGTTGCGATAGTTCACCTTACTCGTAAACGAGGGGAAACGCACAGGAAGGAAAGAGGCCACCTCGATACCCTCCTCGCGCATCCGTTCGAAGAAACGGTGACTCACGTTCCAGCAGCCCACATCGTCATAGATCACACGGATCTCCACACCCTCGCGCTTTTTTGCGATCAGTGCATCGGCCACCAGATTGCCCAGGGCATCCTCCGCAAAGATATACATATCGATATGGATATGGTTCTTGGCCTCATGGATGGCTGAGAGCAAGGCGGGGAAGAACTGGTAACCGTCGGTATAGATTTCCACATAGTTATCCTTGAACGGTAACGAGAGATTCTGGTTGATGAAAAGGTCTATCAGGGGTTTGTGCTTCTCGGGCAGACGGAGATCCTTCTGCTCCACGAACTCCAGCATGGAGCGCTTCGTTAGCTGGTTCATGCTCCGTTCACTGACATGACGCTCCTTACGGGTGTTGATGCCGAAGAAGAGGTAGAACACGATACCCACCACGGGAACAAACCAGATCACCAGTGCCCAGGCCATCGTCTTCGCAGGCTGACGGTTGTCCATGATCACATGGATCACTGCCGCGATGGCGATGATCTGATAGATCAGGAATATGATATTCACCCAACTCATCCTATCTTACGATATCATTGCCCAACTGCTTGGCGAGAGCATCGCGCAACTGTTGGGTGTCCCTGTATTCCTCCAACAGAGCCTTTATCATCTTGGGGTCATTGCCCACCTGCTTCAACTGCGCCTGTATGTCCTTCAACCGTTTGGTGATAATGTCGAGCCTGAGGTCGAGCACCAGATGGAGCACATGCTGTCGCAAACTACCTTCCCGTTCTTTCAACTGGAAGCCCTTGCCCAACTGATGACGGTCGATGGCCAGTTTGGCCGCCAGCGAACTGATCTCAATATCAGGATGGTGCATGAAATAGTTCTCGGCCTTGAAATCCGGTTCCCCACTATGGGCCGCCGCTTCCTGAAGGATCAGGTTATAAAGGTCGTTATGGAACGTCAGTCCATCCTGTCCCAGATCGTAGGCGATATACTGTGCCACCGTGAGGTTGGTAGTTCCTCCATCCTCCGTCTCGATATTCTCATAGATCACCTTCTCACCGTCTCTTATGACACTCTGTATCAGCAGCCGTTCCACCTCCAGTGTCTGCTCATCGACGGTATGCAGGCCGATGAACTCATCGGGGACGGTTCTCAGTGAGTCTTCTGCTACGGAGGACTCACTGAGAACCGTCCCCTGTGAGTTCTTTTCCTTCTCCTCGATGTCTTTGCGGATCATGCCGTTCATCGAGTTCAGCAGGGTCTGTTCCTTGATGCCTAAGCGTTGGGACAGTTCACTGAGATAGGTAGAGCGCAGAATCTGATCAGGAACCACGGAGATGCTCTTCACGATACCACCGATGGCCTCGGAACGTTTCACGGGATCCGTCACGTTCTCCACCGTCAGACGTGTCTTGAAGGTGATGAAGTCCGTCTGGTTCTGTTCTATATAGTCCTTGAACTCCTGAGCCGTATGCTTGCGCGAGAAGGAGTCGGGATCGTCACCGTCGGGCAACAGGAGCACCTTGATGTTCATGCCCTCCGCCAACAGCATGTCCGTACCACGCATAGCGGCATGGATGCCAGCCTCGTCACCATCATATAACAAGGTGATGTTCTGCGTGAAGCGCCGCAACAGGCGAATCTGATGGTTGGAGAGCGCCGTACCGCTATTAGCCACCACGTTCTCAAGCCCGCACTGATGCATGGCGATCACGTCAGTATAACCCTCCACCATATACACGCGGTCTTCCTTGGCAATAGCCTTTTTCGCCTGGAAGAGTCCATAGAGCTCACGTTCCTTATGGTAGATCTCGGAGTCAGGCGAGTTGACGTATTTCTGCTGCACGCCTTTCGTCCGGGCATCAAGCAACCGGCCACCGAAGGCCACCACCTTACCGCTGACGTTCAGCCAGGGGAAGATCACACGGCCTGCATAGCGATCATACACACCCCGTTCGTTACGGATGCAGAGTCCCGTCTTTTCCAAATACTCCACCTGATAGCCCGCCTTCTGTGCCGCCGTGGCTAAGGCGTCGCGCTTCGACAGGGCATAGCCAAGATTGAACTTCTCGATAATATCGTCGCGGATGCCTCGGCTGCGGAAATACTGCTTACCGATGGCGATACCGTCAGGATCGTTCTTCAGCAAATCCTGAAAATACTTCATCGCCCACTCATTGACGATGAACATCGACTCACGGTCGCTCTGTTCCTTTTTCTCCTCCTCGGTGAGTTCCTTTTCCTCAATCTCGATATTGTATTTCTTCGCCAACCAACGCAGGGCCTCTGGATAGGTGATCTGCTCGTGCTTCATCAGGAAGTTGATGGCCGTACCACCCTCGCCACAGGCGAAACACTTACAGATCTGCTTCGACGGCGACACCATGAACGACGGTGTCTTATCGTCATGGAACGGGCACAGGCCTTTGTAGTTCACACCCGCCTTACGGAGTGTGACGAACTCGCCCACCACATCCACGATGTTCGTGGCATCCATGATCTTGTCTATCGTCGCCCTGTCAATCATTACCGACTGCAAAAATAGGAAGAAAAAATGAAACCACCAAACATTACGGCTTCATAAATACGAAATATACTGCTGCCACCAGACAGAGGGCAGCCGCCGCATGGTTCCAGTGCAGATGCTCATGCTGGAAGATCATATTGGCAATCACGGCGAATACCACCAGTGAGATACACTCCTGAATCACCTTCAACTGCACGAGGTTGAAGGGACCTCCGTTATCCACAAAGCCTATGCGGTTGGCAGGCACCTGACAGCAGTACTCGAAAAAGGCAATCATCCACGAAAAGGCAATCACCAGATAGAGCGGCCAGTTCGTCGAGATGCCAGACTGCTGCAGCCGTAGATGTCCGTACCACGCAAACGTCATAAATACATTGCTCAGAATGAGCAGCAGAATCGTATAAACACCATTCATCATAGCCATACATATTTAAATCGGCTGCGAAATTACACAAAAAAGCCGAAAGTTCATCACTTCCGGCTCTTTTTTTCATTCTACTGAATGATTCTTACTTCCTTACAGCGTAGATAGACCACGGGGTTGTGATCTTGCCATCCTTCACATGGTAGTCCCATCCCCAACTACGGGCACCGCTTGGCCAGGTAGCTTTCGAAGCCAGCCCGTCGTTATCCTTGAAGACGCGGAAGTCACCCTTCTTAATGGCATAGGGTTTGGGGTCATCACCTTTCCAAGTCAAAACGAAGGAATACTCAGCATTCTTAATACCCGTAGATGTAAGCGTGCCAGAAATGACCAGTGCTTCCGTATAATCCACATTATACTCGTCAAAATAGGCCGTTCCGCTCACATCAAAGAACACTGTGAAATTGTCACCCGTACCACTGATGAAGGCACCGGGTCCCCCTTCATAACTGATAGTACGTCCATCAACGACTTCCTTTCCTTCAAAGTCAAGGGTATTTTTGAGGATATCCTGATTGGAGAACTTCAGATAATGATCTGCAAATAGATCTCCTGCATCAAATCCGTTGGTAGAATCATAACTAATAACATTAGGAGAAATCACATACACACCTTCCACGACAGGAGGACTATCACCTTCATAAATGGTAATATAAGGTTCCATGGTCTCAAGGATTTCCTTTGGTATCACCTGTTCAATACGCTCCTGCTTAGGAGTAGTAAAGGTATCGTAATCACTAAAGTATTTATTAGTTCCATCATTAAGATATGCGCGATAATAGTAGGTAGTTTCTGATTCTAAATCTGATTTCGGAACGGGATAAGAAAAATGGAGGATATAATCATCGTCTGATAATGCATAATTATTCACGTGAGCTCTATTAAATTGCATTTCATATACTTTAGTATGGGAAGAGGTAAAATCTTTTGTTGTGCTTACTTCATATCCATACGTAAATTCGTAACGAGCAAAACTTTCATAATCGCTTACTGGTTCAACAATAAATGGATATACTCCAGTTACAGTATATTTATCATCAATTTTATCTCCCTTATAAAACATCAAATTATACGGTTCTGACGATTTCAATATAATGTTCTTGTCAGATTCTTCTTTTTCTTCAAGGGTGGGAAAAACTTGACAACAGTTTTCTATATCAAAATGATCCTCAGGATAGTAAAATAAGTCCGCTGTCCAAAAACGTGTTGGAGCAATTTGCTTTTCTTCATCACCATCATCCATTTGATTATGGACAACCGCATCAGGAAGAGAATTGAATGCACTCTTTACCGATTGCCCAGAAGCAATACTGCCCAATAACAGCATTCCTGCCATCTGACCTGCGCCATTGATCTCGTCATATCCGAAATAGACACCAGCTCCTCGATCAATAAATGCTTGAGCGAAAGCAAAGTCATGCTGATTTTGATCTGTCACGGTGTTATCTCCAGCCATCAGCGATTGGCAAGCCACATTAAACACCAAAGCTTTTCCTTGTTTCTTAAACTTCTTTTGTATAGAAGAAATGAACTTCTCTGAAACGGAAAAGCATGCGTATGGAACATAACGAAATGTTTTCCATTTCTGAGTAATCGTTATTTGAAGCATGTCATTCTCTACAAAGACACTACCACCTAGTGCTAATATAAGATCATTTGTTAGATAATCTCCCAACGACATTTGGGGATATAGTCTCCAATCAAATTCTTCCAAATTCTGTAAATCAAGCCAATGCAGTTTTTTATCAGAATCATAATGACCATGTGATATAAACAACACGATATCATTGTCAAATAGTCCATCCCGAAGGTATTCTATGGTGGGAGCTTTATTGATTTCAGTTTTTATACCAACCCTATCTAACATACCTTTTATTCCTTGTGTGTAAAGATCCCAATTCCTATCATTTACCTGTTGATCGATAATCACCGCTTTCTCAAAACCTAACTGGGAAAAAGAATTATCGGAACTTGCCCGTGTACCTGCTTGACGTACTTGGGGAATATCTAATTGTTCTATTTGGGGAGATTTCACTTCTGGATAAAAACAAAACGAAACCGTCATAAAGTCCTTAACCTTCACAAACATCGCAATATCAGAAAAATACACTTTTTCAACATTGTCGATTTTGGTAATCTCGTCAACATGATTCTGGAGTTCCTCAATAGAGCGACATTCCATATATATATCGCTTACTTCTTGTAAGGATTCACAAGCTTTCTCCAAGTTCACATTTTCTCCGTTTTCATTCCCTTGCCGATGGCGGTTGTCATTGTCTCCTCCATCTTGGGTACAGGAATAGAGGCTAGTTATCAGCACGGCGGCTAATAGCATTGAAATAAATAATAATACCTTTTTCATTTTAATATTTGTTTTGGGTTAGTAATGTTTTTATTGTTAACGACGAATGGGGAAGTAGCGGCCGTAAGTAAGGAGGCGCCAGAGCCACTCCAAAGGACCGAACAGGAAACGACTGAGCCACAGACGGCTCAGGTATGTTTGGAGCACAAAGACAGCGAGGGCCGTCAGGATGACGAAGACCAAGCCGAAGGAGGTGCCAAGGCCGAAACCAATGCCATAGAACAGTACGATGCCAATGAGCGACTGGCCGATATAGTTCGAGAGGGCCATACGCCCTGTGAAGGCCATCATGGGGAAGAACTTATAACAGGAGGGCGTATGCTGATAGGCCACACAAAAACCTAAAATATAAGAGAATGCCGCAGGGATGACACTCAGGGTATAGAGCAGGGAGTGGACGGTGAGTCCCCATGGATGTCCGTTACAGGCACTCCACGCATAGAGCATCGACGTGGGGATGGCATAGAGGATACAATAGTCGAGCCACTTCGCCATCGGCATCTCAGACAGACGGACGTAGAGTCTGTGCTTCCCGATCAGATAGCCAAGGATAAAAAGGCCTAACACACGCGGCAGGCGATGGCCGCTGACAAACTCCCACATTCGTTCACAGGCACCCTGCATGAGAAAGGCCAACATCTTAGGATAGGAATCTGCATCGCGGAGCCAGCCTGCGAAATTCTCCTCCGTGATACCCTGCGCATGGGCTTCACGCCACCACAAATCATAGAAAGGTCCTGCGAAATCGACACCTGCGAACTCCGTCAGGGCATCCAGTCCTACAGGCAGAATAATCAGCAGGACTGCTATCAGCAGCAGGACTTTGTCCTTCAGGCGGAAGAACAGTGGCAGCAGCATACCGCCGACAGCGTAGAGCAACAGGATGTCGCCGCTCCAGATGAACATCAGATGACAAAAGCCGATAGCAGCCAGTATCACCATCCTACGCAGGAAACGCGACACGGAATGACGCTGGAGGAACAACGAGAAACCGACACCAAACAACAGCGAGAAGATCGTATAGAACTTGCCATCGACCAACATATACAGGAAGAACCGTACCACCAGATCGATGCCGCCCGTCCCCATGGCTGCCTGATCCTCTGGGCTCAGGAAAGTCCACAGGGCAAACTCCGGGAAGTTAGCGAGAGCGATACCCATCAAGGCAAAGCCACGCAAGGCATCGAGGATGAGATAACGCTGTTTCTCTGATACGGGTCCTTCTGACATCATTTCTGTTTCTTCGGGTAATAATCAATCTCCGTACGGATATCGGCAGACGAGGCTCCGATTTCAAGACAGACACGTCCTGACTCCTGCACAAAAGCATGGGCAGCCTCATCCCAGTATGACAGGTCGTTCTTATCAATCTCCAGCACTACCTCACGCGTCTCGCCCTGAGGGATACTGACACGCTCGAAGGCCCGAAGCTGACGACGGGGATGTTCCACCTTGGAGTCAGGATAATGGGCATAGAGTTGGACAACCTCTTCGCCGTCGCACGCTCCCACATTCCTTACTGGCACAGAAACATACACCTTCTGCTTGTCCTGTTTCAGGATCTTCGCGTCGCCATATTCAAAGCGGGTGTAGCTCAGACCATAGCCAAAGGGGAAGAGCACCTCCTTGTCAAAATACATATAGGTACGTCCATGACGAATATCATAGTCCATCATCGGCGGCAGATCGAGGATATCCTTAACCCATGTCTGCGTGGTACGTCCAGCGGGATTCACCCGTCCGAAAAGCACATCGGTTACACCATGTCCCTGTTCCTGAGAGCAATGCGTCACGTGGAGGATGGCGGGCAGATGTTCCTTGCTCCAGTTAATCGTATAGGGGAAACTGCTGACGAGCACCAGTACCGTATTGGGATTGACAGCATAGATACGACGGATCTCGTCCTCATCAGGCAACTGGAGCGAATGGCGGTCATTGGCCTCGCGCCCGTCGCTGGGCACTGGACACACCTTCCACGTACGATCCGTACCGTATGGATGATTACCTGTGCAGACGAGCACCATATCAGCCTCCCGGGCCAATGCCTCCGCACGTCCCATCTGGTTGTCCGGGGCATAAAGGATCTCGATACCATACGCCTTGCCAGCCTCCTGCATGGCTTTCAGGATGGTATTCTCGTAGGGAGCGGTCCCGCTGTACCAGTCATAGATAATCTTGTCGGCGTATGGTCCCACGACGGCGATTTTCTTAACACCCTTTATGGGCAGTGTCTGGTTAGCGTTCTTCAGCAGGACGATGCTCTTGGCCGTCACCTCACGCACGAACTGCTTCACCTCCTCACGCTCATAGGGCGGCATGGCCGTGGAATCCTTGCCGATTTCGGCATAGGGGCATCCGTCGTCGAGCAGGCCGAGTTTCAGGGCCACGAAGATATTACCCCGGATCACCTTGTCAATATCGGCCTCGGTCACTAAGCCTTTCTCCACTGCTTCTTTCAAATAAGGCTGATAACGGTCGAGGAACTGGCTGGTACCAGCTTTGACAACACCTGCGGCGGCTGTGGGGAAGTCGGGATAATAGTGATGAGCGTTCACCAGCATGGCATAAGCACCACCATCGGTACAGATGATGCCATTGTTACCCCACTCCTGACGCGTGATCTCGTCAAGACAGGGATGGACGCACATAGGAATGCCGTTCCAACTATTGTACGAGGCCATAAAGGCACGGCTACCACCCTCTGTAATACCTTTATAGAAAGGATAGGAGTAGTATTCGCGGAATAGCCGTTCATCGAAGTTGCTGGAGGTGGAGTCGCGCCCGTCCTCATTACTGTTGGCGAGGAAGTGCTTCATCAGGGCAGCCGTCTTCCAATAACGCGGATCATCTCCTTGCAAGCCCTTCACCATTGCCACGGAGAGTTGGGCCGTCAGGAAAGGATCCTCACCGAAGCTCTCCTCCGTACGTCCCCAGCGGGGATCACGGGCGAGATCGGCATTAGGAGCAAAGACCACCAATCCCTTGCGACGGGCCTTCGTACCCTGGGCATACCAGCGCACCTCTTCGGCTTCGATCTCACCAATACGTTGGATAAGGGATGGATCCCAGGTAGAGCCCATGCCATACGCCTGAGGGAAGATGGTAGTAGGCAGGTCGTTGGGCACCTCCTTGCCATCGACGGTGATCACACCATTGTTGCGCGACGGTCCCCCGAGGGCCAAGCCATGCAGACCCTCATAGCAGCTGAGCACAGGCATACCCAGACGGGGCGTTCCCATCATGGGCGACAGCCACATCATCTTCTCTTCGAGCGTCAGATGCTTGATAAATAGTTCCACACGTTTGTCATCCTTCAACTTCGTATTCTGGAAGTCATAGGGCTGAGCATTGATAGCAGTTGTTCCAAAGAGGAAAACGGCCAGGGTTTGGAGCAGACGATAATACTTCATTGGGTTTCAGTTATTGTTCTGGGGACAAAGATACGATATTAAATTGAATAATCAACGGAATTATCCAAATAAATTTGGATTTTTACCTGCTTATTCGTATCTTTGCCCCGTCAATTAAAAACCAGAGCCGAAAATGAAAAGGATTCTAATCAGTATGATCATGGTGCTGGCGTGCGGAAGCATAGCCTTGGCACAGACGTCGAAGGAAGAACGGATGAAGTATATCCGCAAGTGCTATGCCGAGGCCAAGAAGAAGGTTGATGCCAATGGCAAAAACGGCAAGTCACCCAAGGACATGCGACTCATCATCAATACACTGGAGGATGAGGATGTCCCCCTCTACGACACAGAGCAACTGGACTTCTATTTCGACGAGAAAATAGTGGATGGCCTGGCGACGAAACAACCGCCTTACTTCATCGTAGAGGACTGGGGTCTCCACGGACATCTCAGATACCGCGAGGTGCTGCTCGACCCTAAGGATCATCAGGTCATCTTCTGTTATATGAGAGGTGAGACGGATGGCGGCTTCGTGGTGGAGTCGCGCTACTATTACGATGCCGAGGGACAATGCATCGAGCAGAAGCACAATACGCACAACAGTTGGACGATGCCAGAGACAGAGAAGGAGAATGCAGAATACTACGTGAGACTGTTCAATATGATAAACTACAACGGCTATTTCACCCCACTGGATCTCGACACGCCGAAGAAGCCCACAACTTCCAAGGCAGAGCGTCTGAAGTACATCCGTTCTCTTTATGCTCAGGCCAAGGAGAAGTCGGCAGCCAACGATAAGGCAGAAATGCCGAATGATCTGCATATCATCCTCCACGACCTGGGCGACGACCAGCCACCCAGAACAACAGAGACAAGAATCTATTTCGATAAAGACGGCATCTATTTCATCAATCGTACTAGCAAGTCGATGCAACTTAACGGCTATGACGAGTATCTTTTCGACCAGAAGACCAAGAATCTTGTGTTCTCTTATTCTCGAGGTGCTGAAGAGGGGCAGGTATTCGAATGGCGCTATTATTTCGACGAGAATGGCGACTGCATTGAGACCAAGACAACCAACACGGATGAGACTGACGACGGTTTCTACGACAAGCGTGCGGCCAAGGACTTTCAGGCGATTTTCGACCTGCTGAATGGAGATGAAGAATAAAAAAGATATGAAGAAGACTATCTTATTCATCCTGATGCTGGTCATCACAAGTAGTGTGACAGCACAGAACTATCTGACCAACTCGGAGATCAACAGCCAATGGCGCGAGAAAACCATCACCGTGAAAAACGGCGGACAAGCACCTCACGTCGTGGCACTCCTACACGCCTTCCACCAGGCATTGCCCACATGGGTGGTGAGCCAGGTACTGAAACAAGCTGACCATCCTGCACAGGGCACACGCGTCGATGGTACTGCTTCCATCTTTGACGCTGAAGACGACTATCGCATTCTGATAGACCGCAAAAACGGCTATGTGGATCTGGAGTCAGAGACTGACATCAGTCAGATGGCGGCTTGTGTCTGGCGCAAGGACAATGGTCACAGGATCTTTGCCGTGACTCTCTTCGAACAGCACGACCCTATACAGAACCTGTTGTGCTGGTACGACTACGACCCTGCTACAGAAACCATGAAACCAGAAAGGAGTCCGCTCGACGACTTTAAGCCCTCCTATGATAAATACGAGTTCATTACATGGACTCTGCCGATGAAAGGCACAGACTTTCAGATTCATGAGTACTATAATGTGCTGTCTTACCCCATCACACACATCTATAAGTGGGACAGGAAACAGTTCAAGGCTGATATTTCCCAGATCAATCGGTTCGAATATTTCCCTTCCGTTGGTTCTACCCATTATGCCATGCTCAGACCTGGCGAATGGACACACTATGCCCTGGTAGATCTGACAGGCGAGGGCAACCCTGTGTTCTTACTGGCGAAGTTAGAAAACGGCAAAGTGTTGGAGCGCATCATGTTGGCACAATTCAAGGGCGAAATCTGTCAGATTGCAGAATCGAGTGCCGATTTTGGAGCCATCTGCGTCTATTCCCTGCCGCCTAAGGGCAACAACAAGTATGTGGCCGTACAATACCGCGATCAACCTGGCGGCTACTGGTACACCATCTTGACGGGTTGTTACGTACAGTTCACCGTTAGTGACCTGCCCAACTTCTCCAAGGCCAGCGACGAAGATACTCGTGTCGTTTCTGTGGAAGAAGGCTATGGCGCACCTGGTGAGACCACAGATATTCTCAATCAGATTGGAGAAGATATTTATATAGGAGATAAAATCACCTGGCATCCGTTCAAGGTTATTGACGAAGAACTGCCATAGGATAAAGAAGATATGAAGATATTAAAAACACTCGCATTACTTTTAGCCATGACGATCACTGGCATACCGGCCAATGCCGAGAGTACTGGAAAAACCAAAAAAGGACGACCAAAGGGACGGCCTATCTATTGCAGTTACTCGGAAAACAGACAAGCAGGACAGGGTAAAGACTTCTGTGAGTTCGTTGCCGATCAGGAAGACAGCATCAAAGTAGTGGTATGCCTCAATGCCAACAGCGATTTCGAGAAACAGATGAGGTGCGAATTTGTCCCGATTCCAAAGTCAAAGTTGACAAGGCTCTGGAACCTGCTGGACGAGTTGGAACCCTGGAAGTTCGACGGTTATGAAGAAACAGAGCAGGAGCCAGAGTCTCCGATCTATCGTATCTTCATGGAATACAGCGACGGCAGCGAATTCAATGCCAGATGGAGTATTCACAATCCCAAGTCTAACGTAATCGAGGCCTATCATGCCATCGTGAAATTTTTCTCCGAATGGCGCAATCAGTTTGAGTAAATAGTCAATAATGAGATGAGTTTATTGCACAAAACGGCTAATCTGTGCACAAATTGGCTGATTTTGTGCAATTTATTTGGCTGTGTGCGCAAAAATGACTAATTTTGCAGCCGATTTTTAAATCACCCCTTTTAGGATACACATTATTAATTAATATTTATGGCTTTAAAGATTGTTGTTCTGGCCAAGCAAGTGCCAGACACCCGAAACGTGGGTAAGGATGCCATGACGGCCGAAGGAACGGTAAACCGTGCTGCCCTACCCGCTATCTTCAATCCAGAAGATTTAAACGCCTTGGAGCAGGCCCTTCGTTTGAAGGAGCAGAATCCTGGCTCAACAGTAGGAATCCTCACGATGGGTCCTCCACGTGCAGGTGAAATCATCCGTCAGGGACTTTATCGCGGCGCTGATACAGGTTGGTTGCTCACTGACCGTCTCTTCGCTGGTGCCGACACCCTCGCTACTTCTTACGCTCTGGCTACGGCCATCAAGAAGATCGGCGACGTGGATATCGTGATCGGTGGCTGTCAGGCTATCGACGGTGATACCGCTCAGGTAGGTCCTCAGGTGGCTCAGAAGTTGGGTCTGAATCAGGTGACTTATGCTGAGGAAGTTCTCAGCGTAAAGGATGGCAAAGCTACCATCAAGCGTGTGATCGACGGTGGTGTGGAGACTGTAGAGGCTCCGCTGCCTGTAGTGATCACTGTGAACGGAAGTGCTGCTCCCTGTCGTCCCCAGAACGCCAAGCTGGTGATGAAGTACAAGCGTGCTACCTGTCCGATGGAGCGTCCTGCTGAGGGTACGGCTTACGACTATCTGTACAATGAGCGTCCTGAGCTGACGCTGAACCAGTGGAGCGTTGCCGATGTCGATGGCGACGTCATGCAGTGTGGTCTGAATGGCTCACCCACCAAGGTGAAGGCCATCAAGAACATCGTGTTCCAGGCAAAGGAGTCGAAAACTTTGACGGCTTCGGATGCTGATATCGAGGGAATGATCAAAGAATTGTTGGAAGAGAAAATTATTGGCTAAGAGATATGAACAACGTATTTGTATATTGCGAAATAGAAGGTACTCAGGTACAGGAAGTATCTCAGGAGCTGCTGACCAAGGGTCGCAAGCTCGCCAATACACTGGGTGTTGAGCTCCATGCCATTGTTGCCGGTACAGGCATCAAGGGTAAGGTGGAGGATCAGATCCTGCCTTACGGTGTCGATAAGCTCTTTGTGTTCGACGCTAAGGACTTGTTCCCCTACACCTCTGCTCCCCACACCGATATTCTGGTGAACCTCTTCAAGGAGGAGCAGCCTCAGATCTGTCTGATGGGTGCTACCGTCATCGGCCGTGACCTCGGTCCTCGTGTGTCGTCATCACTGACCTCAGGTCTGACTGCTGACTGCACAGAGCTCGAGATTGGTCCTTATGAGGATAAGAAAGAGGGTAAGACCTACGAGAATCTGCTCTATCAGATTCGTCCTGCCTTCGGTGGAAACATCGTGGCTACCATCGTGAACCCCGACAATCGTCCTCAGATGGCTACCGTTCGTAGTGGTGTTATGCAGAAGGCCATCTACGATGGTGCTTGTAAGAAGGAGGTTGTTTATCCCGAAGTTTCTAAGTATGTAAGCCCTGAGGCTTTTGTCGTGAAGGTGCTCGACCACCACGTAGAGGCTGCCAAGCACAACCTGAAAGGTGCGCCCATCGTGGTTGCTGGTGGTTATGGCATGGGCTGTAAGGAGAACTTCGACTTACTGTTCGACCTGGCTAAGGTGCTGCATGGTGAGGTTGGTGGTTCGCGTGCTGCTGTTGATGCAGGCTGGCTTGACCACGACCGTCAGATTGGTCAGACTGGTGTTACCGTTCATCCGAAGGTTTACATCGCCTGTGGTATCTCTGGACAGATTCAGCACATCGCTGGTATGCAGGACTCTGGTATCATCATCTCTGTAAACAGCGATCCCGATGCCCCCATCAACCGCATCGCCGACTATGTGATAGTAGGTACCGTAGAGGAAGTCGTTCCCAAGCTCATTAAGTATTACAAGCAAAATTCGAAATAAATCATGGCAAACTATTATAGTGACCACCCAGAGATTGGATTCTATCTGAATCATCCTCTGATGGCTCGTATCGTCGAGCTGAAGGAAAAAGGCTTTGCTGATGCAAAGGAATATGACTACGCTCCCGTTGACCTGGGCGATGCCATCGAGAACTACAAGCAGATTCTCGACATCACCGGCGACGTGGCTGCCAATATCATCGAGCCTAACTCTGAGAGCGTTGACCTCGAAGGTCCACACCTTGAGAACGGCCGTATGATCTACGCCTCTAAGACCTACGAGAACCTCGACGCCACCCGTAAGGCTGGCCTCCACGGTGTTTCGATGCCTCGTCGTTATGGCGGTCTGAACCTGCCTAACGCCATCTTCTCCATGCTGAGTGAGATGATTTCTGCTGCTGATGCCGGTTTCCAGAACATCTGGAGCCTGCAGAGCTGTATCGACACACTGTATGAGTTCGGTTCTGAGGAACAGCGTCAGAAGTACATCCCCCGTGTTTGCGCTGGTGAGGGTATGTCTATGGACCTCACGGAGCCTGATGCCGGTTCTGACCTGCAGCGCGTGATGCTGAAGGCCACCTTCGATGAGAAGGAGAACTGCTGGCGTCTGAACGGTGTGAAGCGCTTCATCACCAACGGTGACTCAGACATCCACCTCGTGCTGGCTCGTTCTGAGGAAGGCACCAAGGACGGCCGTGGTCTGTCGATGTTCATCTACGACAAGCGTCAGGGCGGTGTCGATGTACGTCACATCGAGCACAAACTGGGTATCCACGGATCTCCCACCTGTGAGCTGACCTATAAGAACGCCAAGGCAGAGCTCTGCGGAAGCACTCGTCTGGGACTGATCAAGTATGTGATGGCGCTGATGAACGGTGCCCGTCTGGGTATCGCTGCCCAGTCGGTAGGTGTTGAGCAGGAGGCCTACAACGAGGGTCTGGCTTACGCTAAGGAGCGTCAGCAGTTCGGTGAGGCTATCATCAACTTCCCCGCTGTCTATGATATGCTCTCCCGTATGAAGGCCAAGCTCGACGCTGGTCGCAGTCTGCTCTACGAGACAGCCTGCTACGTCGATGTCTATAAGTGCTTGGAGGATATTGCCCGCGACCGCGCCCTGACCGCCGAGGAAAAGCAGGAACTGAAGAAGTACCAGCGCTTGGCTGATGCCTTCACACCACTGGCAAAGGGTATGAACTCAGAGTACGCCAACCAGAACGCCTATGATGCCATCAGCATCCACGGTGGTTCGGGCTTCATCATGGAGTACAAGAGCCAGCGCCTGTTCCGCGACGCCCGTATCTTCTCGATCTACGAGGGTACCACACAGTTACAGGTCGTTGCCGCCATCCGCTACATCACCAACGGCACCATGCTGAACAACATCAAGGATATGCTGGCAGCCCTGCCTGCAGAGGCTAACGCAGCCCTGAAGGCTCGCGTGGAGAAACTCATCCCCGTTTACGAGGAGGCGCTTGCCAACGTGAAGGCACTCGAGAATCAGGATGCACAGGACTTCCTGGCTCGTCGTCTGTACGATATGACAGCCGAACTCGTGATGAGCCTGCTCATCATCCGTGATGCATCTAAGGCCCCCGAACTCTTTGCCAAGAGTGCTCAGGTCTATGTCCGCATGACAGAGGAAGATGTTCATGGTAAGTCTGCCTACATCAAGGCCTTCCAGGTGGAGGATCTTGAGAGTTTCAAGGCCGCTGAGCCCGAGGCTGCAGAGGCATAAACTGAATACATTTCAAAAAGTAATCCGATGGGCCTATTGCTCATCGGATTACTTTGTATGTATATTGACCTTCAAGTTGTTCTACTTGACAACCTCCTTACGGTTATTGCGGATGTAGATGCCCTTCTTGGCTGGACGTCCTTCGAGACGGCGACCCTGCAGGTCGAAGTACTGGTTCTTGGGTTCGTCGCTGACAACCTTATTAATACCTGTCGCTCCGACCACGATATTGATGTCGCGGCTGCCTAAGGCGAAAACATCGCTGCTGACAGTCACCAGATATTTACCATCAGGCAGTGTACCAGTCAACGTCAACGTATCAACGGCTGCCATGGCAGGATTGCCCTGGGCAAAAGTCATTGTGATCTGTTCTGTTTGTCGTTCTGACATCCAATTCCTTTCATCCACATCATAGAGCGTATATTGAGCCTTTTCCGCACCTGAGTAATCCCTTGGGTTATAGGGATAGCCCGAGTGCAGGAGGATCTTCAGATCCAAAGGCTCACCGCTGCCCACGATGGAGTCGCCCTCCACGCGAATGGCCGGATTATCATAGACTACGAAATCGTATCTCTGATAACAACTCATAAGAAATTGATTATCTTCAAGCCATGCATTGAGATAAGACCACACGTAATACATACCTCCACGACGGATATCATGATCCACGTCGAAAGCCAGTTGGTGAGAGCCGTCGCCAGCCTCCTCAGGGAGTGCACTCAGATAGTCGTAGGTCTCTGTCATGAGCATCTTATCCGAATAATCTTCTCCAGGATAATCGCATACGGCGGCATAGGCGCAGATACTATTTAAGGGCTTACCAGCAGGCACCGTCACCTCAGGGATATCGGCGAAGTTGACATGATAGACGACATGTCCTAGATGCACCTCACCGTTGTCCTCGTTTTCAGCCTCCAGATAACTGTTATTCGCCACATACTCGTCATAGTTACCGATGATGCCATCATTCTCCATCACATATTCTCCAAGATAGGTACCGTTTATCTGACAGAGATACAGGAAGAATGTTCCTACATCCTTAGGCGTAAAGCCGAACGACACCTCGGCGTCCTGTCCTGCTTTCACATAGGCACCAGAATACATCCAGTCGCCCTGTGTGTAAGGCTTATCCCACGACAACTCTTCGGGTTTGATATCGCCAAAGTAGTAAGGCAATGCATAGATAGGCAGCCTGAAGTCGCTTTCCCCGTGATTATGAATGGTCACCACAAGTTCGTTTTTCAGTCCGAGATAACCGTTCCCCTTTTTGAACTCAGCCTTTGTTACCTCTAATTCATAGAATTGCGTACTACTGTAGAGGAAGAACTGTCCATCATCATCTCGACCTGCGTAAAGGAAGAAATCCTTAGGTCCGATCATCTGCCATTTGGCATCAGGCAGATTGCTGAGGTTCACCATCGGATAGAGCACCTGATACTCTCCAGGCTGATAGGCTGTGGGGTCAATCTTCACTTGATGATAGTTATCAATATATACAATGCTGTTGGTGGGATCACCCATAAAGACAGGTGTCAGGCTACCGTCGGCATCACAGGTGCCAAAGGCATAGTCAACAAGTATCTCGTCGTATTCCAGAGAAAAACAAGAATATCGGAAGTAGGCAGAATCAGCTGCAAAGACGCCTATAGGATCCCATGAGTCGATGATGACCGTAGGACTCACCTGCTCTGGCTGAGAACTATCTGAAGCAGGTTTCACATTAATGATGGCATTCTGATCTATGTTGTAGCCAACACCATTATAATATGTCTGGTTGCTATAGACATAGGGATCGAGCACTGCGAGCGAGAAATAACCGTCACCACTGCCTCCCCAGCCCCAGTTGATGTGGAAGAGACCACTGCCGTCATAACCGTCGCAGACGAACGCATGCCCTCCCATATCTTGTGATACCCCAGAATACAACACTGGACGCCCATCAGCCAACTCGCCATAGATCAGGTCCTCCCATGCATCGATACCGTATTGGATAGGTTTCACACAACGGACGGACTTGTCATAGCCAAAGTATTTCACCAAGGCATCGACATCATACTGAGTAAAAGAACCAGACCCCTCGGACGAATACATCATTCTGACGGCCTGTCCGCAGTAGCGCATCAGTGTGGCGACAGCATCCTGCTGCGCCTCAGTCCCCACCAGCTCGTTGCTATTCGTCACTGGGTCGTATTCCCAATAAGTGTCGAGCATCTGATCCCAGTCGAAGGTTGTTGAAGGCAGTCCGTCGATATGCCAAATTTTCTGTACGCCCTCGTATTCCGTCGCCAGGTCGTAGGCGGGAATCTCTGTGCAGGCAGCCTGCGGCCACTGGTGGTAGTTCATCACCTGCGCCAGCGCCGTTGCCACACAGCCTGTATATACCAGTTCATTCTGCCAGTTGGGGTTAGCTCCTTCGTAGGGAGGCGTCTTGTCCCAATAGGGTTGAGCCTGGTCCCATGTGGTCTTGAGGAGCGGAGCCACGGCGGATTTCGTGGCACGTGTCTTTGCCTTCATGTGCTGGGCGATGCCGTCCTTGAAATCCTTGTGGTGGCCAAGCGTCGCCATAGCCTGATCATAGCTCTTCAGCCAAGCCCGCATGTTAGAGGGTATCTGCTTCCAATCGATGGTGCCCTTGTCGCTGTAACCCAGCACGGGCAGTGCACGGCTGTCGCCAGAGGCGATCACGTAGCCACCGCCTTCCAGGTTGAAGGCATAGATGCTATTGGCCTCTACTTCTGCGGCCTCGAGTTTCAACTGTTTGCCGTCCAGCCCTCGGGCCTTTGCGGCTTTGTTCGTGTTTAGGAACTGCAGCGCACGATCCATCGCCTGCTGCTCTGTGATCTGCTGTGCCCAGGCGCCTATGGCCAGGAATACCAGCATGAGGAGTAGTTGTAGTCTCTTCATAATGAAAGCTATTGGTATATCGATGTTGCAAATATAAGAAATATATCTGTAACATCCAAATCTTTTGTCATTTTTTTGCCATTCACCTGGGAAGTGGCACGGCGGAAGCAAGACGTTCCACCAAACGGGGAAGGGCATAGTCGTCCAACTGTTCCTCTCTGATCCAGATATAGTCGTCAGGAAGCGAGGGGCGCTCAGCAACTTCCCACAAATAGAAATCCGCCAGTAGAATGCGATGGGTAAGCACGTGTTTGACGTTCTGCTTGATTAGTACAGCTTCTGCAGGTACGGAATCTACAAGCCAGGGTTCCCACAAGCCTTGCCAGATA